>NZ_CAXTOQ010000029.1:0-28562 GCF_964245895.1 uncultured Amnibacterium sp.
GGTGGTCGCCGGCAGCAGGTCGGACACGAGGTCCATCGCGCCCTCCTGCAGCATCCCGATCGGTGCGCCGCTCGCGTCGCGCTCGATGCGCCCGTCGACCGGATCGGGGGTCGCCGCGGTGATCCCCGCGCGCTCGAGCGCCGCGGTGTTGACCCAGGCGCCGTGCCCGTCGCGGTTGGCGAGGAAGGCCGGGCGCCCTCCGGTGACCGCGTCGAGCGCGGCCGCCGTCGGCACCCCGCCGGGGAACGCCTCCATGCCCCAGCCGCTGCCCCTGATCCACTCGAGGTCCGGGTTCGCGGCGCTGTACGCCGCGATCCGCTCGAGGTGGCCCGCCGCGGTCCGCTCGTCGTTCAGGGCCAGCCGCAGCAGGTCGATGCCCGCGTGGTACGGGTGGATGTGCGAGTCCTGGAACCCGGGCGTCACGAGGGCGCCGCGGGCGTCGAGCTCGGCGGTCCCGCCGGGCGCGGCCTCGACCGCGTCCGGCCCGATCGCGGCGATCCGGCCGCCCCGGACGAGCAGGGCCGCGTCGACGACGCCCGACGGCGTGAACAGCCGGCCGTTCCGCACGAGCAGGTCTCCGGTCACGAGTCGAACCCCAGTCCCACGGCGTCGAGGGTGCGGAGGAACGCGCCGCGACGCCCCTCCCGGTGGTCCGCGCGGTCCAGCGCGAAGCGGGTGGCCTGCACCGCTGGCCAGGTCGCCGGCTCGGGCGGGAACGGCAGCGGCGTCGAGCGGACCATCGGGTTCGTCGTCCTCCGCGTCTCGAGCCCGTCGAGCAGGTCGAGCAGCACGTCCGCCGCGTAGTGGGTCGCGCCGACGCCGAGGCCGGTGAAGCCGAGGGCGTAGGCGACCCGACCGCCCCACGCGGTGCCGAAGAAGGCGCAGAACCGGGAGCAGGTGTCGATCGCGCCGGCCCAGCGGTGCGTGAACCGCACGTGCGCCAGCTGCGGGAAGGTGAGCGCGAAGTGGGCGGCGAGCCTGCGGAAGGTCTGGGGCCGCTCCTCGTACTCCGGCCGGATGCGCCCTCCGTAGTGGTAGATCGCGTCGTAGCCGCCGAACAGGATGCGTCCGTCGTCCGTCAGCCGGTAGTAGTGGAACTGGTTCGCGCTGTCGCCGATGCCCTGCCGGCCCTGCCAGCCGATCGCGGCGCGGTCGGCGGCGGACAGCGGCTCGGTCATCAGCACGTAGTCGTAGACCGGCACGGTGAAGAGGCGGAGGCGCGTGAGCAGGGCGGGGAACGCGTTCGTCGCGAGCACGACCCGGTCGGCGTGCACCGTGCCGGCCTCGGTGCGGGCGTCGACCCCGGTGCCCGCGCGCTCGATGCCGAGAACCGGGGTGCGCTCGAACAGCTCGACGCCCTCGGCCGCGCAGGCGTGCGCGAGGGCGTCCGCCAGCCGCGCGGGGTCGACGAGCGCGCCGTCCCTCGGCCGCAGCAGGCCGCCGAGGTACGTGGGGGAGGCGACCTCCGCGCGCATCGCCGGCCCGTCCAGGAAGCGGGCGCGCTCGCCGTCGTGCTCCTCCTCGAGCCAGGCGACCTGGTGCGGCTCGGTCGCGACGCCGAGGACGCCGGAGCGCTCCCAGTCGGCGTTCCGATCGAAGCCGAGGACGTCCGCCTCCATCGCGTCGAGGTTCTCGAGCCCGTCCGCGTCGAGCGCGTCGTAGTCGGTCGCGAACCGGGTGCGGCCGTTGGTCTCGCCGTGGGTCAGGCTCGCCTCGACGAAGCCGCCGTTCCGGCCGGAGGCGGCCCACCCGTTCGTGCGCGCCTCCAGCACGACGACCCGCGCGCCGGGATCGCGGCGCTTCGCCTGCAGCGCCGTCCAGAGCCCGGTGTAGCCGCCGCCGACGACGAGCAGGTCGCAGGTCAGGCCCGCGGTCAGCGCCGGGTGCCGGTCGCCGGGCGTGCGGTCGAGCCAGAAGCTGCCCTGCGTGCTGCCCGCGAGGGCTGCGTCGACCAGCCGCTCGTCGACGGGCCGGTCGAACACGGTCTTCGGCATCGGGGACCTCCGAGCGGATCGGCGACCGATTCCGTCGCGAGCGGTGCCTGCGACCGAGCGTATCGGCCGCCGCGCGCGCTCCGAGCGACCGATTCCGTTTTGAAGGAACTTCTCGCCGAGCGCGCGACAAGTTCCTTCAAAACGGAATCAGGGGCGTCGGGTCGTCACCGCCAGCGCCACGCCGCCCGCGACGAGGCCCCACAGCGCGCTGCCGACGCCGGCGACGGCCACCCCCGAGCCGACGACCAGGAAGGTCACCGCGGCCGCGACGCGGGTGCCCGGCCGCTCGATCGCCGACGCCACGGCGCCGACGAACGCGCCGATCAGCGCCAGCCCGGCGGCCGCCTCCACGAGCGCGGGCGGCTGCTCGCCGACGAGCCCGGCGACGACGCCGGCGGTCGCGGCGAGCACGATGTAGGTGCAGCCGGAGGCGACGCCCGAGATCCAGCGGCGGTCCCGGTCCGCGCCGGCGTCCGGCCCGACCATGATCGCGCCGGTGATGGCCGCGAGGTTCGCCTGCACCGCGCCGAACGGGGCGGCCACCGCGCTGACGGCCCCTGAGGCGACGAGCGCCAGCCGCGTCGGCGGCACGTACGCGTTCGCCTTCAGCACGGCGATGCCGGGCAGCTGCTGGCCCGCCATCGTGACGAGGTAGAGCGGCACCCCGAGCGCCACGATCCCGACCGGGTCGAGGGCGGGCGCGGTGAGCACGGGGAGGGGCGCGAGGACGGCGCCCGCCGAGCCCTGCAGCACCGTGACGACGAGTGCCGCGACGATCACGCCCGGGCCGGCGGCCCTCGGCGCGAACCGGGAGAGCACCAGCCATCCCGCGACGAGCGGCAGCACCAGCCAGGGGGTCACCACCGCCTCCCGCACCGGCGCCAGGCAGAACGGCAGCAGCACCCCGGCGAGCAGCCCGCCGGTCAGCGCGGCGGGGATCCGGTCGATCCAGCGCGCGAACGCGGGCACCGCGCCGGTCACGACGCCGAGCAGGCCGGCGAGCACGAAGGCGCCGACCGCCGTGCCGAATGAGGCGGGATGCGCCGCGACCAGCAGCGCGGCGCCCGGCGTCGACCACGCGAAGCACGCCGGGATGCGCAGCCGGAGCGAGACCGCGATGGACAGCGCGCCGTTCGCGAGGCACAGCGCGGCCAGCCCGGAGGCGGCCTGCGCGGCGGAGGCGCCTGCCGCGGTCAGGCCGGCCAGCAGCACCGCGACCGAGCCGAAGAAGCCGGTGAGCGTCCCGACGACTCCGGCCAGCGCGGGCTGCGCGATCCCGCTTCGCGCCGCCGTCACCGGGGCTCGCGGGCGAGTCGCAGCGCCGCGGCCGCCATCGCCGCGGTCGCCATGTCGTCCGTCATCCACAGCGGCACGGCACCCGCCCGGATGCCGGCGGCGGCGAGCGCCGGGAGCGCGGCGGCGTCCACCTCGTCGACGAGCCAGCCGTCGAGCACCCCGCCGGCGGACCGCGGGCCGTAGTGCTGGGCGATCGCGCCCGCGTCGGTCGCGACGCCGATCGCGGTCAGGCACGCGTCGGCCATGCCGCGCACGACGGACCCGCCGATGACGGGGGAGAGCCCGACGACCGGCGCGGGGGTCGCGGCGAGCGCCTCCCGGATCCCGGGGATGGTCAGGATCGTGCCGATCGACACCACCGGGTTGGAGGGGGCGAGCAGCACGACGTCCGCGTCGCGGATCGCCTCCACGACGCCCGGCGCGGGCCTGGCCGCCTCCACCCCCGGCTGCACGAACGCCCTCGCCGGCAGCGCCGCGCGGGTGCGCACCCACCACTCCTCGAAGTGCAGCTCGCCCTCGTCGGTGAGGACGTGCGTCTCCACCTCGTCGTCGGTCGCGGGCAGCAGCCGCACGCCGATCGGCCAGCGCGCCGCGAGCCGCTGCACCGCGGCGGACAGCGGCAGGCCGTCGCGCAGCATCGAGGTCCGCGCGACGCAGGTGCCGAGGTCGAGGTCGCCGAGGGTGAACCACGGCCAGCCCACGCCGAACGCGGCCAGCTCGCCGGCGACGCGCTCGGTCTCCTCCGCCCGGCCCCACCCGCGGGTCTCGTCGTTCACGCCCGCGAGCGTGTACAGCAGCGAGTCGAGGTCCGGGGTGACGCGCAGGCCGGCCAGCCAGACGTCGTCCCCGGTGTTCGCGACCACCGTGACGTCCGCCGACGGCCCGTCGAGGGATCGGAGGTGGGCGCGCAGCCCGCGGACGAAGCGCGCCCCGCCGACCCCGCCGGCGAGGACGACGACGCGGAGCGGCTCCATCCCTCGAGCCTAGGCAGCCCGCGACCGGGCCGGCTCCGGCGCGTTCGACTCCGGAACGCAACGATCCCGTCTTGCCGCCGAAACAGGGGAGGGGCAGGCTCAGCCTGGTGAGCACCATCAGAGCAGCCATCACCCAGACGACGTGGACCGGGGACAGGGCGTCGATGCTCGACAAGCACGAGGGGTTCGCCCGCTCCGCGGCCGCCGACGGCGCGCAGGCGATCTGCTTCCAGGAGCTGTTCTACGGCCCGTACTTCGGCATCACCGAGGACGCGAAGTACTACGACTACGCGGAGCCGGCCGACGGACCGGTCGTGACCCGGTTCGCGGCGCTCGCGAAGGAGCTGGGCGTGGTCACGGTGCTGCCCATCTACGAGGAGGCGCAGACCGGCGTGTACTACAACACCGCGGTCGTCGTCGACGCCGACGGCACGGTGCTCGGCAAGTACCGCAAGCACCACATCCCGAACCTCGACCGCTTCTGGGAGAAGTTCTACTTCCGCCCGGGCAACCTCGGCTACCCGGTCTTCTCGACCGCGGTCGGGAAGGTGGGCGTCTACATCTGCTACGACCGGCACTTCCCGGAGGGCTGGCGGGAGCTGGGCCTGAACGGCGCCGAGATCGTCTTCAACCCGAACGCGACGAAGCCCGGGCTGTCGAACCGGCTGTGGGAGATCGAGCAGGCCGCCGCGGCCGCCGCGAACGGCTACTTCGTCGCCGCGGCGAACCGGGTCGGGCGCGAGGACAACGAGTACGGCGAGCTCGCCGTCGACTTCTACGGCTCGAGCCAGTTCCTCGACCCGCGCGGCAACCTCGTCGGCGACCTCGGGTCGAGGACGGAGGAGGAGGTCGTGATCCGCGACCTGGACCTCGACCTGATCCGGCAGGTGCGGAACGACTGGCAGTTCTACCGGGACCGCCGCCCCGACTCCTACACGGCGATCACCGCCCCCTGACCCGAATCTCTCCACCCGAAGGAGCCTCATGTCGAGGACGCTGATCAAGAACGGCACGGTCGTGAACGCGACCGGCAGTGCCCAGGCGGACGTGCTGATCGACGGGGAGACGATCGCCGCCGTCCTGGCACCCGGGTCGACCCTGCTCGGGTTCGATGTGGAGGGGCACGTCGACACCGTGATCGACGCCGCGGGACGGTACGTGATCCCCGGCGGCATCGACGCCCACACCCACATGGAGCTGCCGTTCGGCGGCACGAACGCCTCCGACACGTTCGAGACCGGCACCCGCGCCGCGGCATGGGGCGGCACGACCACGATCATCGACTTCGCGGTCCAGCGGACGCGGGAGCGGGTGCTCGACGGCCTGGCGGCCTGGCACGCGAAGGCAGACGGGCAGTGCGCCGTCGACTACGGCTTCCACCAGATCGTCGGCGGCGTCGACGCGGAGGCGCTCGCGACCCTGCCGAGGCTGATCGACGAGGGCATCAGCAGCTTCAAGCTGTTCATGGCCTACCCCGGCGTCTTCTACGCGGACGACGCGCAGATCCTCCGCGCCATGCAGGTGTCCGCCTCCACGGGGCTGCTGACGATGATGCACGCGGAGAACGGCCCGGCGATCGACGTGCTGGCGGAGCAGCTGGTGGAGGCCGGGAAGACGGCGCCCTACTTCCACGGCGTCGCCCGCGCCTGGCAGATGGAGGAGGAGGCCACGCACCGCGCGATCATGCTCGCGAACGTGACGGGCGCGCCCCTCTACGTCGTGCACGTCTCCGCGAAGCAGGCGGTCGCCCAGCTCGCGACGGCGCGGGACGCGGGGCAGAACGTCTTCGGGGAGACGTGCCCCCAGTACCTGTACCTGTCGCTCGAGGACCAGCTGGGTGCCGTGGGGGAGGAGTGGGGCGACTTCGAGGGCGCGAAGTGGGTCTGCTCCACCCCGCTGCGGTCGAAGGAGGACCGGCATCAGGAGCACATGTGGCAGGCCCTGCGGACGAACGACCTGCAGATGGTCTCGACCGACCACTGCCCGTTCTGCATGAAGGGCCAGAAGGACCTGGGCCTCGGCGACTTCCGGGCGATCCCGAACGGCATCGGCTCGGTGGAGCACCGGCTCGACCTGCTGTACCAGGGCGTCGTGACGGGCGAGATCACCCTGCCGCGGTGGGTCGAGCTGATCTCGACGACGCCGGCGCGGATGTTCGGCCTGTACGGCAGGAAGGGCGTGATCCAGCCGGGCGCCGACGGGGACGTCGTCGTCTACGACCCGGCCGGCCACACCTCCATCGGCGTCGGACCCGGCCGGACGCACCACATGAACATGGACCACTCAGCGTGGGAGGGGTTCGAGGTCGACGGGCACGTCGACACCGTGCTGTCCCGCGGCAAGGTGATCGTCGACGGCGGCGAGTACCTGGGCTCGAAGGGCGACGGCCGCTACCTCAAGCGCGGCCTCTCGCAGTACTTGATCTGATGCGGAACGGACCGGTCCCGTCGCGACCCGGGAGGGGCGCGCAGCGCCCCGGCCGCTCATGCGGCCGCTCCTTCGCAGGCGCGCCAGGGCCTGCCGCGGAGCCGCGCCAGCGGCGGAGCGGCGCGTCCGCCGGGGCCGGCGAAGCCGGTCGCGCGCGGACCGCTCCCGAGCGAAGCGAGTAAGAACGATGCAGTTCGGCGCCGTCCTCCAGACGAATCCGCCCGCGTCGCGGACCGTGCAGCTGGCGAGGCTGGCGGAGGCGCACGGCTTCAGCCACGTGTGGACGTTCGACTCCCACCTGCTGTGGCAGGAGCCCTACGTCATCCACTCCGCGATCCTCGCCGAGACGAGGCGCATCAAGGTCGGCCCGTTCGTCACCAACCCGGCGACGCGCGACTGGACCGTCACCGCCTCCGTCTTCGCGACGCTGAACGAGATGTACGGCAACCGCACCGTGTGCGGCATCGGCCGGGGCGACTCCGCGGTGCGCGTCACGAACGGCGCCCCCACGACGCTGAAGACGCTGCGCGAGTCGATCCACGTCATCCGGGAGCTCGCGAACTCCCGGTCGGTGCAGCACAACGGCGCCACTCTTCGGTTCCCGTGGAGCACCGGCTCCGAGCTCGAGGTGTGGGTCGCCGCGTACGGGCCGCTGGCGCTCAAGCTGACGGGCGAGGTCGCGGACGGCTTCATCCTGCAGCTCGCCGACGTCGACATCACCGAGTGGATGATCGCCTCCGTCCGGAAGGCCGCGGCCGACGCCGGCCGCGACCCCGACTCGATCACGATCTGCGTCGCCGCACCCGCCTACGTCACCGACGGCACGGAGGCGGGCCTCGCGCACGCGCGGGAGCAGAGCCGCTGGTTCGGCGGCATGGTCGGCAACCACGTCGCCGACATCGTCGCGAAGTACGGCGAGGGGTCGGCGGTGCCGTCCGCGCTCACCGACTACATCCGCGCCCGCGAGTCGTACGACTACAACGAGCACGGCCGCGCCGGGAACACGCACACCGCGTTCGTGCCGGACGAGATCGTCGACCGGTTCTGCGTGCTCGGCACGGCGGGGGAGCACATCGCGAAGCTGGAACGCCTCCGCGCGCTCGGCGTCGACCAGTTCGCCGTCTACCTCCAGCACGACAACAAGGAGGAGACGCTGCGGCAGTACGGCGAGACCGTGATCCCGGACCTGCGCGACGCCGTGACGGCGAAGTCGTGACCGAGGCGCTGCCGGCCGCCGCGGACATGAGCGCCGCGCTCGTCGCGCCGCGCCCGCGGCGCGGACCGCATCCGCTGCTGCGGCGCGCGCTGCTGACGCTCGCCGGGGTGCTGGTCCTCATGCTGGTCTGGGAGGCGTACAAGGCGGTGGGGCCGGCCGCGGGTGTGCGCGTCGCGGGCACGCTCGTCCTGCCGCGCACCGACGACGGCGACATGCCGCACGTGTGGACGACGGCCGCGGAGCTGCTCCGGCCGATCAGCTCGCTGCCGGGCAGCACGACGGTCGGCGCCGCCGTGCTCGCGGCCAGCGTGACCACGCTGGCGATCGCGGCCCAGGGGTTCGCGATCGGGCTCGTCGCCGGGGCGGCGCTGGCGCTGCTGATGGCCAGGTTCCGCATCGCGGAGCGCGGCCTGCTGCCGTGGATCGTGCTCAGCCAAACGGTGCCCCTGATCGCCCTCGCACCGCTCGTCGTCATCTGGGGCTCCGCGCTGCCCGGATGGACCTCGTGGAGCAGCGTCGCCGTGATCGCCGCCTACCTCGCCTTCTTCCCCGTCTCGGTCGGGCTGCTGCGCGGGCTCGAGTCCCCGGAGGCGGTGCATCGGGACCTGTTCGACGCGCAGGGCGCCGGGTGGTGGCGCACGCTGATCCACCTCCGGCTGCCCGCCAGCGTGCCGTTCCTGCTGCCCGCGCTGCGGCTCGCCGCCGCCAGCGCGGTCGTGGGGACGGTCGTGGCGGAGGTGTCCACGGGCACCGACGGCGGCATCGGCCGCACCATCCTCGCCTTCGCGGTCCAATCGACGGGCAACCCGGCCAGGCCGTGGGCCGCCGTGCTCGGTGCGGTCGCGGTCGGCCTCGTCACAGCCGCCCTCGTCGCGGCAGCGGGCCGCCTCCTCCTGCGCTTCCGGCGCGCGGAGGCCACGGCATGACCGCCGTCAGCGTGCGCGGCGCAAGCAGGGTGTTCCCCGGCGACCGCGGGTCGAGCGTGCACGCACTCGCCGACGTCGGGCTCGAGGTCGCCGACGGGGAGTTCGTCTCCCTCATCGGACCGTCCGGCTGCGGCAAGTCGACGCTGCTGCGCCTGATCGCGGACCTCGACGTGCCCTCGTCCGGGACGATCGAGGTGTTCGGGGAGCCGGCGGCCGCGGCGAGGAGGAGCCACGCCTACGGCGTCGCGTTCCAGCAGGCGGGTCTGCTGCCGTGGCGCACCGTCCGGGCGAACGTGGCGCTGCCGCTGGAGCTGCACGGCGCGCCCAAGGGCGAGCGCGCCGCCCGCGTCGACGACCTGCTGCGCCTCGTGGGGCTCACCGACTTCGCGGACCGCTTCCCGGACCAGCTCTCCGGCGGGATGCAGCAGCGGGTCGCGATCGCCCGCGCCCTGGCGGAGCGGCCTCGCCTGCTGCTCATGGACGAGCCGTTCGGCGCCCTCGACGAGATGACGCGCGAGCGGATGCAGACCGAGCTGGCCCGCATCCGGGCCGAGACCGGCGCCGCGGTCGTCTTCGTCACCCACTCGATCCCGGAGGCGGTGTTCCTCTCCGACCGCATCGCCGTCATGTCGCCGCGGCCGGGCCGGATCGTGGAGGTGGTGCCGGTCGCGCTGGGCGTGCGCGAGGAGGGGGTGCGCGAGGCGCGCGACTTCTTCGCAGCGGTCACCGCGGTCCGGGGTGCGCTGCACGGCGAGGGCACCTCCGCCGGCCTCGGGATGGACCTGCGATGAGGACCGCGCTCGGCCGCGGCTCGGCGATCTGGCCGCCGGTCGTCGTCGCGATCCTCTTCCTCGCGATCTGGCAGCTGCTCGTCCTCGCATTCGACATCAAGCCCTACCTCCTGCCCTCGCCCGCCGCGATCATCGCCCAGCTGCTCCTCGCGCCCCAGCTGGTGGTCGCATCGGCCACGACGACGGGCGTGAACGCGCTGATCGGCTTCGCGGGCGGGGCGGTGATCGCGGTCGTCCTCGCCGCGCTCGCCAGCCGGATCGCGCTCCTCGACGACGCGAGCGCCCCGATCGTCGCCGCGGTGGCGGTGCTGCCGATCGTGTCGGTCGCGCCCGTGCTCTACGCCATGTACGGCGCGGACTCCCAGGGCCCTCGGCAGGTCGTCGCGGGGATCGCGGTCTTCGCCCCCGTGTTCCTGAACACGCTGCGCGGCCTGCGGCAGGTCCGGCCGGTGCACCGTGACCTGATGCGGGCCCTCGACGCGTCCGGATGGCAGCTGACCCGGTCGGTCACGGTGCCGGGGGCTCTGCCGTACCTCTTCACGGGCCTGAACGTCGCCTCGAGCCTCGCCGTCATCTCCGCGCTCGTCGCCGAGTACTTCGGCGGCCCGCAGGACGGGCTCGGGTCGGCGATCACCTCCGCGGCCGCCACCAGCGCCACGTCGACCGCGTGGGCGTACGTGACCGGCGCCATCGCGCTGGGGCTGCTCTTCTTCGGCGCGACCCTCGCGCTCGAATGGCTCGTCGCGCGCCCGCGCCTCTGAAGACGTCCCGGCACGTCCGGGCTGCACCACAGCAACCGCACCGTCCATCTCACAGCAGGGAGTACCGATGCAGCACCCCACCCGCCGCCGAGCCCTCGGCGGCATGCTCGCGATCACCGCCACCGCGGCGCTCGCGCTGACCGGCTGCGCCCCGGGCGCGAGCACCACCGCGCCGGCCGCCTCCTCGTCCTCCGGAGGCGCGCTCACCCCCGTGAAGATCCAGCTCCAGTGGGTCAAGCAGGGCCAGTTCGCCGGCTACATCGAGGCGGTGAAGCAGGGCTACTTCACGGACGAAGGCCTCGATGTGACCCTGCTCGAGGCGGCCCCGGACACCGTCCCGCAGACCGTGCTCGCGTCCGGCAAGTCCGACTACGCCGTGGCGTGGGTGCCGAAGGTGCTCGGCTCGATCGAGCAGGGCGCCGGGGTCACCGATGTCGCCCAGATCTTCCAGCGCTCCGGCACGCTCCAGGTGTCGCTGAAGAAGACCGGGATCACCTCGGTCGCCGACTTCAAGGGCAAGAACATCGGGTCGTGGGGCTACGGCAACCAGTTCGAGCTCTACGCCGGCATGACGGAGGCCGGCCTCGACCCCGCGAAGGACGTGAAGGTCGTGCAGCAGGCGTTCGACGAGAAGGGGCTGCTCTCCGGTGACATCGCCGCGTCGCAGGCGATGGTCTACAACGAGTATGCGCAGATCCTCGAGACGAAGAACCCGGCCACCGGGAAGCTGTACCAGCCGAGCGACCTGGACGTCGTCAACTGGACGGACGACGGGGTCGGCATGTACCAGGACGCCCTCTGGGCGTCGAGCGACAAGCTCGCCTCCGACAAGGCCTACCAGGCCCAGACGGTCAAGGTCATCAAGGCGGTGCTGAAGGGCTGGATCTACGCCCGCGACCACGTCGAGCAGGCGGCGACCGACGTCGTCGCCGCAGGCAGCAAGCTCGGCGCGAGCCACCAGCTGTGGCAGACGAACGAGGTGAACAAGCTGATCTGGCCGAGCCCGGACGGCATCGGCATGATCGACACGACCCTCTGGGACCGGACGGTGAAGATCGCGCTGACCGCGAAGGACGGCACCGGCAAGACCATCATCACGAAGGATCCGCCCAGCACGGCGTACACCAACACGTACGTCGAGAAGGCGCTGGCCGAGCTGAAGAAGGACGGCGCCGACGTGACGGGCGCGTCGTTCGCGCCGGTCGCGGTCACCCTGAAGGAAGGCGGCCAGTAGTCGCGTCCGGTCCCGGGATCGCCGACCAGGGGCGCCCCTGGTCGGCGGTGCCGGGTCGGAGCAGACGCCGGCGCCGCGCCTAGAGTCGAGCCGTGACCAAGGACGACGCCCGGCACGACCAGCTGACGACCGCGCCGGCGGCGACGGAGGCGGACGCGGCCCCGCGCATCGACGTGGACACCAGCGAGCCGGGGACCCGACGCATCGAGTGGCGCGACGACGCGCCCGTCCGGCCGGGCGCCCCCGACGCGCCGCGCAGCACCGACGCCACCGACCAGGAGGACGGACACCCATGACCCTGCAGGCCATCGACGAGGCGACGACCCTCGAGCTCGACCGGCACGTGTTCCACTCCTGGAGCGCGCAGGGCGCCCTCGCGCCGATCGTCGTGGCGGGCGGCTCCGGCTGCGAGGTCTGGGACGACGACGGGAACCGCCTGCTCGACTTCTCGAGCCAGCTGGTCAACACGAACATCGGGCACACCCACCCGAAGGTCGTCGCCGCGATCCAGCAGCAGGCCGCGATCCTGCCGACGGTCGCTCCCGCGCATGCGAACCGCGTCCGCGGGGTGGCCGCGGAGCGTGTCCTCGGCGTCGCCGGAGAGCCGTTCTCGAAGGTGTTCTTCACGAACGGCGGCGCCGACGCGAACGAGAACGCGATCCGCATGGCGCGGCTGACGACCGGCCGCGACAAGGTGCTCTCGACCTACCGCTCGTACCACGGCAACACCGGCGCGGCCGTCGTCGCGACCGGCGACTGGCGGCGGGTGCCGAACGAGTACGCGCGCGGCCACGTGCACTTCTGGGGCCCGTTCCCGTACCGCAGCGAGTTCTGGTCGGCGACGCCGGAGCAGGAGGTGGAGCGCGCGCTGCACGCGCTGCGTCGCATCGTGGAGGCGGAGGGTCCCGCCTCCATCGCCGCGATCCTGGTCGAGACCGTGCCGGGCACGGCCGGCGTGATCGTGCCGCCGCCCGGCTGGCTCACCGGCCTCCGCGCGATCGCCGACGAGTGGGGGATCGTCCTGATCTTCGACGAGGTGATGGCGGGCTTCGGCCGCACCGGCGACTGGTTCGCGTTCCAGAACCCGACGATCAACCCGGACGGCGTCGTGCCCGACCTGGTCACCTTCGCGAAGGGCGTCAACTCCGGCTACGTGCCCGCCGGCGGCGTGATCATCCCGCCGGCCATCGCGGCGGCGTTCGACACCCGCGTGTTCCCGGGCGGGCTCACGTACTCGGGGCACCCGCTCGCGATGGCGTCGATCGTCGCGACGATCGACGCGATGCGGGAGGAGGGGATCGTCGACAACGCGCGCCGCATCGGCGCCGAGGTGCTCGCGCCCGCCCTCGCCGGCCTCGCCGAGCGGCACGCCGTGATCGGCGACGTCCGCGGGCTCGGCGTGTTCTGGGCGCTCGACCTCGTGGCGGACCCGGGTACGAAGACGCCGCTGCCGCCAGCCGAGATGGTGCGGATCAAGCACGGGCTGCTCGGGGCCGGCCTGCTGCCGTTCGTGCAGGACAACCGCGTGCACGTCGTGCCGCCGTGCATCGTCACGGACGAGCAGGTCGCCCGCGCGATCGCGATCTACGACGCCGTCCTCCCCTGAGCCGAGCGCTTCAGCAGGAAGAATCCACTTCGGCAGGAAGAACCGGGCGAGTTGTTCCTGCTGGACGTGTTGATTCCTGCTGACCGGCTCCGTTCTTCCTGCTGACGTGCTCCGCCCCTTCGGCCCGCGTGGGGTTCGACGGCGCTCGCGGAAGCCGGCTGTTCCCCTCCGCCGCCCGTCGGGTTAGAGTCGCGATCGTGCGGGGGTTGACTCGCACAACCTCGGACGTCGACGACGCGTCAGGAGCGGCCATGGCGGCAGGCCCGGATCCCACGGCGCCCGCTGCCGCGGGCCCGCCGCCGGTCCCGGTCTACTTCGTCGCCGAGCAGACGGGCATCAGCGCGGAGGCGATGGGCAACGCCCTCCTGGTCCAGTTCCCGGACATCCGCTTCGAGCGGCACCGCATCCCGTTCATCACCTCCATCGCGGAGGCGCGGAAGGCCGTCGAGATCCTCGACGCCGCGATGAAGGGGCCGCGGCAGCCCCTGGTGTTCACGACGATCGCCGACGACACGATCAGCGGCGTGCTGCGCTCCAGCCGCGCGCCGATCATCGACTTCGTCTCCTCCCACCTCGGCCAGCTGGAGAGGATCCTCGGCTCGCGCGCCCTGCACCTCGCGGTCCGGGTGCACGGCGTCGACGACCAGGTCCGCTACGACCGGCGGATGGAGGCCGTCGAGTACGCGATCGAGCACGACGACGGCGAGAGCCTGCGGCACTACGCCGACGCGGACGTGATCCTGCTCGCCCCGTCGCGGTGCGGGAAGACGCCGACGACGATGTACCTCGCGCTGCAGCACAGCGTCTTCGTCGCGAACTACCCGCTGGTGCCGGAGGACCTCGAGGTCATCGACCTGCCCGACCCGGTGCGGCGGCTGCGCGCGCGCTGCTTCGGCATCCTGACCACCCCTGAGCGGCTCAGCCAGGTCCGCCACGAGCGCCGGCCGGACTCGACCTACGCGTCGATCGACCAGTGCCGGTGGGAGCTCGACCGCGCGGCGAAGATGTTCCGCTCGCACCGCATCCCGACGGTGAACTCGTCCGCGAAGTCGGTCGAGGAGATGTCGACCGTGATCCTGCAGCACCTCGGCCGGTCATGATCACAGGCGATCAGCGACGGAAGATCGGCGGATCTTCTCGGATGCGCAGGGTCGGAGGGACCTTCGCGGCGCGATCGCTGCCGATCCTGCCGCGGCGGTACCAGGCTTCCGGCATGACCTCGGCCACGCCGGCGACGGCCCTGCGCACGCCTCCAGCTCCCGACGTCGTGCGGGTCTTCTTCATCTCCGACAGCACGGGCATCTCGGCGGAGACGATGGGCAACGCCCTGCTGCTGCAGTTCCCGGACCTGCCGATCGAGCGGCGCCTCCTGCCCTTCGTGACGACCGTGGAGGAGGCGGCCGAGATCGTCGCCCGCCTCGACGCCGCCGCGGCGGAGGGACCGGCGATCGCGTTCTCGACGACGGCGGCCGAGGACGTGCGGACGGTGCTGCTGACGACCAGGTGCACCCTCATCGACTTCTTCGACCTCCACCTCCGCACCCTGGAGGGGGTGCTGGACCGGGCGGGCACGCGGCGGCCCGCCCGGCTGCACGGCATCGGCGACGCCCAGCGCTACAACGCGCGGATGGCGGCGGTCGAGTACGCGATGGAGCACGACGACGGCGCGAGCGGCCGGGCGCTCGACAAGGCCGACGTCGTGCTGCTCGCCCCCTCCCGGTGCGGGAAGACGCCGACGACGATGTACCTCGCGCTGCAGCACGGCCTGCTCGTCGCGAACTACCCGCTCGTGCCGGAGGACCTCGAGGTCCTCGACCTGCCCGAGCCCGTGCGGCGGCTGCGCGCCCGGTGCTTCGGCATCCTGACCACGCCGGAGCGGCTCAGCCAGGTGCGCACGGAGCGCCGGTCGGCCTCGACCTACGCGTCGATCGGGCAGTGCGCGTGGGAGCTCGACCGGGCCGCCCGGATGTTCCGCTCGCACCGCATCCCCACCGTCGACTCCTCCGCGAAGTCGGTCGAGGAGATGTCGACCGTGATCCTGCAGCACCTCGCCCGGGCCTCGGCGCCCGCCTCCGGCACCGCACCGCAGCACCGACGAAGCACCACCTGACGAAGCAGCACCGCCGACCAGCACCGACGAAGGAGTCCACCGGATGAGCACCACGGCCACGCCCACCACCACGACCCACCGCACCGCGAGCGGTGACAACGTCCGCTGGTTCGCGGACCTCGGCCTGGCCGACCTCGAGGAGGTGGGCGGGAAGAACTCCTCCCTCGGCGAGATGATCTCGAGCCTCGCCGACCTCGGCGTGCGCGTGCCCGACGGCTTCGCGACGACCGCCGACGCGTACCGGCGCTTCGTGCGCGGCGGTCTCGCCGAGCGCATCGACGGCCTGCTCTCGGGGCTCGACATCGACGACGTGGAGACGCTCGCGAAGGTCGGCAAGGAGATCCGGGAGGCGGTGCTGCAGCAGCCGTTCCCGGCCGACCTCGAGGCCGACATCCGGCGGGCGTACGACGAGCTGACGGAGGGGGACGCGGAGGCGTCCTTCGCGGTCCGGTCCTCCGCGACGGCCGAGGACCTGCCGGACGCGTCGTTCGCGGGGCAGCAGGAGACGTTCCTGAACGTGCGCGGGATCGAGGCGATCCTGACCGCGGTCCACGAGGTGTTCGCCTCCCTCTACAACGACCGCGCGATCGCGTACCGCGTGCACCACGCCTTCGCGCACGACGTCGTGGCGCTGTCCGCCGGGGTGCAGCGGATGGTCCGCTCCGACATCGGGGCCTCCGGCGTGCTGTTCACGATGGACACCGAGTCGGGGTTCCGCGACGCGGTGTTCGTCACCTCCTCCTACGGGCTGGGGGAGGCGGTCGTGCAGGGCGCCGTGAACCCGGACGAGTTCTACGTGTACAAGCCCGCGCTCGCGGCGGGCCGGCCGGCGATCCTGAAGCGGCAGGTCGGCGGCAAGGCGATCAAGATGATCTACACGCAGGACCGGGCGGTCGGGCGGACGACGGAGTTCGTCGACGTGGACGAGGCGGACCGCGGGCTGCTGTCGCTGACCGACGACGAGGTGCTCGAGCTCGCGCGCCACGCGCTGGTCATCGAGGAGCACTACGGCCGCCCGATGGACATCGAGTGGGGCAAGGACGGCGGCGACGGGCGGCTGTACATCCTGCAGGCCCGCCCGGAGACCGTGCAGTCGCGGCGCTCGACCGCGACCAGCACCCGCTACCGCCTCGACGGCAAGCCCGCCTCCCGCACCGCGCTCGTCGACGGCCGGGCGATCGGTCAGAAGATCGGCGCGGGAGCGGTGCGGGTGCTGTCCGACGTCGGGCAGATGGCCGCCTTCCAGCAGGGCGAGGTGCTCGTCGCCGACATGACCGACCCCGACTGGGAGCCGATCATGAAGCGGGCCAGCGCGATCGTCACCAACC
Organism: uncultured Amnibacterium sp.; assembly: GCF_964245895.1. Classification (GTDB taxonomy): domain Bacteria; phylum Actinomycetota; class Actinomycetes; order Actinomycetales; family Microbacteriaceae; genus Amnibacterium. Next base: position 16,664 of record NZ_CAXTOQ010000029.1, read on the forward strand.
GCGGCGGCCGCACCTGCCACGCGGCGATCATCGCCCGCGAGCTGGGCATCCCCGCCGTGGTCGGCACGGGGAGTGCGACCAAGGACCTGGCCGACGGACGCGAGGTCACCGTGTCCTGCGCCGAGGGCGACACCGGTTTCGTCTACGAGGGCCTGCTCGACTTCTCGGTCGAGGAGACGCAGCTGGGCGGCATGCCCGACATCCCGGTGAAGATCATGATGAACGTGGGGACGCCGGACCAGGCGTTCGCGTTCTCCCGGCTGCCGAACCGCGGCGTCGGCCTCGCGCGGCTCGAGTTCATCATCAACCGGCAGATCGGCATCCACCCCAAGGCGCTGCTGGACCTCGCCGCGGACCCGTCGGCGCTGCCGGACGACGTCCGCGCGGACGTGCAGGAGCGCATCAAGGCGTACGCCGGGCCGAGGGAGTACTTCGTGCAGCGGGTCGCGGAGGGGGTGTCGATGATCGCCGCGGCGTTCGCGCCGGAGCCGGTGATCGTGCGGCTCTCCGACTTCAAGTCGAACGAGTACGCGAACCTCGTCGCGGGCGAGCTGTACGAGCCGCACGAGGAGAATCCGATGATCGGCTACCGGGGCGCGTCCCGGTACCTGTCTGCAAACTTCGCGGAGTGCTTCGCGATGGAGTGCGAGGCGATGCGCCTGGTCCGCGACGAGATGGGGCTGACGAACCTGAAGCTGATGATCCCGTTCGTCCGCACCCTCGGGGAGGCGGAGGGGGTGATCGCGCTGCTGGCGAGCAACGGCCTCGTCCGCGGCGAGAACGGGCTGCAGGTGATGATGATGTGCGAGCTGCCGTCGAACGCGGTGCTGGCGGACCGCTTCCTCGACCACTTCGACGGGTTCTCCATCGGCTCCAACGACATGACCCAGCTGACGCTGGGGCTCGACCGCGACTCCGCGCTGGTCGCGGCCGGGTTCGACGAGCGCGATCCTGCGGTGCTGCACATGCTGGAGATCGCGATCACGGCCGCGAAAGCCCGCGGGAAGTACGTCGGCATCTGCGGCCAGGGCCCCTCCGACCACCCGGACCTCGCGGCCTGGCTGCTCGGGCAGGGCATCGACACGATGTCCCTGAACCCCGACACGGTGGTGGACACCTGGCTCGCCCTCGCGGCGGTGGAGGCGGTCGCCTCCTCCTGACCTTCGACGGGACGCGTGCCCGGCTTGCATGAGCACTTCGGCAGGCTGTCCGCGCTTCGGCAGGCCGGCCGGGCCCCGCGTGGCCTGCCGAAGCGCGCGCAGCCTGCTCAAGTGCCCGCGTGGCCTGCCGAAGCGCGCGCAGCCTGCTCACGTGCTCCGGCTGGCTCGCGTACACTGCTCCGCCGTGAACGCGCGCAGCCCCTACCTCCAGAACGTGCGCGACCTCGTGCGGCACCCCGGCGAGATGCGCGAGCGGACGCTCGACATCACCGTCTCCGAGCACCTGGGCGAGGGGATGATCGCGGTGCAGGACGGCGCGCCGCTGCACATCGACCTGAAGCTGGAGTCGCTCCACGAGGGCGTGCTCGCCTCCGGCACCGTCGTCGGGACCGCGGACGGGGAGTGCGCCCGGTGCCTCGCCCCGGTGTCGCTGCGGGTGCGAGTCGAGTTCGCCGAGCTCTTCGGGTATCCTGCCGATGAACCGTTCGACCACCAGCTCGATGGCGACCAGCTCGACCTGGAGCCGGTGGTGCGGGACGCGGTGGTGCTGGCACTGCCCTTCCAGCCCGAGTGCGTCGACGGTTGCGAGGACCTTGAACTCGGTCCCGGCATCAGCCTGATCACGGCCGATGACGAGCGCGAGAAGCCCGCGGATCCCAGATGGGGCGCCCTGCAGGCCTTCAGCTCTGGAGAGCAGAGCCGCGCAGGGGACACAGACAGCAGAGAAGAGAAGTAGTCATGGCGGTTCCGAAGCGCAAGCAGTCGCGCAGCAACACCCGCTCGCGTCGTTCGCAGTGGAAGGCCGAGGCCCCCACGCTGGTCAAGACGATCGAGAACGGCAAGGTCGTGTACTCCCTGCCCCACCGCGCCAAGGTGGTCGAGGGCTCGGACGGCGTCCCCCTGTACCTGGAGTACAAGGGCCGCCGCGTCGCCGACGCCTGATCGGGTGGGCGCCGCTGCGGACCGCGCGGCGCTCCTCGCGGTGCTCGGCGTCGAGATCGACGCCGTCCTGCTCGAGACCGCGCTGACGCACCGCTCCTACGCGTACGAGCACGGCACCGCCGACAACGAGCGCCTCGAGTTCCTGGGCGACAGCGTGCTCGGCCGCGCCGTCACGGCGATGCTCTACGCGACCCACGAGGACGAGGACGAGGGCGCGCTCGCCAAGCGGCGCGCCGGTCTGGTCTCGACCGTCGCGCTCGCGTCGATCGCCCGGACGCTGGGGCTCGGGACGTTCCTCCTCCTCGGTCGCGGGGAGGTGCTGACCCGCGGGGCGGAGAAGCCGTCGATCCTCGCCGACGCCGTCGAGTCGCTGATCGGCGCGACGTTCCTGTCCGCCGGCAGCGAGGCCGCGGAGGCGCTCGTGCTGCGGCTCGTGCAGCCGCTGGTCGACGACCCCGCCTCCACCGGCGCGATCACCGACCCGAAGACCGCGCTGCAGGAGGAGGCGGCCAGACGCGGGGCGCCGCCGCCCGCCTACGAGCTCGCCGGCGAGGGCCCCGAGCACGCGCGCGTGTTCACGGCGACCGTCACGGTCGCCGACGTCACGGCGACGGGCACCGGCACCAGCAAGAAGCAGGCCGAGGTCGCCGCGGCCTGGGAGGCGTACCGGGCGCTGCGTGCCTGAGCTGCCCGAGGTCGAGGTCGTCCGCGCGGGGCTCGAACCCGCCGTGACCGGCGCGGTGGTCGCGGGCGTGGAGGTGCTCGAGCCCCGATCGCTGCGCCGGCACCTCGCCGGGGCCGACGACTTCGAGGCCCGACTCGTCGGGCGGCGGCTCACCGGCGCCGTCCGCCGCGGCAAGTTCCTCTGGCTGCCGGTCGAGCCGCGCGACGGGGAGGCGCCGGTCGCGGTGCTCGGCCACCTCGGGATGAGCGGGCAGCTGCTGCTGCGCGCCCCGGGCGCCGAGCCCGACCGGCAGCTGCGGGTGCGGCTCGCGCTCGAGCACCCGGAGCACGGCGACCTCGTCGTCGCCTTCGCGGACCAGCGGATCTTCGGCTCGCTCGCGCTCGACCCGCTCGAGCCGACGGCGGACGGCGCTGCGGGCGGTCGCGGCACGGCGGCGGCGCTCGTCCCGCAGCACGTCGCGCACATCGCCCGCGACCCGCTCGACCCGGCCTTCGACGACGACGCGGTCGTCGCGCGCCTGCTGCGGCGCAGGACCGGCATCAAGCGGGCCCTGCTCGACCAGACGCTCGTCTCGGGCATCGGGAACATCTACGCCGACGAGGCGCTGTGGGCGGCCCGCCTGCACGCGGACGCGACGACCGACCGCCTCCGCGGCCCGGCCGTGCGGCGCCTGCTCGCCGAGGTGCGGCTGGTGCTGGAGCGGGCGCTCGCCGACGGCGGCACCAGCTTCGACGCCCAGTACGTGAACGTGAACGGCGCCTCCGGCTACTTCTCGCAGCGCCTGAACGCGTACGGGCAGCAGGGCAGGCCGTGCCCGCGCTGCGGCACGCCGATCGTGCGCGAGGCGTTCATGAACCGGTCGAGCCACCGATGCCCGCGGTGCCAGCGCCGTCCGCGCGCCGCCTGACGACCTGCGCGACCGCGTACAGCGCGGCGCCGACCACCAGCGCGACGCCCCCCGCGAGCCACACCGGCCCCTCCTGCTGCGTGAGCAGCAGCACGCAGGACGCGATCCCGAGTACTGGCACGAAGGTCCACACCCGGAAGTGCCGGTGCTCGACCGGCTTGCGCCGCAGCACCAGCACCGACACGTTCACCGCGATGAACACGAACAGGAGCAGCAGGACGACGGTGGAGGCGAGCAGCGAGAGGTCGCCGATCAGGGTCAGCAGCATCGCGACCGCCGTCGTGACGACGATCGCGACCCACGGGGTGCGGCGCTTCGTCAGCGTACGGCCCAGCACCGACGGCAGCAGCCCCTGCTCGGCCATCCCGAACGTGACCCGGCTCGCCATGATCATCGTGAGCAGCGCGCCGTTCGCCACGGCCACCAGTGCGATCGCGCTGAACAGGGCGTCGGGGATCGGCACGCCGGAGGCGGACACGACCGCGAGCAGCGGGCCCGAGCTCTCGCTCAGCCGCGCGGCGGGCAGCGCGGTCGCGCTGGCGACCGCGACCAGCACGTAGACGACGCCGGCGGTGAGCAGCGCGCCGAACAGCGCCTTCGGGTAGACCTTCGACGGCTCGCGGACCTCCTCCGCGATGTTCGCCGACGTCTCGAAGCCGACGAAGGAGTAGTAGGCGATGATCGCCGCCGCGAGCGTCGCGGTCGCCGGGTTCGCGCCGGCCGGGAACTCGGTCGCACGGGAGACGTCCCCGCCGCCGCCGCCCACCAGGATCCCGACGCAGACGATCACGAGCACGAGCCCGCTCACCTCGATCACGGTCATGATCACGTTGCCGCGGGTCGACTCCTGGATCCCGCGCGCGTTCACCAGCGCGACGATCGCGAGGAACACGATCGCGGCGGGGATCGGCGGGACCGGGAGGAAGGTCCCGAGGTAGTCGCCGGCGAACGCGAGGGCGAGCCCGGCCGCGCTCACCACGCCCGCCGCCAGCATGCAGAACCCGACCAGGAACGACAGCAGCGGCTTCCCGAACGCCCGCTCCGCGAAAACCGCCGCGCCGCCGGCCCGCGGGTACTTGGTGACGAGCTCGGCGTAGGAGCCCGCGGTCAGCAGCGCGAGCAGCAGCGCCACGACGAGCGGCAGCCAGAGGACGCCCCCGACCTCCTCCGCCAGCACCCCCATCAGCGCGTAGATGCCCGCGCCGAGCACGTCGCCGAGGATGAAGAGGAACAGCAGCGGGCCGGTGACGACCTGCCGCAGCTTCGAGCCGGTGCGCTCGGTCTCGACCGCCGACGCGGTCATCGGGCGGCCTCGGCTGTCGTGAGCATCGGGCGACCGTACGTGCTGGGAGTCGAGTGCGCGCGGGCTGGACAGCGGTGGGGAGGCAGGGTAGGCGCCGACCGGCAGACTGACGGCATGACCTTCCAGGCGTACCTCGATGCCGTCGAGCGGAAGACGGGGCTGACCCCGCGGCGGCTCGTCGCGATCGCGCACGAGAAGGGGCTCGACGCGCCGGGCACGAAGGCCGGCGAGATCCTCGCCTGGCTGAAGGCGGACTACGACCTCGGCCGCGGGCACGGCATGGCCATGGTCCACGTGATCCAGAAGAGCGAGCGGATCGACGCGAAGCACGTCGGCACCACCGGCGTCCACCGCGACGACGCCGACACGCTCTGGCTCGACGGGATCGCGACCAGGCCGTAGGGAGCGCCCGGCACCCGCGTGCTACCGTGCCGTCGACTTAAGAGCGAGCCGGCCCGGGATCCGATCCCGTCCTGCTCGCTCGCCTCCACCCGGAGTACAGCCTCGTCGTCCTGACGAGCCAGTCACGGTCCTCGCTCCCGAGGGCCACTTCCGCTGTGCTACTGGACGGAGCGTCCATGTCCTCGCCCACCCCCCATGCCTCCGGATCCACGGGCGGCTACCGCTGGCGATGGCTGATCGTCGCCGTCATGCTGACGGCCGAGATCATGGATCTGCTCGACGGCACCATCGTCAACGTCGCGGGCCCAGCGCTCGAGCAGTCGCTCGGGGCCACCTCCGTCGCCCTGCAGTGGGTCATCGGCGGCTACGCGCTCGCGCTCGGCGCCGGGCTGATCCTGGGCGGACGCCTCGGCGACCGGTACGGACGCCGACGGATGTTCCTGATCGGGCTGGCCGGCTTCACGCTGGCCTCGCTGCTGTGCGCGCTGGCGCCCACCGTCGGCGCGCTGATCGCGCTCCGCCTGGTGCAGGGCTTCGCGGGCGCGATGCTGCTGCCCCAGGGGCTCGGACTGATGCGCGACAACCTCTCCGGCCGCGAGCTGGCGACGGCGTTCGGCGTCTTCGGGCCGGTCTTCGGGCTCGGCGGCATCGTCGGACCGATCCTCGGCGGGGCGCTCATCGAGGCGGACGTCGCCGGCCTCGGCTGGCGCAGCGTGTTCCTCGTCAACGTCCCGATCGGCGTCACGGCGCTGATCGTCGCGTGGCGCATCATCCCGCGGGCGCCGGGGAACCGGGCGGTGACCGTCGACCTGCTCGGTGCCGCGACCGTGGCCGTGTCCTCGGCGCTGCTCGTCCTGCCGCTGAACGAGGGGCAGTCGCAGGGCTGGCCGCTGTGGACCTGGCTGTGCATGGGGACGTCCGTGCTCGGCTTCGCGCTCTTCGTGCTCCGGCAGCGTCGGCTCGCCGATCGCGGCGGGGTGCCGCTGGTCACGCCCAGCCTGTTCCGCAAGACGGCGTACACCGTCGGGCTGGGCGGCATCGCGATCTTCTTCGCCGGACTCGTGGGGAACCAGCTGGTGCTCACGCTGTTCCTGCAGATCGGCCACCGGTTCAGCGCCGGGGAGGCGGGGCTCGGCAACCTGCCGCTCGCGATCGGGTCGGCCGTGGGCGGCGCGATCAGCGGCGCCGTGCTCACCGAGCGGCTCGGTCGCCGCGTGCTGCAGCTCGGGCCGCTCGTGCAGCTGGCGGGCGCGGCCCTGCTGTGGATCGAGCTCGGCGCGGGCGGCGCGTTCTCCATCTGGCAGATCGTGCCGGGGGTCGTCGTCTCCGGCGTCGGCTCCGGGATCGTCATCGCCGCGCTGTTCACGATCATCCTCGGCGCGGTCGACGGCCACGAGGTCGGGACGGCGTCCGGCGTGCTCACGGCGGCGCAGTCCATCGGCTCGTCCGCCGGGGTCGCTGTGCTCGGCTCGGTGTTCTTCTCGACGGTCGCCGCCGACGGCGCAGCGCAGGCGTACCGGTCGGCGCTGCTGGTGCTGGGAGGCCTGCTGGTGGTGTTCCTGCTCGTCAGCCTGCTCTTCCCGAAGGACTCGCGTCCGACGAGCGAGGAGTCCGCGTCCGTCGCCGGCGAGCCCGCCCCCGCGGGCTGACCTCGGCACCGATGCCCAGCGGTCGGTCGGCTCGCTCACGGCGGACGGACATACCGTCCTCAGGCGACCAGCAGGCCGCGGACAGGAGCGGTCATGGCCACCACGGTGAGCGAGTTCGTCATCCGGCGGATGCAGGAGTGGGGCGTCTCCCGCGTCTTCGGGTACCCCGGCGACGGCATCGGGGCGTTCGACGGCGCCCTCGGCGCGGCCGACCGGTCGGGCACCGGCCTGCAGTACATCCGCCCGACCCACGAGGAGATGGCGGCCTTCATGGCGACCGGCCACGCCAAGTTCACCGGCGAGGTCGGTGTCTGCATCGCGACCTCGAGCCCCGGCGCGTTCCACCTCCTGAACGGCCTGTACGACGCCAAGAGCGACAACGTGCCGGTCGTCGCGCTGGTCGGCCAGCAGGGCCTCGCCTCGATCGGCACCTTCACGCAGCAGGAGGACAACCTCGAGCGGGTCTTCGCCGACGTCGCCTGCTACGTGCAGACCATCACGACCCCCGAGCAGGCGCAGGCCGTCGTCGACACCGCGTTCCGCACCGCGATCGCCCGCCTCCAGCCCGCCGTGATCGTGCTGCCGCACGACGTGCAGGCGATGAAGGCGGAGCAGCTCGGCGTCGAGCACTGGGTGTCCCGCTCGAGCGCAGTCGCCGCGTCCACCCGGATCACGCCGCCGGCCGACGAGCTGCAGCGCGCCGCTGACGTGATCAACGCGGGCTCGAAGGTCACCTTCCTCGTGGGAGCGGGCGCTCGCGGCGCGACCGACGAGGTGCTCGAGGCGGCCGAGCGGATCGGCGCCGGCATCATCACGGCGCTGCGCGGCAAGGACGTGATCCCCTCCGACGTCCCGTACCACTCGCAGCAGGTCGGGCTGCTCGGCTCGCTGCCGAGCCTGCACCAGATCGAGGGGTGCGACACCATCGTGCTGCTCGGCACGAACTACCCGTACGGCGAGTTCCTGCCGAAGACGGGGCAGGCCCGCGGCGTGCAGGTCGACCTGAAGCCCGAGCAGCTGGGGATCCGCTACCCGACCGAGGTCAACCTGTGGGGCGACGTGCGGTCCACGCTCACCGCCCTCCTCCCGCTGCTCGACCGCACCGAGGACCGGTCGTGGCAGGAGGGGATCGCCGCCGGCTTCCACGACTGGGAGCAGGAGATGGCGGCGCAGGCGATGCTCGCCTTCCCGGACGGCGGCAACCCGCGCCGCATCTTCCACGAGCTGAACGCCCGCCTGCCCGACGGGGCGGTCGTCACCTGCGACGCCGGCACGACCGCCGACTGGTACGGGCACCACATCCGGCTGCGGCGCGGCATGCGGGGGGACCTGTCCGGCCGCCTCGCGAGCATGAACGGCGCCATGCCGTACGCGATCGCGGCGAAGTTCGCGCACTCGGACTGCACCGTGGTCTGCACGATCGGCGACGGCGCCTTCCAGATGCTCGGCATGAACGAGCTGATCACGGTGAAGAAGTACCTCGCGTCCTGGGACGACCCGACGTTCGTCGTGATCGTGATGCACAACGACGATCTCGCGCAGGTGTCGTGGGAGATGCGCACCGAGGACGGGAACCCGGTCTGGCGTGGCTCGCAGGACGTCGAGAGCGTCGACTACGCCGGCTGGGCCCGGCTGCTCGGGTTCGACGGCATCACGGTGACGAAGGACGAGGACGCGGCTGCGGCGGTGGAGGCGGCCCTCGCGCACCGCGGCGTCACGGTCATCGACGACCTCGTGACGCGGAACGCGCCGCCCCTGCCGCCGAAGATCACCGCCGAGTACCGGAAGAACACGCTGAAGGCGTTCGCGAAGGGCGACCCGCTCGCCCCCGCCGCGCTCGTCGACTCGGCGGAGGGCCTGGTGTCGGAGGGGATCGAGCGCGTCAAGGGCGCGCTCCACCTCGGCGACAAGCGGGACTGACCGCGTGGTCCAGCAGCGCCGCCCCGCCACCGAGCACCGGTGGCCACCCGTCGTCGCCATCGTCGTCGCCCTCGCGCTGTACGGGGCGCTGCCGAGCGAGGTGCCCGTCGGGCTGCGGGTCGCGGTCGTGATCGTCGGCGTGCTGCTCGTCGTGCCGGTGGTGGTGCTGAACCCTGCGCGGCTCGATCGGGAGACGCGGTGGTCGCGGCGGCTGTCGATCGGCCAGGTGCTGCTGCTCCTGCTCGCGAACCAGGTCGCGCTCGGCATCGTGATCCACGCGCTGCTCACCGCGAGCAAGGCGGACGGGCCGCTGATCCTGCTCGCGACGCTGCAGGTCTGGGTCACGAACGTGATCGCGTTCGGGCTCGCGTACTGGGAGCTGGACCGGGGCGGGCCCGTGTCGCGGCGGATCAAGCCCAGGCCGCAGCTGCCGCACGCCGACTTCCGGTTCCCGCAGGACGAGGACGGCGACGCGGTGCGGGAGGTCGCCGCGGGCTCCTCCGAGCGCAGCGGCTGGGTCGCGGCGTTCGTCGACTACCTGTACTTCTCGCTGACGAACTCGATGGCGTTCTCGCCGACCGACACCATGCCGCTGACGACGCGGGCGAAGGCGCTGATGGGACTGGAGTCGTTCCTCGCGTTCGTGATCCTGGCGCTCGTCATCGCGCGGGCGGTGTCCCTGCTCGGCTGAGGTGTCCGTGCCCGTCCCTAGGGTGTCCGGGTGCTGGAGCAGGCGGAGGTCGACCTCGGGCGGCGGGCGTTCCGCCTGACGCTCGCCGGCACCCTCGTGTCGGCGCTCGGGCAGGGACTGACGCTGCCGTACCTGTTCGTGTACCTGCACGACGTGCTCGGCGCGCCGCTGCCCGTCGCCGGGGTGGTGCTGGCCGTCGCGTCGGTCGTCGGTCTCGGCGCGACGACGCTCGGCGGCCCGCTCGGCGACCGGGCCGGGCTCGGGCGGCTCGCCTGGATCGGGCTGCTGGTGCAGGCCGCGGGGACCGCGGTGCTCGCGGCCGCGCCCGGCGCCGGCGTCGCCTCCGCCGGGGTGGCCCTGAACTTCATCGGCAACGCCCTGGTGTGGCCGGCCCTGAACGGGCTGGTCGCCGTGCAGATCCCGGCGGAGGGCCGCTCCCGCGCCTACGCGCTGCGGTTCGGCATGCTGAACGCCGGCATCGGCGTCGGCGGCCTGCTGTCCGGCTGGATCGTGTCGGTCAGGGAGCCCGCGAGCTTCCACCTCGTCTACGGGGTCGACGCGGCGACCACCGCGGTGTTCGCGGTGCTGATCCTCGCCGGCCTGCGCGGGTCGCCCGGCTACCGCTCCGCGCCCCGTCGGGCGGTCGCGGAGCGCGGTGGGTACGCCGTCGTGCTGCGCGACCGCGCGTTCGTCGGCTACCTCGCGGTCGCGCTGGCGTTCGGCGTCTTCGGGTACGCGCAGCTGAACGGCCCGTGGGCGTCCTTCGTGACCGGCGCCGGCGGCAGCACCACGCAGGTCGTCGGGTTCGCGTTCGCCGCGAACACGGCGGCGATCGTGGTCCTGCAGCTGGGCGTGGAGCGGTGGACGCGACCGTGGCGGCGCAGCCGGATGCTCGTCGCGACCGCGGTGATCTGGGGGATCGCGTGGGTGATCTCCGCCGTCGCCGCCCTGCCTGTGCTGCACGGACCGGTCGCGGCGGTCGCGTTCGTCGTGTCCCTCGCCGTCTTCGGGCTCGGGGAGACGTTCTACAGCCCGATCGGCGGCGGGATGCCGAACGCGCTCGCGCCCGAGCACCTCCGCGCCCGGTACAACGCGCTCGCGGCCTCGACGTGGCCGCTCGGCGGGTTCATCGGGCCGCCGCTCGCCGGCGTCCTGCTCGGCGGGTCGATGCCGCTGTCGTGGGTCGCCGTGATCGCGGTCGGCATGGCCGTCACCGCGGTGGTGGCGGCGGTGCTCGGCGCGCGCCTACCGTCCGCGGTGGAGCGCCCCGCGGTCTGACGTGGAGGGCGCGGTCCCCACGCCGGCGCGGTGGCTGGAGCGACGCGCGGTTGCTGGGGCGTCGCGCGGTATGCATGCGCACCGCGCGACGCCCGGAGCACCGCGCGACGGCGGGCGATCCACCGCGCGACGCCCCGACCACCGCGCGGCGCCCCGAGTACCGCGGAGGATCCGCAGCGTCCCGCGGGGCGGTGGGCGCGTGCTGGCACGATTGCGGCGTGACCGCCGACGTCGTGCAGACCGCCCGCCGCCTCGCGGAGGAGGTGCTGCTGCCGGACGCCGAGGCGGTGGACGCCGCGGAGCGCGTGCCGTCGGCGCACCTCCTCGCGCTCGACGACGCGGGGCTCACCGGGCTCGCGGCGACCGACGCCTCCCTCGAGACGCGGATCGACATCACGACCGCGCTCGCCGGCGGCTGCCTCGCGACCGCGTTCGTGTGGCTGCAGCACCAGGGCGCGCTCGGTCCCGTCCACCGGGCGGAGGGCCCGATCGCCCGGTTCGCGGGGGATCTCGCCGCCGGCCGGCTGCGCGCCGGCGTCGTGATCACCGCGGTGCGGGGGCCGGCGGCGCTGCGCCTGTTGGGGGATGGGGAGGACCGCACGATCTCCGGCAGCGCCTTCTGGGTCACGGGCTGGGGCGTCGCCGACGTGCTGCGGGTGGCCGCGGTGGAGGAGGACGGCGCGATCACCACGGCGCTGCTCGACGTCGGCCCCGGCATGCACTCCGAACCGGCCGCGCTCGTCGCCGCGAACGCCTCCGCGACCGTGACGCTCGCGTTCGACGCGGTGCCGGTGCCGGCGGACCGCCTGATCGACTCCGTGCCGTGGGCGGACTGGGCCGCCGCCGACGCTGCGGGCCTCGCGGGCAACGGCGCCCTCGCGCTCGGTGTGGCCGGCCGGGCGGCCGTCTCCGCCGGCTCGGCCGCGCTCCTCGACGAGGTCGGCGCCGCGCGGGCCGCGCTG
>NZ_CAXTOQ010000030.1:0-28396 GCF_964245895.1 uncultured Amnibacterium sp.
GTCGGGCGCCGCCGCGACCGCGCGGATCGCGGGACCCGCCATCAGGACGTCGCCCATGCTGTCGAGGCGGACGACGAGCACCCGCTTCGTCACGGCGGCCCTCAGCGCCGCAGCGCGGCCCGAGCCGTGTCGGCGAGCCGCGCGAGCGCGTTCACGCGCGTGTCGGCGTCCGGGACGCCCGCGACGGCGAGCCGGACGGCCTTGCGCACCTGCTCCGCCTCCAGCATCCAGGCGATGTGCCCGAAGAGCTCGGACAGGTGCTCCTCCACGGGCAGGTCGGCGGCCTTCGGGCTGAGCCCGAGGCGCGGCAGCACGATCTCGTGCGCGACGACGAACGCACCGATGCCGTACGCGGCTCCGGCCCACAGCTTCGTCCGCGGCAGGTACTCGGCGACGACGGAGTAGGCCGCGACGGTCACCAACGAGAAGCCGAAGTGCACCGCGAGGATGCCGAGCGGCACGGTGTTGCCGTTGAACTCGTAGGTGTACCGGTCCGGGTCGATGCCGCGCTGGCGCAGGAAGATCACCGGCGGGATCTCGCGGTCCGGCTTGCGGGGCGGCAGCAGCGCCTCCCAGCCCATCTTGATCGCGCCGGAGCTCATGCCGGCGACGAGGCCCGCGACCAGCGCCGCACCCGGTCGGCGGCTCTCGGGCGCGGAGGTGTCCAGCAGACCGAAGGGCGTCTTCATCCGTGCATCGTCCCGCGCCGTCGCGGAGGGATGCTGGGAGCCCGCTCCGCGCTGTCAAGGGCTTGCGGTCAGCCGGTCGTCGCGACGGTGAGCAGCGCGAGCAGCCCGCCGGGCAGCGCGGCCAGCAGCAGCCCGGTCGTCGCCGGCAGCGGGAGGTCGCGACGCCGGTAGGCGGACACGAACTCGACGATGCTCGCGGCGAGCACGACGAGCGTCAGCAGGCGGACGGCGGCCGGAGGAGGCGCGCCCGCCAGGCCGGAGCCGATCTGCGTGAACGCGACGACGCCCCAGGGCACGATGCCAAGGACCGCCCACCAGCGCAGCGGCGCCGGGCGCTCCCCCGGCCGGTGCAGGGACCGCAGCAGCACGCCTCCCGCTGAGGAGGCGTAGACCAGCACGAGCGCCATCGCCTCCGCCAGGCCGTTCAGGCGCGCGACGAGGAACAGGACGATCGGCGACGCCGCACCCGCCGCCCAGACGGCCGCCGACTCCTGGAGCCGTCCGGAGCCGCGCAGGGCCGCGACCCCTGCGACGAGCAGGGGCGGCACCAGGGCGGCGAGGGACGGCTGGACCGCGGCGATGCGGACCGCCCGCCCGCCGAGGTGTGCGACGACCGGCAGCGACGCCGGCTCGCGCAGCAGCGCGAGGACGCCGAGCAGCAGCGTCGCGCCGAGCAGGCCGCCGGCGAGGACGAGCGGACCCCGTGCGCGGGTCATGCGACCGGCGCGCCCGTCGGGTCGTCGTCGAGCGCGGGCGGGAAGCGGAAGTCGGTCCAGGTGTCGACCCGCCAGAGGCCGTCCCCCTGCCGGTCGAGGGTCACGACGCCGGTGTTCGGCAGCCCGTGGGCGGCGCCGAACTCCCGGTCGACGTTGCTCGCGCGGGAGCCGGCCCAGGTGCGGATCGACGCCCCGTGGCTGACGCAGACGACCGTGCCGACGCCGGCCGTCGCGGCCTCGACCGCCGCGTCGTAGCGGGCGAAGAAGTCCGCTCCGCTCTCCGGGTCCCCCGGCATCCGCGCCGCCAGGTCCCCGGTCGCCCAGGAGAACACCGCGCCCAGGTACGCGCGGTGCGAGTCGTGGTCGGCGAGCATCTCGAGGTCGCCGGCGAGGACCTCGCGCAGGCCGGCATCCTGCAGCAGCGGCAGCCCGCGCGCCGCCGCGAGGGGCGCCGCGGTCTCCACGGTCCTGGTCAGCGGCGAGGCGACGACCCGGTCGATCGCTTCGCCGGCGAGCACCTGGACGAGGGCTGCTGCCTGCTCGCGGCCGAGGTCGGTCAGCCCCGGGCCCGGCGCCGCGGTGTCGAGCAGGCCGTGCACGTTCGACCGGGTCTGGCCGTGGCGGACGAGGATCAGGCGGGCCATGCCGCCATCCTCCCCGAACGGTCGTGCAGGACCGCTGCGCGGAGGGGACCGGGCGCGTAGGTTCGCGGCCATGGACAGCGACGTCAGCGGCAGCGCGAACCCCGGCCCCGAGGAGGGCCCCGAGGACACCTCGAAGCAGGGGACGGAGGATCCCGGGCCCGACGGGATCATCCCCGGCGCGGGGTCGTCGAACCCGGGTCCCTCGGAGGGGGCGGACGACGCCCAGCGCGGTCGGGGCTCCAGCAACCCCGGCCCGGAGGAGTGAGTCACGCCTCTCGCGTGATCTCCACCTCCACGAACAGCCGGCTGCCGAACGGCCCGGCGTAGATGCCGCGAAGCGGCGCCACGTCGGCGTAGTCGCGCCCCCGGCCGACGAGCACGTGCCGCTCGCCGATCTCGAGGTCGTTCGTGGGGTCGTACCCGCGCCAGGCGCCGCAGAACCACTCGATCCACGCGTGGGACTCGCCGGTCACGGCGGTGCCCAGCGGGAACGACGGGTCGGGGTGGATGTAGCCGGAGACGTACCTCGCGGGGATGCCGATCGAGCGCAGCGCCCCGAGCGCGATGTGCGCGATGTCCTGGCAGACGCCGCGCGCCTCGGCCCATGCCTCCTGCGCCGTCGACTGCACGCTCGTCACGCCCGCCATGTAGGTGACCCGGCGATGCACCTCCCGGCACACCTCGAGCGCCGCCGCGCAGGGGTCGAGGTCCGCCGCGGCCGCCCTGGCGAGCTCGCGCACCTCCTCCGGGGGCTCCGTCAAGCCGGTCTGCTGCAGCTGCTCGACGGTGCCGACCGCGCCGCGCGCCGCCGTCTCGAGCTCGGCCCACGTCGTCCCGGTCTCCTCGTGCGGGGAGCGCATGACCTCGATGAGGCTGGTCGCGGTGAGCGACAGCTGCTCGTGCGGGGTGAGGATCTCGAACGAGTTGACGCGGGTGCCCCAGTAGTCGACGTACCCGTGCGTCGACGAGATCGGGGAGATCTCGAGGTTCGACGCGAGCACGAACTGGCCGTCGCCGGACGGCGGCAGCATCCGCGCCTCGTTGTAGGACTGGGTGACCTGCCCGCCGTAGTGGTACCCGGTGACGTGGCGGACTCGGACGCGACTCATGCCGCGCCGCGCATGTGTGCTGCAGCCATCAGAGCTCCCCCATCCAGACCGGTGTCGTGTTCGTCGGGAAGTACCTCTGCCGGATCGCCTCCGACGCCGCCGAGGTCGCGGCCTGCACCGCCTCCATCTGGATGGCGAGGTCCGCGAGGATCTCGTCGATCTGCCGGAACTCCAGCTCCGCCCGGATCTGCCCGAGCACCCGCAGCGCGCGGTCGGAGGTGCCGACCCGCTCGTTGCGCGGCTCCAGCTGCCGGAGGCACTGCTCCGCACGGCTGATCGAGAACAGGATGGACCGCGGGAACAGGCGGTCCACGGCGAGGAACTCCGCCGCGTTCTGCGCCGACGGGGTGCCGCGGTACGTGCGGAGGTACGCCTCGTACCCGCCGCAGGACCGCAGCAGCGTCGTCCAGCTGGGGCCGTTGTTGCCGGTCAGGGCATGCGTGGCGAGCAGCCGGGCGGTCATGTCGGCGCGCTCGATGCTGCGACCGAGGGTGAAGAACTGCCAGACGTCGTCGCGGCTCGTCGCGCTGTCGATGATGCCGACCGCGAGCGCGGTGCGCTCCCGCACCCAGGAGAAGAACTCGGACACGCGCGCGGGGGAGACCTGGCGGGGGATGCGGGCCCGCGTCGTGTTGAGGCACTCCCACAGCTCGGTGCTGACGATCTCACGGGCCCGGCGGGCGTTCTCCCGGGCGGCGATCAGCGAGTAGGCGATCGAGGCCGGGTGCGTGCGGTCGACGCCGAGGACGGCGAGCACGTCGCCGCGGGACAGCCGGCCGTCGTGCGGGGCGGGGGAGCCCATCACCGCGAGCAGGCCGCGGCAGGCCGCGTCCTCGTGGACCCACGGGTCCTCCAGCAGCAGCTGCAGGTGGACGTCCAGGATGCGGGCGGTGCCGTCGCCCCGCTCGATGTAGCGCCCGATCCAGAAGAGGCTCTCCGCGATCCGGCTCAGCATCCGTGATCGCCTCCTGTGGTCTCGAGGCCCGCTGCGCTCGCACCTCGACCGGCGGGCAGGCGGCTTCCGTTGTGAAGGAGTTCCTGCGGCGCCGGCGCAGGAACTCCTGCGAAACGGATCTGCTGCTGCTGCTGCTGCTGCTCGCCGGTGTCGTCGATCACGTCGAGGGGCGAGTGGTCGGGCTCGTGCGACGTCGGCGCGACCGGCCGGCGGGTCCGCGCTCCCGCTGCCTGCCCGTGCACGATCGTCGAGACGGAGGAGCGGTCCATCGGGTCGGGCTCGTCGCCGCCGATCACCCAGGTGTCCTTCGACCCGCCGCCCTGGCTCGAGTTCACGACGAGCTGCCCCTCCGGCAGCGCGACGCGGGTGAGGCCGCCCGGCAGCACCCAGACGTCCCGGCCGTCGTTGACCGCGAAGGGCCGGAGGTCGGCGTGCCGCGGCCGGACGCCGTCCTCGACCAGCGTCGGGATGGTCGACAGCTGCACGACGGGCTGGGCGATCCAGCCGCGCGGGTCCGCGACGAGGCGGCGCCGCAGCTCGTCGAGCTGGGTCCGCGACGCGCGGGGACCGACCACGAGGCCCTTGCCCCCGGAGCCGTCGACCGGCTTCACGACCAGCTCGTCGAGGCGGTCCAGCACCTCCTCCAGCGCGGCCGGCTCCTCCAGCCGCCAGGTGTCCACGTTCTGCAGCACCGGCTCCTCCGCGAGGTAGTAGCGGATGAGGTCGGGCAGGTACGTGTAGACGAGCTTGTCGTCGGCGACGCCGTTGCCGACGGCGTTCGCGATCGTCACGTTGCCGAGCCGCGCGGCGAGCATCAGCCCGGGGGCGCCGAGCAGCGAGTCGGCGCGGAACTGCAGCGGGTCGAGGAACTCGTCGTCCACCCGGCGGTAGATCACGTCCACCCGGGTCGGGCCGGCCGTCGTGCGCATGAAGACCCGGCCGCCGGAGCAGAAGAGGTCGCGGCCCTCCACCAGCTCGACGCCCATCAGGCGTGCGAGCAGGGTGTGCTCGTAGTAGGCGGAGTTGTAGACGCCGGGCGTGAGCACGACGACGGTCGGGTCGTCCACCCCAGGGGGCGCCGCCGCCCGCAGCGCCTGCAGCAGCCGGTTCGGGTACTCCCCCACCGGCCGCACCCGCATCCGCACGAACAGCTCGGGCAGGGTCTGGGCCATCACGCGACGGTTGGAGATCACGTAGCTGACGCCGGACGGCACCCGCACGTTGTCCTCGAGCACCCGCCAGCCGCCGCGCTCGTCGCGGATGAGGTCGATGCCGGAGACCTGGATGCGCACGCCGTTCGCCGGCACGACGCCGGCGGCCTGGCGGTGGAAGTGCGCGGAGGAGCTGATGAGGCCCGCGGGCAGCACCCCGTCGCGCACCGCGGCCTGCGGCCCGTAGACGTCGGCGAGGAACGCCTCCAGCGCCTTGACCCGCTGCTTCACCCCACGCTCGACGAACGCCCAGTCGTGCTGCTCGATCACCCGCGGCACGGCGTCGAGGGGGAACGGCCGCTCCTCGCCCGCGAAGTCGAAGGTGACGCCCTGCGCGAGGTAGGAGTTCGCGAGCGCCTCGGTGCGGCCGCGCAGCTCGGCCTGGGTCATCGAGGCGAGCGCGGTGTGCACCTCCCGGTACGGGTCGCGGGGTACGCCGCCGTCCGTGGTCATCGGCAGGTCGGCGAACATCTCGTCGAACGGCTCCGCCGCGCGGGCGGCGGTGGGCGCCGTCGTCCGCGCGTACCCGTCGAAGAGGTCCGCCATGTCGGCAGCGTAGTGAGAGCCGTGTTCCGGGCTTGTTACGGGACCCCGGACGCCTCCGGGGTCCTACGATCGCGCCCATGCCCGGTCCCCCGCAGGCCGCGCGACGCGCGCTGTCCGACGGGCTGCGCGCCGCCGGGCTCTGCTACGGGGCCGCGACGCTCGTGCTCGCCTGCGTCGCGACGGCGATCCTGAACGGCCCGGTGCCCTCCCTCGGCCCGCTCGCCGTCGCCGCGGCCGCGATCGCCGCGGGCGGCGTGGTGCTCACGCTGCCCGTCCCCGACCGGGCCGCGCCCGTCGTCGTGGTCGGTGCGGTCGCGGTCATGATCGCCGGCTACGGCGCGGCGCTCGTCGTGCTGGCGCGGTACCCGGAGGCGCCGGCGACGACCGCGGCGTTCCCGGTGTCGCCGATCAAGACCGCGATGCTCGCCTTCGCCGTGAACGCCGGCCGCCGCCGGGCGCCGCTGATCGTCGGCACGACGATCGTGCTGGCCACGGAGGCGCTGTCCGCGACCGTCGGACCGCGGTTCGGCGTGCCGTGGTCGTTCGACCTGCCCGAGGGCGCGACGCTCGCGCTCATCGCCGTCGCGTCGTCCGGGTTCCTGATCGCGGGCAGGCGCACCGCGCAGCCGGAGCGGGCCTCGGAGGCGGCGCTGGGGGAGGAGCTGCTGACCCGGATGCGCGGGGTCGCCCGCTCCCGCGCAGCGGCCGTCGTGCACGACACGGTGCTGGGTGACCTCGCCGCCGTCGCCGCCATCGGGGAGGCCAGGCTGCCCGCGGCGACGGTCGCGCACCTGCGCAGGACCCTCGATCTGCTCGCCTCCCCGGACTGGACCGCGACCCCCGAGTCGATCACGGCCGTCGGCGGGCCCGTGCTCGCCGCCATCGGCCGGGTGCGCGCGCTCGGCCTGACCGTTCGGGTGGACGGCGAGGTCGCCGGGCTCGGCGCGCTGCCGCGGGACGTCGAGCAAGCGCTCGCCGCGGCGGTCGAGCAGTGCCTGCTGAACACGCGGAACCACGCCGGCACGGACGTCGCCGACGTCACCGTGCTCGCGGACGGCGACGGCCTGACCGTGATGGTCTCCGACTCCGGCAGCGGGTTCGATCCGGAACGCGTCGATCGCGGGCGGCTGGGCCTTGCCACGGCGGTCCGCTCCCGGGTGGAGGAGGTGGGCGGCTCGATGCGCGTGTTCGCGCAGCCCGGCGTCGGCACCACCGTGCTGCTGGCCGTGCCGAAGGGGGCGCGGCCGTGAGCCGCAGCAGCCTGGCGGTGCGGGACCCGCTGCTGCTCGGTGCGCCGGCGCCGGTGTTCGCCGCAGGCGGCGCCGTGCTCGCCCTGGTGGCCGCGGGGACGGAGGTCCTGCTGGCGCGGGACCAGGTCTCGTCGTGGGCGCTGGAGGCGGTCGCGCTGGCCGCGCTCGTCGGGGCCGGGGTGCTCGTCGTGGTGCTCGCCAACCCGTTCCGTGCGCCGTTCCGGGCTCGCTCGCACGCCGCGGTGCTCGGCCTGGTGCTGCTCGCCGTCGTGCTGGACGAGGCGGCGCAGGCCGGCCGCAACACCGCGCTGCACGACGACTGGGGCCTGGCGGTCGTGCCGGTCTTCCTGCTGGTGCTCGCGATCCTCCGGCCGCCGCTCGAGGTGCTGGTCGGCGGGCTCGCCGCCGTGGCCCTCGTCGTGCTGGTCGTGCTGCTGCTGTCCTCGGCGACGGCGCCGGTCCCTCCCGCCGGCCGGGCGGCGATCACGGCCACCCAGCTGCTGCCGCCCGCCGTCGCGGTCGCCGTGCTCGCGTGGACGACCCTCCGGCGCCTGGACGTGCGGCCGCCCGACCCGGCGGTCGTGCCGGCCGCGGACCCCGCGCTCACGGTGCGGCAGGAGGCGGTCGCGCAGCTGGAGGCGGCGGCGATCCCGCTGCTCGGCGCGATCGCCGGATCCGGCGCCGTGACGGCGGAGCAGGCGACGCGCGCCCGGGAGATCGCCGCGGAGCTGCGGTCGGTGCTGGTCGCGGGGCTGGCGCGCGGCTGGCTCGTCGAGGCCGGCTTCGTGGTTGACGACCCGGACGACTACGCCGAGCGGCTCACCACCGAGCAGCGGGCCGCGCTGCGCACGACGGTCGCGAGCCTGCCGCTCGCGGACTTCGAGCGGCCCGGCTCGGTGACGGTGCGGGGGCAGGACCGCACGGCGACGATCGTCCTGTCGCTGCCCGTCGCGGTCCGCCCGCGGCGCTCGCGCGTCGCACCCCTCGTCCCGCTGCTGCGCAGCGTCCTCCCCCGGGCGGAGATCCGCATCGGCGGCGACCGGGTGCTGGTGCTGGTCGACGTCGTCGTCGAGCCCTGAGCGTGCTGCGGCAGGCTGGCCGGGTGACGTCGCGCAGCCGGGATTTCTGGGAGGACCGCTACCGCACGGCGACGGAGGCGGGCTCGAGCCTGTGGGGGGCCGATCCGAACGGCTGGATCGCCGACCGCGTCGCGGCGCTGGCGACGCAGCCGGGGCTCGCGATCGACGTGGGCGCGGGGGAGGGGCGCAACGCGTTCTGGCTCGCCGGCCGCGGCTGGCGGGTGGTGGCGACCGACTTCGCGGCGTCCGCGGTGGCCGGGATGCGGCGGCGGGCGGTGGAGGCGGGCGCCGCCGTCGACGCGGTGGAGGCCGACGCGACGACGTGGCACTCCGCCGAGCCGGCCGACCTCGCGGTGCTCTGCTACCTGCAGCTCGAGCCGGACGCGCTCGCCGACGCGATCGCGCGCGCGGCGGAGTCGCTCGCGCGGGGCGGGCTGCTGCTGGGCATCTGGCACGACCGCGACGACGTCGCCCGCGGGCTCGGCGGCACGATGACGCCCGCGATCCGGACGACGCCGGAGGAGACGGCCGCGGCCGCGCGCGCCGCCGGCCTCGAGATCGAGCTGTCCGGGCGCCGCGACCGCGACACCCCCGCGGGCCCCGCCTGCGACTGCCTCCTCGTCGCCCGCCGCCCCTGACTCCCGTACCTCGCAACTCCATCTCGAAGGCGATCCGGTCGACCGGATCGCCTTCAGAACGCATCAGGCGGGGACGGGCTGCAGGGAGTGCTCGAAGACGTCGATCGCGCGGTGCAGGTCGTCCGACGAGATCACGATCGGCGGGGCGAAGCGCACGGTCTGGCCGTGGGTGTCCTTCGCGAGCACGCCGGCCGTCATCATCCGCTCGCAGACCCCGCGGGCGGTGCCGAGCGCGGGGTCGATGTCGACGCCCGCCCAGAGCCCGCGGATCCGCACCGCGGTGACGCCGCGGCCGATCAGCGGCTCGAGGCGCGACCGCAGGACGGCGCCGAGCTCGCGCGCCCGGCGCTGCGGCTCCCCGGTCGCGAGCATCCGCACGACCTCCAGGCCGACCGCGGCGGCGAGCGGGTTGCCGCCGAAGGTGGATCCGTGCTCACCCGGCCGCAGCACACCCAGCACGTCCTCGTTCCCGACGACCGCGGAGACCGGCACGAGGCCGCCGCCGAGCGCCTTCCCGAGCAGGTAGAGGTCCGGCACGACGCCGACCAGGTCGCACGCGAACGTGGCGCCCACCCGGCCGAGGCCCGACTGGATCTCGTCCGCGATCATCAGCACCCGGTGCTCGTCGCAGATCCGGCGCACGGCCGGGAGGTAGTCGTCCGGCGGCACGACGACGCCGGCCTCGCCCTGGATCGGCTCGAGCAGCACGGCGACGACGGTCTCGTCGATCGCCGCCTCCAGCGCCTCCGCCGAGCCGTACGGCACGACGCGGAAGCCCGGCGTGTAGGGCCCGAAGTCGTCCCGCGCCGACGGGTCGTCGCTGAACGAGACGATCGTCGTGGTGCGTCCGTGGAAGTTGCCGGAGGCGACGAGGATCGTCGCGCGGCCCTGCTCCACGCCCTTCACCCGGTAGCCCCAGGCGCGCGCGACCTTGATGCCGGACTCGACCGCCTCCGCTCCGGTGTTCATCGGCAGCACCATCCGCTTGCCGGCGAGCGCGGCGAGCTCGCGGGCGAACGGCTCCAGCCGGTCGTTCTCGAACGCGCGGCTCACGAGCGTCACGCGGTCCAGCTGCGCCTTCGCCGCGGCGATCAGCCGCGGGTGCCCGTGCCCGAAGTTCACCGCGGAGTACGCGGCGAGCAGGTCGAGGTAGCGGCGGCCGTCGACGTCGGTCACCCACGCCCCGTCGCCCGAGGCGATCTCGACCGGCAGCGGGTGGTAGTTGTGCGCGAGCGCGCTCTCGCGGGCGCTCATCGCTCGCCGCGCAGCTCGAGCGTGCAGCACTTGACGCCGCCGCCGCCGAGCAGCAACTCGGCCAGGTCGAGCCCGATCGGGGTGTAGCCGCGCTCGCGCAGCGACGCCTCGAAGCCCTTCGCGCGGGAGGCGATGACCACGTTCCGCCCGTCGGAGATGGAGTTGAGCCCCAGCCACCTGGCGTCCTCGATGCCCACGTGCACCGCGTCCGGGTAGCGGCGGGCCAGCTCGGCCCGGCTCGCGGCGTCGAACGCGTCCGGCAGGTAGGCGATGTTCGCGTCGGCCCCGGTGGGGTCGAGCACCGCGAGCGCCGTGTCCAGGTGGTAGAACCGCGGATCCACGAGCCGCAGGGTCACGACCTCGCGACCGGTGACGCGCGCCAGCTCCGCGTGGCTCTCGACGCTCGTGCGGAACCCGGTGCCGGCGAGGATGACGTCGCCGACGAGGAGGAGGTCGCCCTCGCCCTCGTTCACCTCCCGCGCCTCGTGCACGCGGAAGCCGCTCGCGCGGAACCAGTCGGCGTACGCGGGACCCTCCGGCTGCCGCTCCGGGTGGGTGAAGCGCGCGGTATAGGCGATGCCGTCCAGGGTGAAGCCGCCGTTGGCCGCGTAGACCATGTCGGGCAGGCCGGCGATCGGGTCGATCAGCTCGACGTCGTGGCCGAGCGACACGTAGGCGTCGTGGAGCGTCTGCCACTGATCCAGCGCGACGGAGGTGTCCGTCGGGTCCTGCGGGTTCATCCAGGGGTTGATGCGGTACGCGACGGTGAAGTGCTCGGGACGGCACATCAGGTAGCGGCGGCGCAGCGCGACGCGCTCGCCCTCCTCCGCGATCAGGGGTGCGGAAAGCGACACATCGGTCCTTTCGTTCGGTGATGGAGCTGCTGAACGGGCCGGACCAGGTCGACGGCCCTTCCAGTGTCGCGCCGGACGGGCGGCGACACGACGAGCGGGGCGCACGAAACCTGCGTCGATCGCCGATCTGACGCAACACTTCGTATGCTGAGCGCCATGGACGCCATCGACAACCGCATCCTCGAGCTGCTCAAGCGCAACGCGCGCTCCGCCTACGGCGACATCGGCGCGGTCGTGGGCCTGTCCGCCTCCGCCGTGAAGCGCCGGGTCGACCGGCTGCTCGCGGAGGGCGTCATCCGGTCCTTCACGATCCAGGTCGACCCGGCGACGGAGGGGATGAGCACGGAGGCGTGGGTCGAGCTGTTCTGTCGCGGGACCGTGTCGCCCACCGAGCTGCGGCGGATCCTCGGCGCCGTGCCCGAGGTCGTGTACGCCGGCACCGTCACGGGCAGCGCGGACGCGATCGTGCACATGCGCAGCCGCGACATCCCGAGCCTCGAGCTCGCACTCGAGCGGGTCCGCGTCGCCCCGAACGTCGATCACACCCGGAGCGCGATCGTGCTCTCGCGGCTCGTGAACCGCACGACCGGCTGACCTGGGACCCTCCTGAGCATCCACCGTGAAGGTGCTTCCGCTCAGTGGATATCGGGCGCGCGACCGCTATTTGTTGCCGCCCACCCCGCCGATCCCCCTGGAATCCCGGGCAGCACGGGCGATCCGAGGCTGTCGCGATTGTTCGGGCGAGGTGCGCCGAGCGCCCTTCTCCACCGGTCTTCGGCCGCCGACACGCGCCCCCGTGACGTTCTTGTTACCTTCCTCCGCGACGGCCGCCACCACACCCCCCTGATCTGGCGGCCCAGCATCGACGCGTCCCCAGCGCGGCCGGCTCCACCCCGCCGTCCGCCCCCTTCGGCCTGCCTCCGGCATGCCCGGACGCCCGGTGCGCGACACCAGCAGGAGGCGGCCGTGCGCCGGAACACCAGGACCAGAACCGTGATCGCGATCACCGGAGCCGTCGGAGCCGCAGCGGTCGCGCTCGGCACCGTCGTGGCGATCGCGCCCGAGACCCCGCCCGCCCCGGCCACCGCCGTCGCGCAGCCCGCCGCCCCCGTGATCGACCGTGCGGCCGTGATCCGGACGGCGCAGGCGAGGCTCGCGGACCTCGAGGCCGGGGCGGACGCCGCCGGCGCCGCCGCGCAGCGCGCGGACGAGGCGGTGCTGCAGCACGACACCGCGGCGAACCGCGCAGCGGCCGCAGTCGCGCAGGACCGCCTCGTCGCCCTCGCCGAGCAGCAGACCCCGGAGCTGACGCGCCTCGCGGCGTCCCTCACCGCCGCGGGCGTCGACCCGACGGCCGCCTCGACCGCCTCCGACGGCACCACCGCCACGACGGCGGCGCTGGTCGGCAGGACGAAGGCGCTGCGCGCCGTCTCCTACGCGGAGAAGCAGATCGGCGACCCCTACTCCTTCGCCGGGGCCGGTCCCGGGCGCTGGGACTGCTCCGGCCTGACCATGAAGTCGTACTCGGCCGTCAAGGTCGGCATCGGCGGCCACAGCGCGACCGCCCAGTGGCGCACCGCGCGCAGCGAGCACCGGCTGCACGCCTACAAGCATCGCAAGCGCGGCGACCTCATCTTCTACGGCGCTCCCGGCGCCGTGTACCACGTGGCCATCTACGCGGGGCACAACCGCATGATCGAGGCGCCGTACCCGGGCAAGCGGGTTCGCGAGGTCGCGGTGCGCTCCGCAGGCCGGCTCTCGGTCGTGGCTCGCCCGGCGTAGCCCGCCGAGGGGCCTCGGTAGGGTTCCGGGGTCCGGATCGACGCGAGGAGCCCTGTGACCGCCGACCCCACCGAGCCCGATCGACCGCTCTCCGGCGCCTCCCCGCTGGTCGCGTGGTCCCGGTTCTGGCGGCGCTCCTTCGTGTTCTCCGGCCGGGCGAGCCTGTCGGAGTACTGGTGGCCCGTGCTGCTGAACACGGGCGTGGCCGTCGTGGTCGCCGTCATCGGCGGCAGCCTGCTCGGCGGCGGGGAGGCGCTCTCGGACGACGACGGTGTGGGCGCGCCGGTGCTCGTCGCGCTCGGCAGCGTGCTGCTGTTCGCCGTGCTCCTGCTGCTGCTCGCACAGCTGGTGCCCTCCATCGCCGCGTCGGTGCGGCGCCTGCACGACGCGAACCTCTCCGGGCTCCTGTACCTGCTGGTGCTGATCCCCTCCGTCGGCGGCCTGATCCTGCTGGTCCTCCACGTGCTGCCGTCGAGCCCGGCCGGCCG
This sequence comes from uncultured Amnibacterium sp., assembly GCF_964245895.1. Lineage (GTDB taxonomy): Bacteria > Actinomycetota > Actinomycetes > Actinomycetales > Microbacteriaceae > Amnibacterium. Next base: position 13,216 of record NZ_CAXTOQ010000030.1, read on the forward strand.
GCGGTTCGACCAGGGCGCACCGGCCTGGGGCGCGCCCGTCTGGGGCGCTCCTCCGGCGCCGGGCGCGCAGCCCGCGGCCGTGCTCCCGTCGCTGTCGAACGGCGGCTTCGACTCCTGGCCCGCGCCGGCGACCCCCGCGCCGCCGACCGCGCCGCTGCCGGTGGCGATGCCGACCGACCCGGCGCAGCAGCCGGACGACGCCCTCGTCGCCGCGTGGCGCGAGGTCGGCGCGGTCGGCCGCGTCGAGGCCCGCCTCAGCGCCCAGCCGTCGTGGCGGCAGCAGGGCTACCTGCTGATCCACCGCGCGGACGGCGTGCAGGTGCTCGCGACGAACGGCCTGGGCGGCGCGGAGGGCGCCGCCGCGCTCGGTCCCGGTGCGGAGGTCTACGTCGCGAGCCGTGACCTCGGCAGCACCGACGAGGAGGTGGCGAAGGGCTGGCGGTTCACGCTCGTCGCCGCCGTGGCCCGCCGCATCGGCGCGAGCGGCATGAACCTGCCCGCGGAGCTGGAGCAGTACGGCGCGCTGTCGATGTCCGTCGTGGCCGACGCCCCCGCCGAGTGGCGTGGAGCCGACGGCGCCGTCGGCGTGCTCATCGGGGTCGGGCTGCCGGGCGTGCCCGAGGCCGTCGCGACCGCCGCGGGCGAGATCCGGCTGGTCGGCCTGGTCCCCCTCCGACCCGACGAGCTGCAGCGCATCCTCGTCGGCGGCCGGGAGGTGCGCGGCACCATCGCGGGACGACTCGCCGCGCTGCCTCCGGAGCTGCTCACCGCCCCGGACCGCCCCGCCGTCTGACCCGGCGCCCCGCCCCTCCGCCCGAGGGCTTCAGCAGGACAGAACGCGGCCGGCAGGACAGGATCGCGCGTTTCGTCCTGCTGACGGCGTCCTGTCCTGCGGTCGCCCTCGAGGCCGTGGGAGGGAAGGGCGCCGGAGCGGGCAAGCGGGGCAGGCTCAGTGGTGCCGGTGGTCCTGGGGCGCCAGGCGCTGCGCACGCCGCGGGACCGCGACGCCGGAGGCGACGATGAGGCGCATCACGCGCTGCCGGCTGCCGCGCCACGGCTCCAGCAGCTCGAGCATGCCGTCGTCGTCGACCTTCCGCCCGATCAGGGCCGTGCCGACGATGCCCGGCAGGTGCAGGTCGCCGAAGCTCGGCGCGTCCGGGTCGCCGTGGGAGCGCTGGCTCGTCTCCGCTGCGGTCCAGATGCCGATGCCGGGCACGCTGCGCAGCCGCTGCGCGACCTCGGCGCCGCCGCGGCCGAGCGCCAGGGTCCGCTCGAGGCCGGGCGCGACCCCGGCCGCTGCCATCACGGCCGTGGACGCCTTCGGCTCGACGCCCGCGCGATGCCAGTCCCAGGAGGGGATCCGCCGCCACCCGTCGACGTCGGGAGCGACGCGCATGCCCTGCGGTGCCGGACCCGGCGCCGCCTCCCCGTGGCGTCGCAGCAGCCACGCCCACGCGCGGTGGGCGTCGACGGTCGCGATCTTCTGCTCCAGCACGGCCGCGACGAGCATCTCGAAGACCTGCCGGCAGCGGGTGAGCCGCAGTCCAGGACGCCTGCGGAGCGTGTCGGCGAGCAGCGGCACGCGCGCGACGGCGAGGCCGCTCCAGTCGTCGCCCTCGCCCAGCAGCTCGGGCACCCCCTCCACCGCCCAGTCCGCGCCGGCCCCCCACGCGTAGGCGTGCACCGATCCGTCCGCGTGCTGCGCGAGCCGGAGGGTCGCGGGTCCGGAGGGGGTCCTGCAGGTCCGCCAGACGACGGGACGGTCCGGCTCGCGGCGGTAGGTCGGATCGCTGGCTCCGCGCCGGAGGACGCGGACCGTCGACAGCAGATCGACCGGGTCGCCCGGCGCGTAGACCGTCCTGGCGGCCGGCGTCCGCTCCGCCGCAGAGACCGGCGTCGTCGGATCCGCTGTCCCCCGCACGGTGGACAGCATAAGAACTCCACCGGTGTCATTCGGCGCCGCGGACCTCGCGCAGGCTCCTCTGCGGCAGCCGGGCTACCGTCCGGACCATGGCAACGAAGGACGAGATCGAGAAGATCGGTGCGATCGTCGCGAAGGCGCGCGTCGCGATCATCACCACGGTGAACCTGGAGGGCGCGCTCGTCAGCCGCCCGATGGCGGTGAAGGAGCGCGACTTCGACGGCGACCTGTGGTTCTTCACGGAGGACCCGTCGCACAAGACGGACGAGGTGCGCGCGAACCCGCAGGTCAACGTCGCGCTCGACGCGGGCGGCGGGTGGGTGTCCCTCGCCGGCGAGGCCGAGATCGTGAAGGACCCGGCGAAGATCGACGAGCTGTGGGACACCGGCGCGGAGGCGTGGTTCACCGAGGGCAGGGACGACCCGAAGGTCGCGCTGCTCAAGGTCGTCGCCCACACCGCCGAGTACTGGGCGACCGACGACCCGAAGCCGCTCGTGCTGCTGAAGTACGCGAAGGCGGCCGTGACCGGCGGGCGACCGGACATCGGGGAGGCCCGCACCGTCGACCTCGACCGCTGAGCATGCGCGCGCTCGTCGCGACGGAGGCCGGCCGGGCCGCGGCGCCGGAGGAGCACCCCGATCCGACCGGGTCGGTGCTCGAGGTGGGCTGGTCGTCGCTCAACTACAAGGACGCGTTGGCCGTCGCGGGCCGCCCGGGCGTGCTGCGGTCCCTGCCGATGGTGCCCGGCATCGACGCGGTGGGCGCGGTGGCCGACGGCCGGCAGGTGATCGTGACGGGTGCGGGCCTGGGGGAGCGGACCGACGGCGGGCTGGCGCAGCGGGTCGCGATCGACCCGTCGACCGCCGTGCCCGTGCCGGACGCCTTCTCCCCCGCGCAGGCCGCCGCCATCGGCACCGCCGGTGTGACGGCGGCGCTGTCGGTGCTCGCGCTCGAGCGCGACGGCATCCCCGACGGGCCGGTGCTCGTGACCGGGGCGGGACGCGGGGTGGGCGGCTTCGCGATCGCTCTGCTGGCCGCTGCGGGACACGAGGTGCACGCGGCGACCGGTCGCGCGGACGCGATCGGCGACCACCTCCGGGCGCTCGGCGCGGCCGAGGTCGTCGAGCGCCTCCCCGCCGAGCGGGGCCGTCCCCTGCAGCCCGCGCGCTGGGCCGCGGTCGTCGACGCTGTCGGCGGCGGCGCCCTGGTGAACGCGATCGCGCAGACGCTGCCGGGCGGCACGGTCGCGGCGTGCGGGCTGGCGGGCTCCGCCGAGCTGCCGGGCAGCGTGCTGCCGTTCATCCTGCGCGGCGTCACCCTCGCGGGGATCTTCTCCGTCGACCTGGCGCCGTCCATGCGCCGAGCGGCATGGGATCTGCTCGCGTCCCGGCTGCCCGCGGCCGTGGTGGACCGGATGACGGACCGCGTCATCGGGCTCGCGGACGTGCCGGCGGCTGCTGAGGACGTGCTGGCCGGCCGGATCACCGGCCGCGTCGTGGTGGGGCTCCGCCGGTGAGCGACGCGCTGCGGGTCCTGCCCGCGGACCGGGCCGGGTTCGCCGCCGTCGAGCACGCCCTGACCGGAGGCGGGGACGGCGCGTCCTGCTGGTGCCGCTGGCTGCTCGACACCCGGAAGGCGTTCGACGCGGCCTCCCGCGACGAGCGGCGGTCCGCGCTGGCGGCGGAGCTCGCCTCAACGGAGCCGTCGCCCGGGCTGGTCGCGATCGCCGGGGACGCGGCCGCCGGGTGGGTGCGCGTCGGACCGCGCACCGCGCAGCCGGGCGTGCTGCGGACGCAGGTGGTGCGGCGCGGCAGCGCGGAGCCGCCGGACGAGGGCGGCGTGTGGGCCGTCACCTGCTTCGTCGTGCGTCGCGAGCACCGCGGAGACGGGGTCGCGGGGCGGCTGCTGGGCGCCGCGGTCGAGCACGCCCGGGCGGGCGGCGCACGGGTCGTCGAGGGCTACCCCGTCGACCGGGCCGTGCGGACGACCGCGACCAGCAGCGAGCTCTGGCACGGCACCATCGGGCTGTTCGCCCGTGCCGGCTTCGCGGAGACCGCCCGGCCGACGCCGGCGCGCGCGGTGATGACCCTCCGGCTCGACTGACCACGGATCAGCCGCGAGTCCTTCAGCAGGAACAACCGAGCACGTCAGCAGGAAGAATCCGCTTCAGCAGGAAGAACTCGTCGTATTCCTCCTGCTCATGCGCGTTCTTCCTGCCGAAGCGCTCGGTCTAGCGCGCCAGGACCAGCAGGCTCGACGACGCCGTCGCGAGCAGGGCGCCGGCGGCGTCGCGCAGGTCCGCCGCCGCGAAGATCACGCGGCGGCCGCCCTTCACGACCCGGCCGACAGCGGTCAGCTCGCCGTTCGCGGGCAGGATCGGGCGCAGGTACTGCACCTGGATGTCGATCGACGTGTACCCCGTGCCCGCCGGCAGCGTCGTCTGCGCGACGCAGCCCAGCACCGTGTCGAGCATCGTGCAGGCGAGCCCGCCGTGGACGACCCCGAGCGGGTTGAAGAACGCCTCCGTCGGCGTGCAGCGCACCTCGAAGCGGCCGACCTCGATGGCCCCGAACGTCATCCCGAAGACCGTGGCGATCGGCGGCGGCGGGAGCAGGCCGTCCCGCACCCGCGTCAGGTACTCGATGCCGTCGAGGGTCGCGAGGTCCGGCAGCGCCTCCGCCGGATCCGTCCAGGACACGGTCATGGTGCGGTCGTTGTCGGTCACCGGCCGACGGTAGCCCCGTTCGCGGATCCGGACGCAGCGAGCGACACGCCGCCTCCCGAGGCGCGATGGCGGCGTGTCGCGGCTTCCATCCGGATCCGCGCAAACGATCCGGATCCGCGAAACAGATCCGGATCCGCACGACAGATCCGGATCCGCAAGACGGATCCGGATCCGCGAAAGCGGATCAGGCGGGAGGCGTCGCCGCGGCGGCGGCGCGGGCGGCGGAGGGGAGGGCCTCCTCGACGCGGGAGAGCGCGGCGTCGTCGTGCGCCGCCGTCAGGAACCAGGCCTCGAAGACCGAGGGCGGCAGGCTGACGCCCTGCGCCAGCAGGGCGTGGAAGAACGCGGGATGACGCCAGGCCTCCTGGGCGCGCACCTGGTCGTAGTCCGCGGGCACCGCATCGGTGCCGAACGCGACGCTGAAGAGGTTGCCCGCGCGGCCGACGGCGTGCGGCACGCCCGCCTCCGACAGCGCGCCGGTCACGGCAGCAACCACGCGGTCGGCCGCGGCGTCGACCCGGGCGTACACGGCGTCGTCCGCCGAGCGCAGCGTCGCGAGGCCCGCGGCGACCGCGAGCGGGTTCCCGGACAGGGTGCCCGCCTGGTACACCGGGCCGAGCGGCGCCAGCAGGTCCAGCACCTCGGCCCGGCCGCCGAGCGCGGCGAGCGGCATGCCGCCGGCGATCACCTTGCCGTAGGTGAGCAGGTCCACGTCCAGCGCGCCGTCGGGGTCGATGCCCCACCAGCCGCCCGGGCCCACGCGGAAGCCGGTCAGCACCTCGTCCATGATCACCAGGGCGCCGTGCTCGTGCGCGACGTCGACGATCGTGCGGTTGAACCCCGGCGCGGGCGCCACCACGCCCATGTTCGCGGCCGCGGCCTCGGTGATCACCGCGGCGATCCGGCCGGGGTGCCGCTCGAACGCCAGCCGCAGGGCGGCCTCGTCGTTGTACGGCAGCACCAGCGTGAGCGCGGCGATCTCGGCGGGCACGCCCGCGGAGGCGGGCAGCCCGAGCGTCGCGACCCCGGAGCCCGCGTCCGCGAGCAGCCCGTCGGAGTGCCCGTGGTAGTGCCCGGCGAACTTGACGACGAGCGGCCGTCCGGTCGCCCCGCGGGCCAGCCGCACGGCGGTCATCGTCGCCTCCGTGCCCGTGGAGACGAGCCGCAGCCGCTCGATCGGGGTGCGCCCGTCGCGCCGCACGCGGTCGTGCACCAGCTCGGCCAGCTCGACCTCGCCCTCCGTCGGGGCGCCGAAGGAGAGCCCGCGGGAGGCGGCGGACCGGACCGCGTCGACGACGGCGGGGTGGCCGTGCCCCAGGATCGCCGGGCCCCAGCTGGCGACGAGGTCGACGTACTCGCGGTCCTCCGTGTCGTAGACGTAGGGCCCGAGGGCGCGCCGCACGAACCGCGGGGCGCCGCCGACCGAGCGGTAGGCGCGGACGGGGGAGTTGACGCCGCCGGGGATCCGGCGCTGCGCCCGCTCGAAGAGGCGGGCGTTCGCGTCGAACGGCTCCTGGACCCCCGCAGCCGCGCGCGGCGAGTCGGCGAGGTGCGCGGCGCTCAGCGGCTCCTCAGCCACCCGGCCACCTCCGTCGCCCAGTAGGTCAGCACGGCGTCCGCGCCGGCGCGGCGGATCGAGGTGATCGACTCGAGCACCGTCCGGTCGCGGTCGATCCAGCCGTTCGCCGCGGCGGCCTCGACCATCGCGTACTCCCCCGACACCTGGTAGGCCCAGACGGGTACGGGGCTCGTCGCCGCGACGTCGGCGAGCACGTCGAGGTAGAGCGACGCCGGCTTCACCATCACGACGTCCGCGCCCTCCTCGACGTCGAGCGCCGCCTCCCTGCGGCCCTCCCGCCGGTTCGCGGGGTCGAGCTGATAGGTGCGGCGGTCGCCCTGCAGCGCGGACTCGACCGCGTCGCGGAACGGGCCGTAGAGGGCGGAGGCGTACTTCGCCGCGTAGCCGAGCAGCAGCACGTCGGACCGGCCCGCCTCGTCGAGGGCCTCGCGCACGGCCGCGACTTGGCCGTCCATCATCCCGGACAGCCCGAGCAGCTGCGATCCCGCCTCCGCCTGCGCGAGCGCCACCGCCCGGTACCGCAGCAGGGTGGCGTCGTTGTCGACCGACCCGTCGGCCGCGAGCACGCCGCAGTGGCCGTGGTCGGTGAACTCGTCGAGGCACAGGTCGGTCTGCACCACGAGCGCGTCGCCGACCTCCGCCACGACCGCCCGGGTCGCCGCGTTCAGCACGCCGTCCGGGTCGTCGCCGGCCGAGCCGACCGCGTCGCGGGTCTCCGGCACACCGAACAGCATCACGCCGCCGACGCCCGCCGCAGCCGCCTCCGCGGCCGCCCGCCGCAGGCTGTCCGTGCTGTGGTGCAGCACCCGGGGCATGGAGGCGATCGGGCGCGGCTCGGTCAGCCCCTCCCGCACGAACATCGGCAGCACCAGCTGCGCGGGGTCGATGCGGGTCTCCGCCATCAGCCGGCGGACCGCGGCGGACTGCCGCAGGCGCCGCGGGCGGATCGGGAGGCGGCTCACGGCAGCGGTCCCTGCATGCTGCGGTGCACGGCGAGCTCCTCGAGCGTGTCGATCAGGGACTCGCTGCTGCGCTCCCGCGCGACCAGGTCGACGCGCAGGCCGGCCGCCTCGGCGTCGAGCGCGGTGCGCGGCCCGATGCACGCCAGCACCGTGCGCGACGGCACGAGGCCGATCTGCACGGCGATCTGGTTGGCCACGCTGCCGGAGGTGACGAGGATCGCGTCGAAGGCGCCGGACGCGACGTCCGCGACGATCTCCGGTGCGATGGGCACCCCGACCGTGCGGTACGCGACGACCGAGTCGACGTCGTGGCCAGCGGCGCGCAGGCCGTCGGTCAGCACGGGCTTCGCGATGTCGCTGCGCAGGGCGAGGATCCGCAGGCGCTCGGCGTCGCCGGTCGCGTCGGTCCACTCGGCGAGCAGGCCGGCGGCCGAGTTGTCCCGGCGCGGCACGAAGTCGACGCCGTAGCCGGCGGCGTTCAGGGCGGCGGCGGTGGTCTCGCCGACCGCCGCGATGCGGGTGCGCTCGGGGATGACGACCCGGTGCGCCGACAGCACGTCGACGGCCGTGGCGCTCGTGACCGACATCCAGGCGTACTCGCCGTCCTGCAGCCGCTGCAGCGCCGCGTCGAGCGCGGCCTCGTCCGCGGTGCCCGCGAAGTTGATGGAGGGGGCGACGACGGGGTTCGCCCCCCGCCCCCGCAGGTCGGCGGCGACGCCGTGGCCCCAGGGGCCGCCCCTCGGCACGAGCACCCGCCAGCCGCCGAGCGGCTTCCCGCCCTCCGCGGTCACGCCGTCGCTCCCAGGGGCGCGAGGCGGGCGGCGCCGGCGTCCAGCAGGTCGCGAGCGAGCGCCTCCGCCGCGGCGAGCAGGGCCCCGGCCCGGTCGCCCGCGCCGAGCACCACGTGCCGCCGTCGATCGAGCCGGTCGCCGCCGCCCGGCCGGTGGACGGAGGCCCAGAGCGCTCCCCCTGCGGAACCGATCCGGCTCGCGACCCCGATGGGTGCGGTGCAGCCCGCCTCCAGCAGCCCCAGCACCCGGCGCTCCGCGAAGGCGGCGTCGCGCGCGGGGGGGTCGGTCAGCGCGGCGACCACGCCGCCGAGCTCGGACCCCGGGTCGGCGTCCGCCGCCCGCACCTCCAGCGCGAGCGCGCCCTGCCCGGCGGCCGTCGGCCACGCGTCGAGCGGCAGCACGTCCGTCACCGCCGCCAGCCGGCCGAGCCGCGCGAGCCCGGCGCGGGACAGGACGACGGCGTCCAGGTCGACGCCGACCCGGCTGAGCCGGGTGTCGACGTTGCCGCGCAGGTCGACGATCCGCAGGTCGGGCCGCCGGTCGAGCAGCTGCGCGACCCGACGCGGCGCGCCGGTGCCGACGACGGCGCCGGCCGGCAGGGCGTCGAGCGCGAGGCCGTCGCGAGCGCACAGCACGTCGCAGGCGTCCTCCCGCGCCGGCACCCCGGCGACGACCAGGCCGTCGGCGGGAGCGACGGGCAGATCCTTCAGCGAGTGCACGACGAGATCGACCTCGTCGTGCAGCAGCGCCGCCCGAAGCGCCCCGGCGAACACGCCGGTGCCGCCGATCTGCGCGAGGGAGGCCCGGGATACGTCGCCGGCGGTGGTCACGGGCACGAGCTCGCACGCCCGGCCCTGCGCGACGATCGCGTCGCGCACCTGCCCCGCCTGGGCCAGCGCGAGCGCGCTGCCCCGCGTCCCGAGCCGGATCGTCACGGCTGCAGGCCCGCCACGGCCGGCCGGAAGCCGAGCCGCGCGTTCTCGCAGCACCCCGGGCGGCACACGTCGTACCAGGGGCCGAGCGGCGTCTCGGCGGGCCGATCGGCGGCCGGCGTGCCGTGCACGCGCTCCAGCACCAGGTCGACCAGCCCGGCGACGTACGCCGGGTCGACGCCCGGGGTCGGCGTGCGGACCGCGGTGATGCCGAGGCCCTCCGCCGTCTCCATGGCCTCCTCGTCCAGGTCCCACATGACCTCCATGTGGTCCGAGACGAACCCGAGGGGGACGAGCAGCACGGCCCGCACGCCGTCGGCGCCCAGCTGCGCGAGCGCGTCGTTGACGTCGGGCTCGAGCCACGGCTGGCTGGGCGGGCCGCTGCGCGACTGGTACACGAGGTCCCACGGCACGCCGCGCCCGGCGCGGGCCATGACGACCTCGGCGACCGCCCGGTGCTGCGCGGCGTAGGCACCGGTCTCCCCGAAGCCTCGAGCGGCCGGGCCGCTGCGCGCGGCGTCGCCCATCGGGATGGAGTGGGTGCAGAACAGCACATGCGCTTCGGTGGCGAGATCGATGCCCGGCAGGCGCCGCTCGAGCTCGGCCAGCCCTTCCTCGACGCCCCGGGTGAAGGGCGCGACGAAGCCGGGGTGGTCGAAGTACTGGCGCACCTTGTCGATCACCATCGTGTCGGCGAGCCCGGTCGCGTCCAGCTCGCGGGCGAAGTCCTCCCGGTACTGCCGGCAGCCGGAGTAGGAGCTGTACGCGCTCGTGGCGACGGCGATCAGCCTTCTCGAGCCGGCCGCGGCGGCCTCCCGCAGGGCCTCGTCGAGGAAGGGGCCCCAGTTCCGGTTGCCCCAGAACACGGGCAGGTCGACGCCGCGCGCGGCCAGCTCCGTCTCGAGCGCCGCCTTCAAGGCCCTGTTCTGGGCGTTGATCGGGCTGACGCCGCCGAAGTGCCGGTAGTGGTGCGCGACCTCCTCCAGCCGCTCGTCGGGGATGCCCCGACCGCGCGTGACGTTCCGGAGGAAGGGGATGACGTCGTCCTGCCCCTCCGGCCCGCCGAAGCTGGCGAGCAGGATGCCGTCGTACGCGACCGGCTCCGCGACGTGCTCGGGACCGGCGGCCGCGGCCTCGCTCGCGCCCAGCACCGCGCCCACCTGCACCGCCGTCACGACAGCACCTCGGCCAGCTCGGACAGCTCGATCCGCCTGCCGGTGAAGAACGGCGTCTCCTCGTTCACGTGCAGCCGGGCCTCCGTCGCGCGCAGCGCGCGCATCATGTCGACGAGATCCGTCAGCGAGTCCGACTCGACCGGGAGGATCCACTCGTAGTCGCCGAGCGCGAAGGCGGCGACGGTGTTGGCGACGACCGAGGTGAACGCCGCGCCCTTGCGGCCGTGCTCGGCGAGCATGCGCTTGCGGTCGTCCTCCGGCAGCACGTACCAGTCGTAGCCGCGGACGAACGGGTAGACGGCGAGCCAGTCACGGGCCCGCTCCCCGCGGAGGAAGCCGGGCACGTGGCTGCGGTTGAACTCCGCGTCGCGGTGCACCCCGAGCGCGTTCCAGGTGGGCAGGAGGGGCGCGATCATCGCGGTGCGGCGGATGCGTCGGATCGCGGCCTGCAGGGCGGCCGGGTCGTCGCCGTGCAGCCAGAACATGACGTCGGCGTCCGCGCGGAGGCCCGAGACGTCGTACACGCCGCGGGTGGTCACGCCGCCGTCGGCGAGCTCGCCGAGCACGGCCCCCAGGTGGCTGGCGGACACGTCACCGGGCACCTGCCCGGCGGTGCCCCGGCGGAAGACGGCCCAGAGGGCCCAGCCACCGTCTGTCATGGTGCGACGTCCTTGCTCGCAGCGCTTCTCATCGTCGGCGCGGGCGGCTGCGACCCGGGCGTCGGGGCGGCGCATCGGGCGGCGCCGCCGTGGGTCGCCTCGGCGCGACCGGTCCAGTGTGCCCCACGCGCGCAGGACGTCCGCGCGCGGGTGGGCACCCGCGCGCGGACGGCGCTACCTGCGGGCCGCGCGGATGATCAGCGCGGTGACGCCGGCCAGCACACCCGCCGCGCTCGCGAGCGCGGCGTAGACGACCTCGGGCCGCTCCTGGCGGACCGCGTCGAGGCGGTCCATCGCGTCCTGCACCGCGGCGCGCACCCGCTTCGGCACGTCGAGGCGGTCCTCGATCGCGTCGAGCGTCTCGGCGAGGCGCTGCCTCGTGGCCTCGATGTCCGAACGGATCTCGGAGAGCTGCCGCTCCTTGTCATCGGTCATACTGCTGGACCCCCTTGAACGCCTTCACGTCGTCTTTCACGCTGTCGACGCTCTCCTTCGGCACCGGCGGCACGCCCTTCTTCACCCGGGACAGGCCGACCAGCGCCAGGACGACGGCGATCAGCAGCAGGAACGCGCCCACGATCAGCGCGGCGAGCCAGTACGGCAGCGCCTGCCCGATGCCGAGCACCGCGGCGGCGAGCAGCGGGAACGCCGCGAAGTAGAGGAACACCGCGGCGACCACGAACAGCGCGACGCCGATCCCGGCGCTCTTGAGCCGGCTGACCGCCTCGCGCTTGAGCTGCTCGATCTCGTCGCGGATGAGCGTCGTGATGATGTCGGGGAGCTCCCCGATGAGCGTGAAGACGGACTTCCGCCCGTCCCGCCCGCCGGCCGCGTGCGCGGTCCTGCCGGTGCCCCTGGTCTCGTCTGCCATGGCGCTCAGATCGACGGGGACGGCGTGGTGTCGCCGTCGTCGCTCTTCTTCACCTTCGACACGACCTTCTTCGCCTGGCCGACCACGGCCTCCTGCACCTCGGGCGCCTTGTCCTTGACGAAGTCCTGCACGGTGCCGACGGCGTCGTTCACGGTCTTCTGCACGGTGCGGTCGTTCCAGACCCGGTCCGCTGCGGCCTTGATCTGGTCGTACCGGCGGCGACCGGCACGCGCGCCGAGGACGTACCCGGCTGCGGCTCCGGCGACGAACAGGATGCGGCCTCGCATACGACACTCCTTCGGTTCTGCAACTCGGAAGAACGCCACACTACCGAGCGGCCGCTGGGCGGTCAGGACGTTCCCAAACGATGGTCAGACGGCTCAGAGCCTCGCCGCCCGCTCCGCCCCGGCCACCACCGACGCGAGGCCGGTGCCAGCCACCCACGAGCCGGCCAGCGCCAGCCCCTCCGGCAGCCGCGTCCTCGCGAGCGCCGCCCGGATCGCGCGCGTCTCCGGGGCGAGCGGCGGGGCGGAGTCGGACCAGCGCACGTCGGCCCGCGCCACGGCGTCGATCCGGCCGATCCCCAGCAGCGCCGCGGCGTCGGCGAGCACGGTCGCATCGGGCACCGCCTCCGTGCCGCGGTACGCGAGCCGCAGCACGTGGCTGCCGGGCCCGGCGCGCTCGGCGAGCCAGGGCCACTTCGCCGTCGCGTGGGTGAGCGCCGTCGCCCGCACGTCGTCCCGCCCCGCCGCGCGCAGCACCCCGGTGCCGCGGGGGGCGGCGTCGAGCCGCCGGTCGTCGACGCGCAGCAGCACGGCCGTCGACGCCGCCGGCACCGGGAGGGGCAGCCGCGCGACGTCCGGTGCGGCGTCGCCGAGCAGGCCGAGCGCCGCGGCGCCGTCGGCGGCGAGCACGACCCGGCCGGCCTCCAGGTCCTCACGCGCGGTCACGACGGTGATCGGCCCGTCGTCCGGCGCGGGATGCACGCCGATCGCCGGCGTCCCGAGACGGACGTCGACCCCGAGCGCGGCGACCTCCGCGACGAGGGCCTCGACGACGCGGTGCACGCCGCCGACCACGGTCTGCGCGGCCGACCCGGGCGGCGCGGCGGCGCGCAGCCGCAGCACCGCGCCGGACAGCGTGCCCGCGGTCGTCATCGCGCTGTTGAGGCCGGGAGCGACGGCGTCGACGGGCACCTGGTCCGGGTCGGCGCCGTACACGTTCTGCACCACCGGCGCGACGAGCCGCTCCAGCACCCGGTCGCCCATACGGCCTCGCACCAGCGGGCCCAGCCGCTCGTAGCGGCCGACCTTCAGCAGCGGCAGCAACCGGTCCGCGTAGGCGCGCACCGACCCGCGGGTGTCGACGACCCGGCGCACGTCCGTCGCCAGGGGGGAGGAGGGGATGCCGAGCAGGCCGCCTGCGGGCAGCGGCACCGTGCGGTCGGCCAGCGCCACCCAGGCGGAGCCGGCGGGTCCGACGACGTCGGCTCCGAGCCCGAGCCGCTGCACGAGGGCGAGGACCGCGCCGCCGCGCACCGCGAAGCTCTCCGCGCCGCCGTCGACCACGATGCCGCCCACCTCCGCCGCCGCGACGCGGCCGCCGAGCCGGTCGGACGCCTCGAGCAGGACGACGTCGGCGCCGCCGACCGCCAGCCGGCGGGCGGCGACCAGGCCGGCGACGCCGCCGCCGATCACGACGGCGCGCATCAGCGCGCGTGCGCCCAGTCGACGATGCGGGTCAGCACGCCCGGGTCGGCGGTCGGCGGCACGCCGTGGCCGAGGTTCAGCACGTGCGCGGGGGCCGCCCGCCCCGCCGCCGCGACCGCCTCCAGGTGCGCCTCGAGCACGGGCCACGGCGCGTCGAGCAGCGCGGGGTCGATGTTCCCCTGCAGCGGCAGGTCCCCGCCGACCAGGCCCGATGCGGCGTCGAGCGGCAGCCGGTGGTCGACCCCGATCACGTCGGCGCCCGCGTCGCGCATCGCGCCGAGCAGCAGGGCCGTCCCCGTGCCGAAGTGCACCTTCGGCACGCCGTCGACCGCGGCGAGCGCCGCCGTGGAGGCGGGCAGCGCGCCCGCGCGGTAGTCGGCTTCGGACAGGGCGCCCGCCCAGGAGTCGAACAGCTGCACGGCCCGCGCGCCCGCCCGCACCTGCGCGGCGAGGAAGGCGCCGGAGATCCTGGCGAGGTATCCGGCCAGCGCCGCCCACGCCTCCGGATCGGCGTGCATCAGCGTTCGCGCCCGCAGCTGGTCCTTCGACGGGCCGCCCTCGACCAGGTACGCGGCGAGGGTGAAGGGCGCGCCGGTGAACCCGATCAGGGGCACGTCGCCCAGCTCGGCGACCGTGCGGGCGACGGCCTCCTCGATCGGCGCCAGCGCCTCCTGCGGCAGCTCGTGCGCGACGAGGTCGGCGAGCGCCGCCGCGTCCCGGACCGGACGCGCGAACACCGGGCCGCGGCCGGGCACGATGTCGACATCGATGCCGGCGAGCCGCAGCGGCACCACGATGTCGCTGAAGAAGATCGCCGCGTCGACGCCGTGCCGGCGGACCGGCTGCAGGGTGATCTCCGCGGCGAGGTCCGGGGTCAGGCAGGCGTCGAGCATCTCGGTGCCGGCGCGCGTCGCCCGGTACTCGGGCAGCGAGCGTCCCGCCTGCCGCATGAACCAGACGGGGAGGCGCTCGGGGCGCTCACCCCGGTACGCCTGCAGCAGCGGGGGATCGACGGGCACGGAGGGGAATCCTGCCAGGTCGCGCCCGGCGCCCCCGCAGCATGCAGGCGGCCTGCACGGACCTGGGACGCGCCTCCGAAGCGGATTCGACGACTGGTAGAATCTCCGGCTGTGCTGACCGCTCTCACCGCCGACTACCGCAGCGCGGGGTTCGACGTGCTGGAGCGGCTCGCGACCGTGTCCCCCGAGGCGCTCGCCCGGTTCGTCGCCGCCCGTCCCGGCGTGCGCGGCGGCGTGCTGCTGGCGACCTGCAACCGCTTCGAGGCCTACCTCGACGTGACGGACGAGGCGGAGGCGGACGCGCTCCCCGCGTTCGCCGCTGTGGAGGCCGGGGTCGAGGCCGACCTCGTGTCCGGTGCGGCCGCCCGGCGCGGCGGCACCGACATCGCCCACCACCTGTTCGCCGTGTCGAGCGGCCTCGAGTCGCTCGTCGTCGGCGAGGCCGAGATCGCCGGCCAGGTGTCGCGGGCGCTCGAGACCGCCCGCGCGCTCGGCACGACCACCCCCGATCTCGAGCGGCTCTTCCAGCGCGCCGCCCGCACCTCCAGCACCGTGCAGCACTCGACGCGCGTCGGCGCGGCGGGACGCAGCATCGTCCGGCTGGCCCTCGATCTGGCCGGCAGCCGGTTCGCGGACTGGACGGACACCCGCGTGCTGCTGATCGGCACCGGCACCTACGCCCGTGCGACGCTCGCCGCGCTGCGGGACCGCGGCGTGCACGAGATCGCGGTCTACTCCCCGAGCGGCCGGGCGCTGCGGTTCGCCCGGCGCGAGGGCGTGGTCGCGGTGCAGCGCGCCGACCTGCCGCTGCGCCTCGCCCGGTCCGAGCTGGTGATCG
>NZ_CAXTOQ010000031.1:0-28066 GCF_964245895.1 uncultured Amnibacterium sp.
GGTGACGGAGGAGCGCAGCCCGCGGCCGTGGCGGTTCCGGAAGGAGGCCCTGGGGGTCGGCGCGTGCGACACGCGACGGGAGCGGGCCATGCCGAGCGATGGTACGCGCCGCGCCGAGGCATGACGAGATCGTGACCGGATGGTGTGCATACCATCGGCCGTGCCGTCGTCCCGCCCGTGCTCGCGCCAGACGTGCCGGCGCCCGGCGATCGCGACGCTCACGTACGCGTACGTCGACTCGATGGCGGTGCTCGGCCCGCTGTCGGCCACGCCGGAGCCGCACAGCTACGACCTCTGCGAGCAGCACGCCGACCGGCTCTCCGCGCCGCAGGGCTGGTCGGTGCTGCGCATCTCGGCGCCGGTCGACGAGCGCTCCGCCTCCCGGGGCGCCTGACCCGTTCGCGGATCCGCACTTCCTGGCCGACGCGCCGTCCCGGGGGTCGAGAACGCGGCGTGTCGGCGCAGAAGTGCGGAACGGCGAGGGACCCGGCGCTCGTGCGGCCCGCGCGTGCGGGGTCTGGGATGATGCTCGGATGAGTCTTCTGGACACGTCCCGCGATACGGAGCCCGACAGTCCGACCCTGGAGTACCGGGTCGCCGATCTCGACCTCGCGGAGGCGGGCAGGCACCAGATCCGGCTCGCCGAGCAGGAGATGCCGGGGCTGATGGCGCTGCGGGAGCGCTACGCCGACTCCCGGCCGCTGGCCGGCGCCCGCGTCGCCGGCTCGCTGCACATGACGGTGCAGACCGCGGTGCTGATCGAGACCCTGGTCGACCTCGGCGCGCAGGTGCGCTGGGCGAGCTGCAACATCTTCTCCACGCAGGACGAGGCGGCCGCCGCCGTCGTCGTCGGCCCGGAAGGCACCCCGGAGGACCCGCGCGGCGTGCCGGTCTTCGCCTGGAAGGGCGAGACGGTCGAGGAGTACTGGGACTGCACCGAGCGCATCTTCGACTGGTCCGGGGAGGCGGTCGCGGAGGGCGGCGACTACACCGGCCCGACGATGATCCTCGACGACGGCGGCGATGCCTCCCTCCTCGTGCACAAGGGCGTGCAGTACGAGAAGGCCGGCCGCGTGCCGGAGTCGAAGGACAGCGAGGGCGCCGAGCTGCGGGCCTTCGCGGACGTGCTGCGCCGCTCCCTCGATCGCGACCCGGAGCGCTGGCAGCGCATCGCCGGCGACATCCGCGGCGTCTCGGAGGAGACGACGACGGGCGTGCACCGCCTGCACGAGTGGGACCGCGACGGCGAGCTGCTGTTCCCGGCGATCTCGGTGAACGACTCCGTCACGAAGAGCAAGTTCGACAACCGGTACGGCATCCGCCACTCCCTGGTCGACGGACTGAACCGGGCGACCGACGTGCTGATCGGCGGCAAGACCGCCTACGTCGTCGGGTACGGCGACGTCGGCAAGGGCGCCGTGGAGGCGCTCGCCGGCCAGGGCGCCCGCGTCGTCGTCGGCGAGATCGACCCGATCACCGCGCTGCAGGCGGCCATGGACGGCCACCAGGTCGTGCCGTTCGAGGAGGTCGCCGGGCAGATCGACATCCTCATCACCACGACCGGCAACGAGAAGGTCGTCACGGTCGACGACCTGCTCTCGATGAAGCACCTCGCGATCGTCGCCAACATCGGCCACTTCGACACCGAGATCGACGTCGCCGGCCTCGAGACGCTCGAGGGCGCCGACCGGATCCGCATCAAGCCGCAGGTCGACGAGTGGCAGCTGCCGAACGGCCGCAGCGTCATCGTGCTGTCCGAGGGGCGGCTGATGAACCTCGGCAACGCGACCGGCCATCCCTCCTTCGTCATGTCGATGAGCTTCACGAACCAGGTGCTCGCGCAGCTGGAGCTGTGGACGACACCGGAGGCGTACCCCGTCAGCGTCGTGACGCTGCCCCGCGCCCTCGACGAGGAGGTCGCCCGCCTGCACCTCGACGCGCTCGGCGTGCGGCTGACCCGCCTGTCCAAGAAGCAGGCGAAGTACCTGGGCGTCGACCGCGACGGCCCCTACAAGTCGGACGCCTACCGCTACTGACCCGCCTCCGCGGAGCATCTCAGCAGGAAGGATGCACGACGGCAGGAAGAACCGGCCCGATCCTTCCTGCCGTCCGTGCTTCTTCCTGCTGTCGGACTCGGTTCTTCCTGCTGTGGTACTCGGCTCGCCGGGCCCGGGCTCGGGCTCGGGCCCGGGCCCGGGCCCGGGCCCGGGCCCGGGCTCGGGCCGTGGGTGGAGGGGGACAGCGGCGCCCGCGCGGGGGTCGGTAGCGTGGACGGGTGGATTCGACAGCGTCGGCGGCGCTGATCACGTCGATCGTCGCCGTGGTGCTGGCCGCGCTCGGGCTCGTCGGCGGGGTCATCGGCTACGTGCAGGGCACGGCGGCCCTGCGCCGCGCGACGCTGATCCGGCAGCGCGCGACGGCGGCGGAGGAGGCGGCCCTGCAGGCGCGCACGCAGGCCGAGCAGGCGGTGCGCTCGGCGCAGCAGATCGTCGACCGGCTGAACGCGCTGCAGGTGCGGTCCCTGGGGGACGTCGCGGACCAGCCGACCGGCCCGCTGATGCTGCCGTCGCGGCTCGTCGCCGCGCCCCTTCCCTCCGCCTTCGCCTTCGCGCCGCCGGGATCCGCGCCGGTCCCTTCCTCGACGCCCGAGCCGGAGGGGTCGATCGCGCGGCCGGCCGTCGAGGTCCCCGTGGCGGCGCCGTTCGCGAGCCTCGCCCGGGCGGAGCCAAGTGCGGAGCCGCGGCTGACGCTCGTTCCGGAGCCGCACCCTCAGCAGCCGGACCCGGCCGAAGACCGACGGGCGGAGGAGATGCCCGCGGCTTCCGCCTCCGCGGCGGCGCCCGAGCAGCAGGATCCGAAGCCGGAATCGCCGCTCGAGCCCGCGACCGAGACAGAGCGCGAGCGCGAGCGCGAGTCCGAGCCCTCCGCCTCCGCCACCACCGAGTCTGTCGAGGAGCCGGCGCCCGCGCCGGCTCCCGTCCAGGCCCCGACCCTCCAGCGGGCGCCGACCCCCGCGCCGGAGCCCCTCCCCGCACCCCAACCCGCCGCAACGCCGGCGCCCGTCCCCGCACCCGAGCCGCCCGCACGCTCCGCGACGGGTCAGGTGACCGCGGGCCTGCAGGACTCGCCGCCGCTCGACTGGGCGGAGGCCCTGCGGACCGGGGCGATCCCGCTGCCGGCGGTCTCCCGCGGCACCTACTCCGCCCCGAGGAAGGGCAAGGACGCGCCGGTGCGCTTCGAGCTGCGCGCGGTCGGCCGGCAGCGGTACGAGGCCGTGAACGTCGGCGGCGCCACCGCCCAGCAGGCGACGGTGGAGGGCACCGGCGACGACTCGCATCTCGTGCACCCCGTCGAGACGGTCGCGAAGGCGATCGGCCCGGGCGAGGCGCTCGCCTTCTCGGTGCTGCGGGTGGAGGGACGCCGCATCTCCGTTCGAGTCACCTGGCTGCGCGAGGGCGGCCGCCCGACCTCGATCGACCTCCCGCTGCCCTGATCCGTTGTGAAGGAGTTCTTCGGCGGTCTGCGGAGGAACTCCTTCACAACGGAAGCCTCAGCGGTCGGGGAAGCCGTTCGGCGTCGCGGTGAGCGTGGAGGCGAGGTCGTCGAAGCGCTGCTGCTCCAGCCGCAGCGCCGTCAGCTCGCGCTCCCGGCGGATCGCAGCCACGGCGGCGAGCAGGAACTCGGGGCTCGCGTCGGTCATCGGGGCGATGTAAGGCGCAGCCTCGGCGGCGAGGGAGGCGGCCAGCCGCTCCCGGCTCGCCGGGGCCATCTTCGGCGCCTGCGCGAGGAACGCGGCGATGCGGCGCGCGAGCCGGTCGGGCAGGCGCGCGACGTCCGCCACCTCCGCCCACTCGGTGAGCGACTCCGGCACGCCGACCGCGTTCGACGGCGGGCGAGGGACCCGCTCCTGCTGGCTGACCGTGCCCGCGATGAGGTCGCCGATCCGCTTCGACCGCCGGTTCAGCAGCCCGACGATGGCAGCGAGGCCGCCGACGGTGAACAGCAGCTCGACGACGCCGCTCAGCGCGCGGATGAACGCGTGCCGCAGGGCGATCCCGCCGCCGTCGTCGCGCACGATGCGCGCGCCGATGGCGAACTTGCCGACGGACCGGCCGTGCGTCGCCGTCTCCAGCACCGTCGGCACGATCACGAACGACAGCACCAGGTCGATGATTAGCAGCGCACGCGACAGGGCGGCGTCGCCGGAGACGAACCCGAGCCCCAGCACGGCGAACATCAGCCCGAGGAACAGCGCCAGCTCGCACAGCCCGTCGAGGATCGCGCCGAGCGCCCGCAGCGCCCAGCTGGTCGACCGCACGTCGAGCGTGACCGCCTCGCCGGTGACGATCCCGAGGTCGTCCGGCGCTGCATCGGTCACCCTCCGAACCTACCGGCGCGGTCCCGGAGGTGGACGGAGGCAGCACGTAGGCTCGCGGCGTGGATCTGGACGCCCTGCGGTCCGCCCGGCAGGGCGAGTGGGACCGCCTGGACACCCTCGCGGCGCACCGCCGCCTCTCGGGCCGGGACAGCGACGAGCTGGTGCTGCGCTACCAGGACGGCGCTGCGGACCTGTCCGCGATCACCACGACGGCCGGCTCGGTCGCGCTCGGCGACCGGCTCTCGGTCTCGCTGTCACGAGCGCGGATGCGCTTCACCGGCACCGGCCGCAACGTGCTGAGCCAGTTGCCCGCGTTCTTCCTCCTCCAGCTGCCGGCCGCCCTGTACCGCGTGCGCTGGTGGACCTTCTGGATCGCGCTCGGCAGCGCGGTGATCGCCGTCGCCTACGGCACCTGGTCCGCGAACAGCCCGCAGGTGCAGGCGGCGATGGGCAGCGACGCCGACCTCAAGCAGCTGGTGAACAACGACTTCGTGAACTACTACAGCGAGAACCCCGCCGCGTCGTTCACGAGCCAGGTGTGGACGAACAACGCGTTCATCGCGGCGCAGTGCATCGCCTTCGGGATCCTCGGCGTCTACGTGCCGTACATCCTGCTGCAGAACGCGATGAACATCGGGCTGACCGGCGGCATCCTGATCGGCTACGGCCACGCCGACACGTTCTTCCTTTACATCGCCCCTCACGGCCTGCTCGAGCTGACGAGCGTCTTCGTCGCCGGAGCCGCGGGCATGCGCGTGTTCTGGGCGTGGATCGCCCCGGGTCCGCGGACCCGGCTGCAGGCCCTCGCGGAGGACGGCCGAGCGATGTTCATCATCGCCGTCGGCCTGACGATCTCGCTGTTCGTCTCGGGCATCATCGAGGGCTTCGTGACCCCCTCGCCGCTGCCCTGGCCGGTGAAGATCGGCATCGGAGCCCTCGCGCTCACCGCGTTCCTGCTCTACATGGTGGTCGTCGGAGGCAGGGCGCACCGACTCGGCGAGACCGGCGACCTCGACCCCTTCGCCGCAGGAGCGCGCCGCATCATCGCGGACTGACCCCTGTGGAGAACCCGAGCGCGGGCGCGGGCGCTGCTCTACCGTTGCGGTGTGTTCCGCCGAACCGTTACAAGCGCGTTCGCTTGCGCTGCGGTCATGTTGGTGGCGAGTGCGTGCACTGCAACTCATTCAGTGAATCCGACCCCATCCAAGTCAAGTGTTCAGAGGTTTGACTCGACGGTCGAAGCCGAATCTGCAGCTCGCGACACCTTCACGACTTACCTCCGCATCTCAGATTCCGTGTCGGAGTCGGGTGGACGCGGAGTCGAGCGACTAAGTCCGTACGTCACGGGCTCCGAGATGAAGGCCGAACGGAGCGGGGCAGACTATCTCGTCGACAAAGCTCTCCGCGTGACCGGCGAATCAAAGCTTGTCCGCTTTAAGTTGCAGGCCGCAGACCTTGACACAGGTGAAGTCGCGGCATACGCATGTGTTGACTTCGGTCAGACCCATGTCATCGACAACAAGGGCCGTGACGTGACGCCAGTGAAACGGATAGATCAGCAGACCTCGTTGGCCAAGTTCATCTGGAGCGGTAAACGTCTCGCCCTTAGTGAGAACAGTGCATGGTCCGGCCAATCGCTTTGCTGACCGCGTTCCTTCTTGCGCTTCTAGCTATGTCGGGCTCTCCGCTCCCCGTGGGGGTCGTGAAGGCTGCCTCCTGCACTTCTCTGCAGCAGAAGCTGGGGCATTGCGCCACGTCCACCAACACCTCCGCCTCCACCAATGGGAAGGAGGCAGAGATCACGGCCACCACCACGCGCCCGGTCGCCGGCGAACCCGGCACCCCCGGCCGTCCCGGCGCACCCGGGCGGCCGCTCACGAAGCGGGAGATCCAAGCCCTGCTCGACGACCTCTGCTACGGGAACGGGCAGTGCGCCACCCGCGTCAGCGGCACGGTGAACCCGCTCATCCCCGTGGGCGACCCGGTCGATCCCGTCGCGGCGGATCCGGCGGCGGTGGTGACGATCAGGGACGTCGCGCGCTTCCTCCCGGCGACCACGGGTCTCCACCTGGAGCCGGACGGGTGGGCGGTCGTCGGGGTGCCCGCGAACCTGTGGATCGAGATCGCGCCGGCGACGGTCGACGGCGAGGTGTTCGGCCGCCCGGCGCAGGTGCGGTTCACCCCGGTCGCCTACCGGTTCGACTACGGCGACGGCGTCGTCCGCACCTCCGCCGTTCCGGGTGCGAGCTGGGGGGCGCTCGGCCAGGAGGAGCTCACCGCCACGCCGACCAGCCACGTCTACACGGACCGTGGGGCGCGGCAGGCGGCGGTGACTGTCGTCTACGCCGCGGAGTACCGGTTCGGGGACGGCGGGTTCACCGCGATCGCCGGCGCCGTCAGCGGCACCACACCGCCGGAGCGGATGCTCGTGGTGGTCGAGCGGACCGCGCTCACGACGCCCGGCTGAGCGACCCCTGCCCCGGATCGCGGCCCGTGATGTCGATCACGGCGGCGTCGTCGCTCACGCTGTAGCAGACCTCGCCCGGCTCGACGTCGAGGTCGACGTCCTCGCGCGGGGGCCGCACGGTCGGGATGCCGTAGTGCGTGTACAGGCGCTCCTGCTCGAGCACGGTCAGCGGCTCGTCGTGCTCCAGCCGGGGCGCGTCCTTCGCGACGTCCCTCGAGACCGCGGTGCGCAGCGCCCGCTCGTTCCACTCCGCGCCGTCCAGGGGCACCATCACCTCGGTGCCGCTCAGCAGGCTGAGTCGCACGCCGATCCAGGTCGGCCGCTCGGACTCGGCGTCGAGGTACACCTGGCTGATCTCGCCGATCCGCGCGTCGTCGACGTCGATCGCGTCCGCGCCGATGAGCCGGTCGATCTCTTCCCCCATGAGCACTGCCTCTCCTGATCCGATCGTCCGATCATCGGCGCTCGATCTGGGCAGGTTCTCCGCAAGGGCTTGACAAGGGGTCAACGGAGGTGGGGAGACCGCCGTGTGCGCCGATCAGAGCCGCCCGGCGGCCTTGAGCGACAGGTACCGGTCCGCGAGGGCCGGAGGCAGGTCCGCGGGGGGCGCCGTCACGACCTGGGCGCCGAGGCGCGTCGCAGCGGCGGCGATCCGCTGCGTGTCGAGCAGCGTGCGCTCGGCGGCCGCGGCGAGGTACGTCTCATCGAGGTCGCGCCGCTCGCCGGTCATGCCGACGACCGCCGGGTCGGTGACGGAGGCGATCACGACGACGTGGCGCGTCGTCAGCTGCGGCAGCATCCCGAGCAGCGAGCGAGCGCTGCCGGCCCCCTCCAGCGAGGTCAGCAGCACGACGAGCGCCCGCTGGGAGGTGAGCGCCCGCACCTGAGCGGGCACGCCGGACCAGTCGGTCTCGAGCAGCTCGGGGTCGATCGGCGCCATCGCGTCGACCATCCGGTGCAGCACGTCGGCGGGCGCCGCGGCGTGCACGCGGGCGCGCACCCGGCGGTCCCAGACGAGCAGGTCCACCCGGTCGCCGGCCCTCGTGGCGAGGGCGGTGAGCAGCAGCGTGGACTCGAACGCGGTGTCGAGGCGGGGCTCGTCCGCGATGCGGCCCGCGGCGGTGCGGCCGGAGTCGACGACCACGACGACGCGGCGGTCGCGCTCCGGGCGCCAGGTGCGGACCATCAGCCGCTGGCCCGCGTCGGGCAGGGCCGGGTTGCGGGCGGTGGCGCGCCAGTCGATGGAGCGCACGTCGTCGCCGCGCACGTACTCGCGCAGGGAGTCGAACTCGGTGCCCTGCCCTCGCACCTGCAGCAGGGTGCGGCCGTCGAGCTCGCGGAGGCGGGCGAGGCGGCTCGGCAGGTGGCGGCGGGAGTTGAAGGGCGGCAGCACCCGGATCGCGCCGGGCACCCGCAGCGTCACCTGGCGGGCCGCGAGCCCGAGCGGGCCGAGGGAGCGGAGCGTGACCTGCTCGGTCCGGCGCTCGCCGCGGCGCACCGGGACGAGCGTGGCGCGGAACGCGCGCCGCTCCCCGCCGGGCAGGTCGAGCGGCCAGCGCGTCGGGGTCGCGCCGGCGGAGGGCTGCCACGCGTCGCGGAGGACGCCGCGCAGGCGCCTCCCTCCCGGGTTCGCGACGAGCAGGGTCGCCGGCGCGGGCTCGCCGAGGCGGACGGCCGCGGGCAGCTCGCGCTCGATGCGCACGCCGCGCGGGCTCGGTGCTGCGACGAGGTCCAGCAGCACGAGCAGCGCTACGAGCGCGACCCAGACGGCCAGCGTGCCGACCGCCCAGGCGCCGCCGAAGCTTCCGAGCGCGACGACGGGCACGATCCCGACCAGCACGAGGATCGGCACCCGCCCGGTGATCACCATGCGGCCCCCGGACGACGAGGACTTGTCACTGATCGCCCGTTCTCGGCGTGGAAGAGGGCGTTCGGTGGCAAGTCCTCGGTGCGGGAGCGCGGACTTGTCACTGATCGCCCCTCGGCACGACGAAGGAGGGCGTCCAGTGGCAAGTCCTCGGTGCGGGAGCGCGCACTTGCCGCTCTCTGCACCGCACGTGGGGTGTCGGATGCCGGAACCGGCAGGTCCGCAGTGAGGGAGGGGATCACAGGGGGACCTGGACCGTCGCGATGATGCTGCGCAGCACCGCGTCGACCGAGACGCCCTCCAGCTCCGCCTCCGGGCGGAGGCGGATGCGGTGCCGCAGCACCGGCAGCGCCATGTCCTGCACGTGGTCCGGCGTGAGGGCGGGCGCGCCGCGCAGCCACGCCCACGCGCGGGCGGCGGCGAGCAGGCCGGCGGCGCCTCGGGGCGAGACGCCCAGCTGCACGGAGGGCGCCGCGCGCGTGCCGCGGACCAGGTCGACGACGTACCCGAGCACGTCGGGGGAGACCCGCACCTCCTGCACCGCCACGCGGGCCCGCCGCAGCTCCTCCGGCGTCAGCACCGGGCGCAGGCCGGCGGCCGCGAGGTCGCGCGGGTCGAAGCCGCCCGCGTGCCGCACCAGCACCTCGACCTCCTGGTCCCGCTCCGGCAGGTCGAGCACCAGCTTCATCAGGAACCGGTCGAGCTGCGCCTCCGGCAGCGTGTACGTGCCCTCGTACTCGACGGGGTTCTGCGTCGCCGCGACGAGGAACGGGTCCGGCAGCGGCCGGGAGACCCCGTCGACGGTGACCTGCCGCTCCTCCATCGCCTCCAGCAGCGCGCTCTGGGTCTTCGGAGGCGTGCGGTTGATCTCGTCCGCGAGCAGCAGGTTCGTGAACACCGGCCCCTGCCGGAAGTCGAACCGCCCGCTCGCCGCGTCGAACACGGTCGAGCCGGTCACGTCGCCCGGCATCAGGTCCGGCGTGAACTGCACCCGGGTCGTCTCGAGGGCGAGGGAGGCGGACAGCGAGCGCACCAGCAGCGTCTTCGCGACGCCGGGCACGCCCTCGAGCAGCACGTGGCCGCGGGCGAGCAGCGCGACGATCAGGCCGCTGACGGCGGCCTCCTGGCCCACCACGGCCTTCGCCACCTCGGTGCGGACGGCGGTGAGGCGCTCGCGCAGGTCGTCGGTCATGGGGCTCCGTTCGAAGGGGCGGTCGGGCCGGGCACGGCGGCGGCGCGCACGGCCGCCTCCAGCCGGGCGAGGTCGTCGGAGATCCGCACGAGGTCCCGGTCGGTGCCGGGCTCGTCGGTCAGCAGCAGGGCGGCGATCGCATCGCGCGAGCGGCCGGTCGTCCGGGCGGCGGCGTCGACCACCTCCTGCACGGAGGCGGTCCGCGACAGGCCCAGCACGGGGCCGATGCGGCGGATCGCGCCGATGCGCAGGCCGTCGGCGGCCCGGAGGCGCGCGGACCCGCGGTCGTACAGGCGCGCGCGCCCCTCCACGGTCTCGCGGGAGCGCACCGCGACGGGCAGCGACTCGACGACGATCGGGCCGAGCCGCCGGCCGCGCCAGAGCGCGGTCATGAGGCCCGCGAGCAGCAGCAGCACGACCAGCGGCGTGACCCAGCCCGGCGTGAGGTCCTGCAGCGTCGCGCCGTGCGCGGCGGCCGAGTCGAGCGGCGACTGCTGGAACCAGACGAGCCGGTCCGTCGCGCCGAGCGCGCCGAGTGCGACGGCCGCGTTGCCGGAGCGCTGGATGTGCTCGTTCGTGAACGCGGTGCGGTCCGCGAGCAGCACGACGCGCACGCCGCCGCGGAGGCCGGTGGCCACCTGGCCGGCGCCGTCCCGCGCGAAGCAGACGGTGCCGGAGGTGGACCGCAGGCTCAGGTCGACGCCGGTCAGCGACATCGAGCCGGCGCGCTGCGCGAGGGGCAGCGAGCACCCGGCTGCCGCGGTGGAGCCGCCAGGGGCGCCGCCCGCGCGCACCTCCGGCAGCAGCGCGTCGAGCGCGGTGCGGTCGGGCGAGACGACGACGACCCGGCTGCGGCTGGCGAGGAGCCGCTGCCAGGCGTCGGCGTCGAGGCTCGCGTCCGCGTCGTCGACGAGCAGCGTCCCGGCGGTGTCCGCGGTGGCCGCGACGGTGTCGGTCACGGTGACCGCGACGCCCTGCTGCTCGAGCACGGACCGCAGCGCCCTGGCCCCCTCCGGCCCGGGGTTGTCCGGGTCGAACGGGGAGCCGAGCGACGGCAGCGCGTTCACGATCACGCTGCCGACGGCGATCGCGGCCACGACCAGCAGCACGACCACCCAGAACCGCGCGCGGCGCAGGGTCTGCCGGACGGTCGGGGTGACCGCCTCCGGCGCCGCGGTGCTCACGCGAGGACCGCGGCCGGCCGGCTCGCGGCGAGCCGGTCGTCGAGCGCGGCCACCGACAGCGCGTCCTCCCGCGTCGCCTGCTCGTCGGCGTACCGCACGCCGTCGAACAGGTCGGCCGCGGCCTGCAGCTCGGCGTGCTCGGCGGGGAACGCCGATCCGGCCGAGCGGGCGAACGCGGAGGCGGTGGTGCCGGGGAAGACCGCGACGAGGGTGCGCTCGTCGAGCGAACGCGCCAGGGCCCGGAAGCGCTCCAGCACCGCGAGCGACCAGTCGCCCCGCGCCGCCGCCGCCTCCGCCGCGCGCCGCATGTCGGCCGCGGACCGGCGGTCGTCCTCGCCGAACAGCGCGCCCGCGGTGCTGCGCCGGTTCCGCCTCGGCACGCCGAACAGCAGCACCGCCACGACGAGCACCACGACGACCAGCCCGATCGCGATCGCGAGCAGCACGGGAGGCGTGTCGGCGTTCCGCACGTCGAACAGGCCGGTGAACCAGTCGAGGAACGCCTGCACCGCCCGGTCGATCGGGGTCGGCTCCGCGGCCTGGTACGCCGGCTTCGCGAGCTCCTGCAGCAGCCAACGCCTGGCCGTGCCGGCGTCCGGCTGCACCGGCACCGCCGCCGGGAGGTGGATCATCCGACCCGCTCGAACGGGTCGTCGCCGCCCTGCTCGACGAAGCGCTGCAGCTCGAGGTCGAGCCCCTCGGTGCGCATCCGCCGGTCGAGGTAGACCAGCACGATCGCGGAGACCTGCGCGATCTGCCCGATGCCGGTCACGATGACCGCGACGATCAGGGCCGGCAGCGTCGAGATGAACAGCTGCGGCAGGTTCGACCCGAGGTCGCCGCTCGAGTTCGGGAAGAGGAGTCCGCTGATCGCGCCGCCCAGGAAGCTGAACGGCGTCGAGACGATCTGGCTCGCCACCGACACCATCGCGGTGACGACGACCAGCACGCCGAGCGTCCGCCAGAACGCGCGGTGCGTCAGCCGCCACGACCGCGCGATCGCCGCGCGCACGGGCAGGCGCTCCAGCACGATCACGGACGGCGACAGCGACAGCTTGACCGCGAACCACAGGTACAGGACGGTCAGGGCCGCGCCGATCGGCAGGGCGACGAGGATCGCGACGACGATGCCGAGGTCGTTCGCGAGCCCGGAGAACGCGACGAACAGCCCCACGGCGCTCGCGCTGAACACGAGCAGCAGCACCAGCTGTGCCGCGCCGAGCAGCACGGAGAACCCGACGAGCGGCCAGAAGCGCTGCGCGGCCGCGCGGAGCGCCTCCCCGGCCGTCGGCCGCCTGCCGAGCGCGCCGTCCGCGACGACGCGGGTGAGCAGCCCCTGCAGCAGCGCGCTGCCGACGACGCTCGCGACCAGCACCGCGAGGAACCCGGCCCCGCCGGTCAGCGCGGCGCCCGTGGCGATCGTGGCGCGGTCGGCGTCGTTCGCCGCCCGCTCGATGCGGTCGACGGTCGTGAAGCCGATCAGGTAGGTCAGCCCGACGGTGAGCACGTTCTGGATCAGGCTGATGATCAGCGCCGGCGGGATCGTCGCCCGCGGGTTGAAGCGGATGACCGCGAACGCCGACCCCAGGATCTGCCCGAACGACAGCGGGTGGAGGGGGATCAGGCCCGGCTTCGGCGGCGGCGTGTACGTCGTGGGTGCGGGGACGGGCACCGGTGCCGCAGCGGGCTGCGACCATCCCGGGATGCGCTCGCCGTAGCGGGGCGGCTCGGGGTCGGGTCGCGCTGCGCCGCCGGGCGAGGTCCAGTCGTCGCCCTGATCAGCCATGCCGTCATCGTTCCATGCCGTGCGGCTGGGGGACTGCGGAGCGCGCCAGGACGCGTCCCCGAGGTCTCGGAACGATTACGCTGAGCGGCACCCTCCGCGCTTCGTCGATGTGGACGAGCGCCTGAATGCACGGAAGGCGGCATGAGCGGTCGCATCCTCGTCGTGGACGACGACACGGCGCTTGCCGAGATGATCGGCATCGTCCTGTCGAGCGAGGGGTTCGAGCCGGCCTTCTGCGGCGACGGCGCGGAGGCGCTCGGGCGGTTCCGCGCGATCGGGCCCGACCTGGTGCTGCTCGACGTGATGCTGCCGGGCGCCGGCGGCATCGAGGTGTGCCGCGCGATCCGCGCCGAGAGCGGCGTGCCGATCATCATGCTCACCGCGAAGTCCGACACGACCGACGTGGTGGAGGGGCTCGAGGCCGGCGCGGACGACTACATCGTCAAGCCGTTCAACCCGAAGGAGCTCGTCGCCCGCATCAAGACGCGCCTCCGGCCCCAGGCCACCGCGCCGGGCAGCCGCCTCCGCATCGGCGATCTGACCGTCGACGCGGCCGGGCACGAGGTGATGCGCTCGGGCTCCGCGATCCCGCTCACCCCGCTCGAGTTCGACCTGCTGCACACGCTCGCGTCGAAGCCGCACCAGGTGTTCACCCGCGAGATGCTGCTCGAGCAGGTGTGGGGCTACCACTACAAGGCCGACACCCGGCTGGTGAACGTGCACGTGCAGCGGCTGCGCGCGAAGGTCGAGGTCGACCCGGAGAACCCGCGCATCGTCACCACCGTGCGCGGCGTCGGCTACCGCGCCGGCGCGGCCGTCTGAGCCATGCCCGACGCGCGGCCGCGGACGGACGCGACGCTGGCGGCGACGGTCCTGGCGCGGCGGGTGCTGCTCGCGCCGGTGCGGGCGTGGCGCCGCTCGCTGCGGGTGCGCACGGTCGCGATCACGCTGGTGCTCTCCTCCATCGCCCTGCTCGCGGTCGGCACGGTCGTGTCGTACACGATCGCGCACGGGCTGTTCGAGGACCGCCTGGGGCAGGTGCAGGAGCAGTCCCTGCGCGCGACGATCGCCGCGCAGGAGACCATCACGAACGGCATCTCGGCGGACGGCGACGCGTTGGACGCGGTGCAGCTGCAGGCGATCACGAGCGTGAACACGGTCGCGCGGCCGACCGGCTACTACTGGGTCAACAGCACGAGCCCCTCCAGGGCGCCGCTCGACGCGGTCAGCCCCGAGGGCATCGAGCGGCTGATCAGCCCGGCGCTGCAGGACTCGCTGCGGGACGGCAGCGGGCAGCACTGGCAGTCGGTCACGGTGCCCGTCGCAGGCGGGCAGACCCATCCGGCCGTGGTCGTCGGCGACGGGCTGAACTTCGCGAACGGCCGGACCGAGCTGTACCTGGTCTACGACCTGAACGATGTCCAGCAGACCCTGAACGTGGTGCAGCGCGCGCTGCTGATCGGCGGGCTGGCGCTGCTCGTGCTGATCGGCGCCGTCGCCGCGGTGGTCTCGAGCCTCGTCATCGCCCCGCTGAAGCAGGCCGCCGCGACGAGCGAGCAGCTCGCCGACGGGCACCTCGAGCGCCGCATCCCGGAGCGCGGCCAGGACGTCGTCGCCACGCTCGCCCGCTCGTTCAACCGGATGGCGGAGAGCCTGCAGCGGCAGATCACGCAGCTGGCGAACCTCTCCAGGGTCCAGCAGCGGTTCGTCTCCGACGTCTCGCACGAGCTGCGCACACCGCTCACGACCATCCGGCTCGCCTCCGACGTGCTGTACGACGCCCGCGACCGGTACGACGCCCCCACCGCCCGCTCGGCGGAGCTGCTGAAGGCGCAGGTCGAGCGCTTCGAGGCGCTGCTGGCCGACCTGCTCGAGATCAGCCGGATGGACGCGCACGCCGCGGACGTCAGCGGCCGGCCGACGAACCTGGTGGATCTGGTGCGGGAGGGCATCGACTCGCTCGGCGGGCTGACGGAGGAGACGGGGACGACGATCCGGCTGCACACGCCGGGCGGGCACGCGGACGTGGACGTCGACGCCCGCCGCATCGCCCGGGTCGTGCGCAACCTGCTCGCGAACGCGCTCGAGCACGGGGAGGGCCGACCCATCGACGTGACCGTCGACAGCTCCGGGACGGCGGTCGCGGTCGGCGTCCGGGACCACGGCATCGGCATGGCGCCGCACGACGCGGAGCGGGTGTTCGACCGGTTCTGGCGGGCCGACCCCTCCCGGCAGCGGCGGATCGGCGGCACCGGGCTGGGGCTCGCGATCAGCCTCGAGGACGCGACGCTGCACGGCGGCACGCTCGACGTGTGGAGCCGCAGAGGGGAGGGCACGAACTTCGTGCTGACCCTGCCGCGTGGCACCGACCAGGCCGAGCTCGACCACCCGGTGCCCCTCCGGCCGGCCGACGCGGACCCCGACCGCGCCGAGCCGACGCGCGGGCTCGTCCGGCGGCTGTTCCGGATCGGCGCATGAGGCGCGCGCGCTGGGCGGCGCTCGCCGCGGCCGTCCTGCTGCTCGCGGGGTGCTCGGAGATCCCGACGGCCGGCCCCGTGCAGCCCGGCACGACCGACGGGCCGAACGACACCCCGATCGTCTACCTGCCGAACCCGCCGGCGTCCGGCGCGACGTCGCGCGAGATCGTCGCCGGGTTCCTGACCGCGGCGGCCAGCACGCGGAACGACTTCCAGGTGGCCAGGAAGTACCTCGCGTCGTCGTTCGCCGCGAAGTGGCGCCCGCGGACCGGCGTCCTGGTGCAGGAGGCGCAGCCGACCACGAGCGGCACCACCGACGCCGACCTGACCGTGGACGTGCCGTTCAGCGGCGTCGTGGACGCCGCCGGCGTCTACAGCCCCACCTCCGGTTCCCGGCCGCTCGTCTTCCACCTCGTCCGGGAGGGCGGGCAGTGGCGCATCGACTCGGCGCCGAACGGCATCGTGCTCTCCCAGACCGTGTTCCAGGGCCGGTACACCCCGAAGGACCTGCAGTTCTTCGACCCGACCTGGACCCGCCTCGTCCCCGACCGCCGCTGGTTCCCGGTGACGACGGGCCCCGAGACGACGGTCCGCTCGCTCGCCGCCGGCCCGCGGGGTCCCATCGCCGGCGGAGTGGCGGTCAACGCGCTGCAGGGCGTCGGGGTCGGCAGCGTGACCACCGACGACGACGACGTGACGACGGTAGTGCTGAGCACCGGCGGCAGGTCGCCGTCCGCCGAGACGGTCGGGCGGATGCAGCAGCAGCTGGCCCAGACCCTGCCGCTGCAGTCGCCGTCCGCGCTGCGGCTCGTGGTGAACGGCCAGACCGCCTCCCAGACGAAGCCGCTCACGAACCAGGCGGTGTCGCTGAACCCCTTCGTCGTCGCGGACGGGCGGTTCGGCACGCTCGGATCCGACGGCACGGTCACCGCGGACCGGCAGCTCGGCGCCCGCGTCGCCGCCTCCCGGCCGCGAGCGGTCACGGTGTCCACCGGGCAGCAGCTGGCCGCGGTGCTGACCGCTGTGCGGCAGGTCGCCGCCGTGACCCCGTCCGGCGTCCGCGTCGTCGACCCCCGCACCGGGCTGATCGCGCCGACGCTCGACCAGCGCGGCTGGATCTACAGCGTGCCGGCGGACGACCCCGGCGGGTTGGTCGCCGCCGACGCGAAGGGGAAGGGCGGGGCGAAGGACCTGGTCGCGGACATCGCCGGGTCGTCGATCACGTCCATCGAGGTCTCGCCCGACGGCACCCGCATGCTCGTGCTCGTCGTGCGCGCCTCCGGCCCCGCCGCGTTCGTCGCCGGCATCGAGCGCAACCCGGACGGCGCGCCGACCGGGTTGAGCGACGCGCACTACGCCGTGTCGCTCGGCGGCGGAGGCGGCAGCGTGGACGCGACCTGGGTCGACGACTCCTCGGTCGCGGTGCTCACCAGCGGCACGACGGATCGGGTGCGGGTGCAGCGTCTCGGCGGGCTGAGCCAGGAGCTCGGCCCCCTGACCGGCGCCACCTCGATCGTCGGCGTCCCGAGCCTGCAGTACCTGCGGGTGCGCCTGCAGAGCGGCGACGTCTGGCGCTGGACGGGCAGCGTCTGGCAGTCGGAGGCCGCGACGCCGCTGAACGTCGACGTCCTCGCCGTGCAGCGCTGAATCCCCTCCTCCCCAGGACGGCCGGCCCGCGGGCGGGCGATCATCGGCTGTGGACACCGCCGTCGCCCGCGTCGCCGGGTTCCTGCAGCAGCTCGTGCTGCCGGTCGACTGCGTGGGCTGCGGCCGGCCGGGGCACGCGCTGTGCTGCGACTGCCGGCTGCGGCTGACGCCCGACGTGACGGTGCGGGACGTCGGCGGGCTGCGGGTCGCGAGCGGTCTGCGGTACGAGGGCGTCGCGCAGCCGGTGCTGGTCGCCTTCAAGAACGAGGGGCGGACCGGGCTCGCACCGCCGCTGGCCGCCGCGCTGCGGGCGGCGGTAGCGGAGGCGGTCGCGGTGGTGGCGGACGACGACCTGCTGCTCGTGCCGATGGCCAGGACCCGCCGCTCGGCGGTGGAGCGCGGCTACGACCCCCTCCGGGTGCTCCTGCGACGCGCGGGGCTGCCGCATCGCGACGTGCTGCGGCTCGTGCGCCGCCCGCGCGACCAGCTGCGCCTCGACCGGGCGGCGCGGTTCGCGAACCTCCGCGGGGGCATGGCGGCGCGGCTGCCGCTCACCGGGAGGCGCGTGCTGCTCGTCGACGACGTCGTGACGACGGGCGCGACCCTCACGGAGGCCGCCCGCGCGGTGCGGGCGGCGGGCGGTACCGTGCTGGGAGCGGCCACGGTCGCGTCCACGCCCCGCCGGTGAAGCAGCGCAGGGGAAGCCATGAGGTCGGTGAACAGGGGGTGACGACTCGCGGAGCCCAGGGCTAGCGTTCGGTGACGGCGTCGAAGAAGACCGCCCGGCCCTCCGCGAGGGGCCGCCACCAGGCGACCAGGAGGTCCGACCAGGGCGGCGCGCCGCGGCAGAGGGGAGTCCCGATGGACATCACGCTCATCGGTCGCAACGTGGAGATCACCGACCGGTTCCGCTCGTACGTGGACGAGAAGGCGGAACGGGTCGAGCACCTCGCGGACCGGGCGCTCGCGCTCGAGGTGCGGCTCTGCCGGCACCACGAGACGAACGGCTCGGCGGGCGACGATCGGGTGGAGATGACCCTCATCGGGCCCGGGCCGGTGATCCGGGCCGAAGCCGACGGCGTCGACAAGTTCGCGGCGTTCGACGCCGCGCTCGGCAAGCTGATGGAGCGCGTCCGCCGCGCGAAGGACCGCAGGAAGGTGCACCGCGGGCACGGCAACCGGCTCGAGAGCCTGCGGGACGCGAGCGCGAAGGACTTCGCGGCGCACGGCGTCGTCCCGGCGGATGCAGCGCTGCTCCTCCCGGTCGCGGAGGGGGGCTCGCCCGACGCCGGCACCGTCGCGGAGCCGGAGCAGCCGAGCCCGGTCGTGATCCGCAGCAAGAAGTTCCCGGCGGAGGCGCTGACCGTCGAGGACGCGGTCGACCGCATGGAGCTGGTCGGGCACGACTTCTTCCTGTTCGTCGACGTGACGTCGGGGGAGCCGAGCGTCGTCTACCGCCGCGTCGGCTGGAGCTACGGGGTCATCGCGCTGGACGGCCAGCGCGAGACGGCCGACCGCATCCTGGCCACCTCCGGCGCGTCCGCCTGACCCTCTCTGCTCTGCATTGTGAAGGCGATCCGGCGTGCCGGATCGCCTTCACAATGCAAGGAAGGGGCGGTCGGACCACGGGCGGACCCGGCCCACGACGCGCGGGGCGCCGTCGGCGAGAGCCGCCAGCACGGCGGGCGCGATCTCCTCGGGCGTGTGCCACCTTGCGCCGCCATCGGGGCCCGCCCAGCCGAGCAGCACCCGCACGGCGCCGACCGCCTCCGCCGCCCGAGCCCACGCGGGGTCGGCGTCGGGGGCGGACGCCGCGCTCGGCTGCACCAGCACCAGCCGGCCGGACACCGCGGCGCGCAGGCGCCGCAGCGTCGCCTCGCTCACCGCGGGCGCGTAGACCGCTGCGGCGTCGAAGGCGCCCGGCACGCTCGCCCCGTCGCCGTGCCCGTCGAACGGCGGCTCGGTCCGTCGGGACGGCGCGACGACGTCCCCCTCGACCCGCAGCGCCGCCACGACGGGCGCGAGGATCCCCGTCCCGCCGATGACGAGGACGGTCATCGGAACCGGGGCAGGTGCTCCGCCTGCGCCTCGATCAGCGCGTCGGTCAGCGCGGCGGCCGTCGCGGCGTCGGGCACGCCGCCGTCGAGCAGCATCGCCTCCGCCACGAGGGCCCGGTCCCCCGTCATGGCGCCCTCGAGCGCGAGATCCACGGAGGAGAGCCGCCGCGCGAGGATCGCGGTCAGCGCGGTGGACAGCCCCGGCACCGCCATCGGCACGATGCCCCGTGCGGTCGCGACGCCGGGCACCTCCACAGCCGCGTGCGGGGGCAGCCCCGCGATCAGCCCGCGGTTCAGCACGTTGCAGGAGAACGTCGCCCGGCTGTCCGCGTCGATCGCGCGGATGATCGCGATCAGCTGCTCCTGCTCGCCGCCGCTGCGCTCGAAGACGGCGTCGTCGATCGGCACGACGCCGTCGGCCTGGTCGCGCATCCCGCGGTACCGGTCCTCGCCCCACTGCAGGATCTCCGGCAGCGCGAACGCGTCGTCGCCGAGCGTGAGCCCGTAGTACGCGCCGTTCCGGAAGTGCTCGGGGAAGAACTCCGTGACGTGTCGGTCGCCCGCGGCCGGGAAGGCGCCGTACCGCTCGAACAGCTGCCAGCCGAACGGGTTGTTCCAGCCGTTCGCGCCCGCCGGGAAGATCGACCCGACGGAGTCGGCCGGAGGGGGACCGGCCAGGTCGGCGCGCACGCGCTCGCGGACCGCGGGCCACGCGTCCTTCCCGTCGACCCGCAGGTCGTAGATGAACGTCAGGTGGTTGATGCCCGCGTACAGCGACGACGTGCGCTCGAACGGCGCCCCGGCCAGCGCCGCCAGCTCCCGCTGGATGTGGATCACGCCGTGGCAGAGCCCGACGACGGCGGCGCCCGCGTACCGCTCGATCGCCTGCACGTTCGCGGTCATCGGGTTGCTGTAGTTGAAGAACAGCGCGGCCGGCGCCAGCCCGGCGACGTCGCGCGCGACCTCCACGAGCACGGGGGTCGTGCGGAGGAGCCGGGAGATGCCGCCGGGCATGATCGAGTCGCCCACGGGCTGCCGGATGCCGAACGACCGGTTGACCTCGTCGTCGCGCTGCCACGCGGGGCGGCCGCCGACGCCGACGCAGGTGACCACGTAGTCGGAGCCCGGCAGCACGGTCGTCCGGTCCGTCGCCGCGACCACGCGGAAGCGGTCGCCGGCCCCGCGGGCGGCGACCATCGCCTCCGCCAGCCGAGCGGCGACCCGCAGCGGCTCGGGGGCGACGTCGACGAGCCGGATCTCCCACGCGCCCAGGTCGTCGGCGGCGATGAGGTCGGCCAGCAGGCCGCGGGTGAAGACGGCGCTGCCCGCGCCGATGAGCGTGAGGACGCGCATGGTGTCCCTCCTCAGGCGATGCGGTGGATCGCGGTGTTGCTGATCTGGTAGCGGTAGCCCGCGCCCTGCACGGCGCGGTCGTGCAGGCCGCTGCGCCCGAACGCGGAGCCGTGCAGCCAGGCGAAGACCTCCGTCGGGCGCCCGATCGCGGCCTCCACCTTGCGCTTCGGCTCGACGACCTCCCGCTCGAGGTCCTCCTCGGTCACGACGGTGTCGAACCCGACGTGGTGGGCGGTGTGGGGGAGGACCTCGTGGTGCTCGCCGAGCGCCGCGACGTCGTCCCAGGTCATCGCGAGCCGCCCGCCGGCCAGCAGGTCCTCGTCCTTCAGGTCGATCCAGTGCGAGCGCGCGAACGACTCCTGGTGCGCGTCGGGGCAGTCGATGAACGCGGTCGCGACCGGGAACCACCCGGTCAGGCCGGCCTGCGCGCAGAGCGGGGCGGCGACCTCGGCGCTGTTCCGGTAGCCCTCGTAGAACACCGGGATCACGCCCGGGCGGTCCTTGTGCCACACGCCGGTGTCGACGAACCGGTCGAGGTCGGCGACCGAGACGGCGGCGTAGCGGCGGGCCAGGTCCTCCAGCTCGCGCTCCAGCGCGGGGGCGGCGCTCAGCGGCGTGCTGTGCCAGTTCACGACGCGGAGGTAGTGCCCGCGGCGCAGCGCGCCCAGCAGGGCCGCCTGCGTGGGCGCGGTCACGCGTCGAACCCCATGAACGCGACGGTCGAGAGCACGGTCGCGAGCGCTCCCTCGTCGTCGTCGGCCGCCCAGGGCACGAGCTCGTCGTGGAACCGGGCGACGAGGGCCGCGAAGCGCGCGCCGGCCTCGGCGAGCGCGGGCTCGACCGACTCGGTGAAGGTCGTGCCGCGGGCGTCGAAGACGGCGAGGACCATCGGGATGCCCTCGTGCTCGGCGACGCGCTCGTGCGACGCGCGCATCGCCGCGGCGGGTCCGACGTCCGCGAACGAACTCATGCTGCTCCTCGGTGTGGTGGTGGTGGTCAGGCGACGACGACGGTCGGGGCGGGGGAGTCGCCCTGGAACCCCTCCGGCAGCGGCCGGTCGGTGACGAGCGTGTCGATCTCGTCGAAGGGGATCAGCCGCGCGGGCCCGCGCTGCGTGAGCTTGCTGTGGTCGGCCAGCAGCACGAGGCGGCCGCTGCGCAGCAGGGCGCGGTCCGTCTGGCTCTCGACGAGGTGCATGCCGGTCACACCGATCTGGGGATCGACCCCGTACGCGCCGCTGAACACGGTCTCGACGCCGAACTCCTCCAGCGCGCGCAGCGTCAGGTCGCCGAGCAGCGACAGCTCGTCGCGGCGCATCACGCCGCCCAGCACGACGACGTCGGCGCTCGGCAGGTCCGCGAGGCGGTTCGCGACGCCCATGCTGTTCGTCAGCACCAGCAGGCGGGGGATGTCGGCGAGGAACGGCACCATCGCCTCGGTCGTGGTGCCGCCCATGATCAGGATCGGGGTGCCGGGCTCGACGAGCCGCGCGGCCGCCCTGCCGATGCGCTCCTTCTCCTCCGCGCGCTCGAGCCCGCGCAGCAGCCGGATGGGCTCGTCGCGGAGCGCGGGCATCGCGCCGCCGTGCACCCGCTCGATCAGCCCTCGCCGCTCCAGCTCGGCGAGGTCCCGCCGGATGGTGGCCGCGCTCGCCCCGGAGGTGCGGGTCAGCTCGCTGACGTGCGTCACCCCGGTCGAGCGGATCAGGGTCAGCAGGTCGCGCTGGCGCTGCGCGCCGAGCACCGGCTCCGGCTGCAGCGGCTCGGGCTCGGTCGGCTCAGTAGCCACGGGAGCGCTCCACCTCGTTCAGCAGGGGCAGGTCGTGCTGCAGCCGGCGCAGGTTCTCGGCGACGAGGTCGAGCGTGCCGCGCAGGTACTCGGGCGCGAGCCCGGCGACGTGCGGCGTCATCAGCACCCGGGGCTCGTCCCACCAGGGCGAGTCGGGCCCGATCGGCTCGCTGTCGAAGACGTCGAGCACGGCGCCGCCGATCCGGCCGTCGCGGAGGCGCTCGAGCAGCGCCGCCTCGTCGACGATGCCGCCGCGGGCGATGTTCACGAGGCCGGCGCCGGGCTTCATCCGGTCCAGCCGGTCGGCGTCGAGCAGGCCGCGGGTGCCGGCCGTCAGCGGCAGGACGAGCACGACCCAGTCGGCGTCGGCGAGCGCGTCGTCGAGCCGGGACACGTCGACGACCTCCGCGTCCGCGGCGGGCCGGTCCGCGCCCAGCTGCGGCCGCGCGTCGCCGCCGCCGCGGCGCACGCCGGTGACGTGCATGCCGAACGCGGCGCAGAGCCGCCCGATCTCGCGCCCGATCCGGCCGTAGCCGACGATGCAGACGCGGCTGCCCGCGATCGCGCGCGGCGTGAGGGACTTCAGGCGCGTGGCGGCGTCCGGCCAGACGCGCCGGGCGCGGAGGCGGTCGATCGCCAGCAGGTGGTGCGCGAGGCCGAGCAGCCCGAGCAGCGCGTACTCGCCCATCGGCACCGGGGCGATCCCGCCGAGGGAGACGAGCGGCACCGGGGAGCCCCACAGCGCCGACCCCGCGAGGTGGTCGACGCCCGAGGTGTCCAGCTGCACGCAGCGCAGCGCGGGCAGCCGCGACGGGTCGACGTCGTCGGCGGTGTGCACCATCGCGACCCGGTCGACGACGTCCGCGGGCCACGCGCCCGGGTCCGCGTCGAGGTGCAGCACCTCCGCCTCCGGCACCCGGTCCGCGAGCGCGGCGTACCAGGTGGCCGGCAGCGGGAGCGTGCCGACGTAGGTGACCGTCATCGGATGCCGGACCTGGCGATGCCCTGCACGAAGTACCGCTGGGTGGCCAGGAACAGCACGATCATCGGCACGACCGAGATCAGCGACAGCGCCATGATCTGCGTGAAGTCCGGGGTCGTCTGCCCCTGCAGGTAGAGCAGCCCGATCGGCAGGGTGTACAGGATGTCCTGCTTCAGCGCGATCAGCGGCCAGGCGAAGTCGTTCCAGGTCGCCATCGCGATCAGGACCACCAGCACCGCGATCAGCGGGCGGCAGAGCGGCAGGACCACGGAGCGGAAGATGCGCAGGCTGCCGGCGCCGTCCAGCTTCGCCGCCTCGAGCAGCTCGTCGGGGATGCCGAGGATGAACTGCCGGGCGAGGAAGACCCCGGTCGCGGTGGCCGCGCTGGGCAGGATGACCGCCCAGTACGTGCCGTAGAGGCCGAGGTCGGCGACCAGCCGGAACTGGGCGACCATCGTGACCTGCACCGGCAGCACGAGCGTCGCGAGCGCGGCGAAGAACAGCGCGTTCTTGCCGAGGAACCGCAGCTTCGCGAACGCGTAGCCCGCCAGCAGGTTCACGATCACGCCGAGCACGGTGACGAACACCGTGATGACGACCGAGTTGCCGAACCAGGTGAGGACGTCGAACTTCTGGAACACGCCCGTGAAGCTGTCGAGCGTCAGCCGCGACGGCCACAGCTGGAACACCGTCGAGAACAGCTCGTCCTTCGGCGAGAAGGCGACGACCACCATCCAGTAGAAGGGGAACGCGAACACCGCGCACACGATCAGCGCGAGCACGAACCGCAGCACGTCGGCGCGGCGGCGCAGGCGCCGGCGGGAGCGGGCGGGCCGCACGGCGGCCGTCGCGGCGGAGGCGGAGGTGCGGGAGGTGCCGACGGCAGCGGTCACGAGGTCACGTCCCGTCCCCGGTTCAGCCGCCACTGCACGGCGGCGAACGCGATCATCAGGACCAGCAGCACCATGCCGATCGCGGCGGCGTAGCCCTGCATCCTGGTCGTGAACGCGTTCTGGTACGCGTAGGTGGTCAGCATCGTCGTCGCGTTGCCCGGCCCGCCGCCGGTGAGGACGAAGACCAGGTCGAAGACCTGGAACGAGTAGATGACGTTCATGATCAGCAGGAAGAACGTCGACGGCCCGAGCAGCGGCAGGGTGATGGAGCGGAACCGCTGCCAGCCGCTCGCCCCCTCCAGCTCCGCCGCCTCGTGCAGCTGCGGATCGATCGCCTGCAGGCCGGCCAGGTAGATCACCATGTTGAAGCCGGTGCGGCCCCACACGGTCATCAGGATGACCGCGAGCATCGCGGCCGTGCCGTTCGACTGCCACGGGATGCCGGGCAGCCCGACGGCGATCAGGCCCTTGTCGATGACGCCGGTGTTCTCGTCGAACATCAGCACGCCGATCAGGCCGGACGCGACCCCGGACACGACGATCGGCGCGTACAGGATCGTGCGGAACACGGCGCGGCCGGGCAGCGCCCGGTTCAGCAGGACCGCGAACGCGAGCCCGAGGCCCACCGCGAGCACCAGGGTCAGCACCGTGAAGAAGGTCGTGTTCGCGAGGGACTCCCAGAACACCGCGTCGGACAGCAGGTCCGCGTAGTTGCCGATGCCGATCCACTGCGGCGTCCCGAACCCGGAGTACCGGCTGAACGACAGGATCGCCGCGAGCACCAGCGGGTACAGCAGGAAGACGCCGAGCAGCAGCATGTTCGGCAGCGCGAACGAGTACCCCGTCAGGGACTCGGTGAGCCTCGCGCGCCGGCGGCTGCGGCGGCGCGACTCCGGCGGCAGCGCCGTGGCGCTGCGGACCGCCGCCGCCGCGCCGATGCCCGTCACCTGATCGCCTCCGTCCGGGCGCGGATCAGGCCAGCGCCTTGTTCACGCCGGCCGCGATACCGGCCAGGGTGGCGGAGGTGGACTGCCCGCCGCGGAAGGCGGCCTCCAGCTGGTTGGTCAGCACGGTCGTGATCGCCGCGGACTGCGGCACCGACAGCTGCTTGACGTCGTCGGCGGTGATCGTCGTCGCCTGCTCGACGAAGACGGGCATCACCCCCTCCTGCACCTTCCAGCCGAGGTTCTTGCCGACGAGGCCCTGCAGGGTCGGCAGCTCGAGCGCGCCGCCGCAGAACGTCGACATCGCCTCCTCGGTGACCATGTACTTCAGGAACTCGGCGGTCAGGTCCTTGTTCTTCGTCCCCGCCGTGCCGACCAGCGCGTTGCCGCCCAGGTCGTCGGCGCCGCGCACGTCCTTCGGCAGGTAGGTGACGCCCCACTCGAACTTCGCGGAGGCGAACTCGGGCAGCAGGAAGTTGCCCGCCGAGACCATCGCCGTCGTGCCGGCCAGCCAGGTGGTGTCCGCGTAGGCGTTCGACTTCGTGCTCGAGTTGGTCGGCACGTACTTCTCGGTGAAGAAGGCCTTGGTGTAGTCCATCGCCTTCATGCCGGCGGCCGACTGGATCGCCGACGACTTCAGGTCCTCGCTCAGCAGGCGGCCGCCCGCGGCGAACAGCCACGTCAGCCAGCGCGGGGAGCCGAACTGCTGCCAGTTGTAGACGAACGGGTACTTCGACGCGGGCAGCTTGCCGCGCAGCGTCTTCATCGTGGCGGCGAACTCCTCCCACGACCAGGCGTCCGCGAGCTTGTCGGGGAACGTCGTGAACCCCGCGTCGCTCATCATCGTCTTGTTGTAGACGATCGCCGAGGTGTCGGTCTGCTGCGGGACGCCGAACGGCTTGCCGTCGTAGTTGACCGCCTCCCAGAAGGCCGGGATGAACGCCGACTGCTCGGCGGAGGTGAAGTACGACGACAGATCGAGCAGCGCCCCCTGCTGCGCGTAGCCGCCGATCTGGCCGTAGCCGGCACGGAACACGTCGGGCGCGTTCCCGGCCGACAGCTGCGCGTCGATGTTCGAGAACATCTGCTCGTAGGGCACGTAGTTCGCCTTGACGGTGACGCCCTTGTTCTTCGACTCGAACTGCTTGATCAGCTTGACGTAGGCCGCCTTCTCCTCGTCCGAGGCCCAGGTGGTGAACGTGATCGTGCCTGAGGCGCCGCCTCCGCTGCTGCTCCTCGTCCCGTCCGAGCTCTGCCCCGTGAAGCCGGCGCAGGAGGCCAGCAGGGTTCCGATCGAGACGGCGCCTGCTCCGGCGAGCAGGCTGCGGCGGGTCACGTCCATGGGGGCCTCCAGTGCTGTGATGGCGTCGTTGCAACATCCAACTGCGCGCATGTTACGACGACGTTGCGCGTTTGTGAGCGGTTTCGATCATTTCTGCGCAGAAGCGTTACAGTGCTCCTGCTCACGAAGGGAACCCGCATGGACGACGTGACCCGCGCGCCCGGCGCGCACATGGAGGCCGAGCTGCGGTCGCAGGCCACCACGTGGCGCCGCGCCCTGCAGCTCACGCCGTCCGTGGCGCAGATCCTGCCCCGCGACGATGAGCGGGTGCTGGTGGTCGGCTGCGGCACCTCCTACTACATGGCGACGCGTACGCGAACCTCCGGAACGACGCCGGGCTCGGTCGCACCCGCGCCGGCATCCCGTCGGAGATCAACTACGTCGAGGACGACGAGACCGTGCTCGTGATCTCGCGGTCGGGCACGACCGTCGACGTCATCGACTTCCTCGACCGGCTGCCCGCAGGCCATCGCGTCGCCGCGATCATCGGCGACCAGGCGAGCCCGCTCGCGCGGCTGCCGCAGGTCGTCGACCTCGCCTTCGCCGACGAGGTGTCCGTCGTCCAGACCCGCTTCGCGACCACCGGCCTGGCGCTGCTGCGCGCCTCCCTGCGCCTCGTGCCGCCGACGCTGCTGGAGGACGCCACGGCGGCGACCGCGATGGCGCTGCCGGTCGAGGACCTGCAGGCCCTGCGCCAGGTCGTGTTCCTCGGCCACCGCTGGACCAACGGGCTCGCGCAGGAGGCCGCGCTGAAGCTGCGCGAGGCCGCCGGGATG
Organism: uncultured Amnibacterium sp.; assembly: GCF_964245895.1. Taxonomy (GTDB): domain Bacteria; phylum Actinomycetota; class Actinomycetes; order Actinomycetales; family Microbacteriaceae; genus Amnibacterium. Next base: position 27,134 of record NZ_CAXTOQ010000031.1, read on the forward strand.
TGGACCGAGGCGTACCCGGTGATGGAGTACCAGCACGGGCCGATCTCCTGCGCCGGGCCGCGCAGCCTGATCTGGGCGTTCGAGCCGGTCCCTGCCTCCGTCGAGGCGGGAATCCGCGCGACGGGCGCGCAGCTGTACGTGCCGCCCGTCGACCCGCAGGCCTCGATGGTCGCGGTGCACCGCCTGGCGCTGGCCCTGGCGCTGGCTGCGGGTCGCGACCCCGACCGCCCGCCGCACCTCAGCCGCTCCGTCGTCGCCGTCTGACTTCCGTCGTCGCGGCCCGCCGTCGCGCCCCGGCGGAAGGCCCCTGCGGTAGATTCGCTCGCTGACGTTCCGGCGGACTCCGCCTGCGACGAAGGGAGTGCCCGCGTGGCGAATGTCTTCGAGAAGGCCCTGCGCATGGGCGAGGGCCGCCTGCTGCGGAAGCTGCAGCGGATCGTCGGCCAGGTGAACAACCTGGAGGAGGACTTCCGGCACGTCACCGACGACGAGCTGCGGGGCGAGACGGCCGAGCTGCGCGAGCGCTACGCCGCGGGCGAGAGCCTCGACGACCTGCTGCCGGAGGCGTTCGCCGCGGTGCGCGAGGCCGCCGCGCGCACCATCGGCCTCCGCCCGTTCGACGTGCAGGTGATGGGCGGTGCCGCCCTGCACCTCGGCAACATCGCGGAGATGAAGACCGGCGAGGGCAAGACGCTCGTCGCGACCATGCCCGCCTACCTGAACGCGATCGCCTCCCGCGGCGTGCACGTGGTCACCGTCAACGACTTCCTCGCCTCGTACCAGTCGGAGCTGATGGGGCGCGTCTTCCGCGCCCTCGGCATGACGACCGGCGTGATCCTGTCAGGGCAGGACCCCGCGGAGCGCCGCGAGCAGTACCAGGCCGACATCACCTACGGCACGAACAACGAGTTCGGCTTCGACTACCTGCGCGAC
>NZ_CAXTOQ010000032.1:0-27629 GCF_964245895.1 uncultured Amnibacterium sp.
TGCCGCAGACGGTGGAGGCGCTGAACCACGCCCAGGCGGCCGGCGTGCCGATCGTCGTCGCGGTGAACAAGGTCGACAAGCCCGATGCGAACCCCGCCAAGATCCGGCAGCAGCTGACCGAGTTCGGCCTGGTCGCCGAGGAGTACGGCGGCGACACGCTGTTCGTCGACGTCTCCGCCCGCAACGGCACCGGCATCGACGAGCTGATGGAGGCGGTCCTGCTGACCGCCGACGCCGGGCTCGACCTGCGCTCGAACCCGAACCGCGACGCCCGCGGCGTCGCGATCGAGGCGCGGCTCGACAAGGGCCGCGGCGCCGTCGCGACCGTCCTCATCCAGTCGGGGACGCTGCGCGTCGGCGACTCGATCGTGGCGGGCACGGCCTACGGCCGCGTCCGGGCGATGACTGATGAGAACGGCCTGGCGATCGCCGAGGCCTACCCGGCACGCGCCGTCCAGGTCCAGGGCCTCTCCTCCGTCCCGCGCGCCGGCGACACCTTCCTCGTCACCGAGGAGGACCGCACGGCGCGGCAGGTCGCGGAGAAGCGGGAGGCCGCCGAGCGGAACGCGCAGCTGGCGAAGGCCCGCAAGCGCATCTCGCTCGAGGACTTCATGGGGCAGATCGAGGCCGGCAAGGTCGACTCGCTGAACCTGATCATCAAGGGCGACGTGTCCGGTGCCGTGGAGGCGCTGGAGGAGTCGCTGCTGAAGATCGAGGTCGACGACTCGGTGCAGCTGCGCATCATCCACCGCGGCGTCGGCGCCGTGACGGAGTCCGACGTCAACCTGGCGACGGTCGACGACGCGATCATCATCGGGTTCAACGTGCGCCCCGACCCGAAGGCCCGCGAGCGCGCGGCGCGCGAGGGCATCGACGTGCGCTTCTACTCGGTGATCTACGCCGCGCTGGAGGACGTCGAGCAGTCCCTCAAGGGCATGCTCAAGCCGGAGTACGAGGAGGTCCAGTCGGGTCTCGCGGAGATCCGCGAGATCTTCCGCTCCTCGAAGGTCGGCAACATCGCGGGTGTCATCGTCCGCAGCGGCACGATCACGCGCAACGCGCGTGCCCGCGTCATCCGCAACGGCGTCGTGGTGGGGGACAACCTCCAGATCGACTCGCTGCGCCGCTTCAAGGACGACGTCACCGAGGTCCGGACGGACTACGAGTGCGGCATCGGCCTGGGTCGCTTCAACGACATCCAGATCGGTGACGAGATCGAGACGACGGAGACCAAGGAGAAGGTCCGCGCCTAGTCGCGGATCCGGATTCCGTTCGCGGATCCGGATGGTCTGATCGACACGCCGCCGCGGGACCTCCCGAGGCGGCGTGTCGCGTCGGATCTCCGGAACCGCGATGACCGCAGGAGGAGCACATGGCTGACCACGGCAGGGCCGCGAAGCTCGGCGACAGCATCAAGGAGATCATCGCCAAGCGGCTCGAGAAGGGCCTCCGGGACCCGCGCCTCGGGTTCGTGACGATCACGGACGTCCGCATGACGGGCGACCTGCAGCACGCGAGCGTGTTCTTCACCGTGTACGGCACGGAGCAGGAGCGCGAGGACTCGTACCTCGCGCTGAAGGCGGCCACCGGGCTGCTGCGCACGGAGGTGGGCCGCAACATCCACGCCCGGCTGACGCCGACGCTCGAGTTCATCCCGGACGCGATCCCGGAGAACGCCGCGCACGTCGCCGACCTGCTGGCGCAGGCGCGCGAGCAGGACAGCGCGACCCGCGCCCTCGCGGCCGGCGCGCAGTACGCCGGCGACGCCGACCCGTACGTCAAGCCGCGCGAGGTCGACGAGGCGTGAGCGGGAACCGGGCGGAGCGCCGGGCGGCCGCGCGAGGCGAGGCGCCCGCGCTGCCGGACCGGTACGGCAGCCGCAAGCAGCGGCGCGCGCTCGGTCCCGCCGTCGTCGGCGTGCTGGTGCTGCTCGGCGGGCTGCTGCTCGTCGGGCAGGACGGCTACCTGTTCATCCGCTTCGGCGTCAGCATCCTCGCCCTGATCACGGCCGTGTTCGTGTGGCAGGCGCGCCAGTGGGCGTGGCTGCCGGTGCCGGTCGTCGTCGCGGTGCTCTGGAACCCGGTGATTCCGTTCTCCTTCGACGGGCAGCCCTTCCGCCTCGGGCACGTCGTCGCCGCGGCGGCCCTGCTGATCACCGGCGTGTTCGCTCGATACACGCCGCCCTCCCGCACGGTCTGATCGCATCTCGAAGGCGATCCGGTCGACCGGATCGCCTTCACAACGCAGGGCTCAGGCAGGGAGGGTCAGGCCGTCCGGCGTGCGGGAGGCGAGGCCGTCGCGCAGCAGCCCGGCGACGACCCGCTCCCGCACCTCGGTATTCGGCAGCACCTGCGCCAGCTCCGCCGCCGTCACCGGCACGTCGCTCGCCCGCAGCTCGGCCATCACCCGGCCGCGCAGCTGCCGGTCGGAGCCCTCGAACCGCGCCTGCCTGCGCGCCGGCGGTCCGTCCGAGGTCGGGCAGCCCGCCGCGCGCCAGGCGCACACGGCCTCGAGCGGGCACTCGTCGCACCGCGGTGAGCGCGAGGTGCAGACGATCGCGCCGATCTCCATCATCGCGGCGTTGAACGCCCGCTGCTCGCCGAGGTCCTCGGGCAGCAGCGCCGCCATCGCCGGCAGGTCCCGCCGCGCGTTCGGCGGCCCAGGCCGGCCGACGCCCTGCACGGCCCGTGCGACGACCCGCCGCACGTTCGTGTCCACCACGGGATGCCGCCGCCCGTGCGCGAACACGGCGATCGCCCGCGCGGTGTAGTCGCCGATCCCGGGCAGCGCGAGCAGCGCCTCCACCGACTCCGGCACGACGTTCCCGTGCCGCTCGGCGATCGCGGTGGCGCAGGCGTGCAGCGCGAGCGCCCGGCGCGGGTAGCCGAGACGGCCCCAGGCGCGCAGCACCTCCGCAGCCGGTGCGGCCGCGAGGTCGGCCGGGGTCGGCCACCGCTCGACCCACGCCTCCAGGATCGGCACGACCCGCGCGACCTGGGTCTGCTGCAGCATGAACTCGGACACCAGGGTGCCCCAGGCGGTGAACCCGGGGCGGCGCCACGGAAGGTCCCGCGCGTGGTCGCGGAACCAGGCCGTGACGAGCGGGGCATCCGCCGGTGTCATGCGAGCCGCTTCTCGAAGAGCACCCGGTCGAAGCCCTGCTCGGTCCGGCGGCCCGTCTCGACGAAGTCGCGACGTGGGTAGTAGGCCAGCGCCTCCCGCATGGCCGCGTTCGTGTGCAGCCGGAGCGCGCCCTTCCCCGCCTCCCGCGCGAGCGCCTCCGCGCGGTCGAGCAGGGCGGAGCCGACCCCCCGGCCCTGCTCGGCGGGGCCGACGGCCAGCAGGTCGACGAGCACGTGGTCCGGGTGGGGCCAGACGACCAGCACGCCGACGATCCGGTCGTCCAGGGTCGCGACGGAGGCGCCGAGCGCGGAGATCACGGTCGGCCAGTCCGTCGCGAGCGGGGCCGGGCGGATCCCGGTGCGGGCGACGAACGGCGCGAAGGCCGCGGCGACCAGCGCCTCGATCGCCGGCACGTCCGCGTTCCGCGCCGTGCGCACCCGCGTCCCGACCACCCGCCGAGCGTAGGCGGCTAGCGTCGTGGCCATGGCCCGATGGCAGCCCGCCCGCGCCGACGTGCTCGGCGAGTACGCCCGCGAGATCCTCGAGGTGCACCCGCGGGGGCGGATCGTCGTCGGCCTCGACGGCATCGAGGACCCGGCCGGCTCCGCGCCGTCCGGGCGGGAGGCGTTCGCGACCGACCTCGCCGCCGCGGTGGAGGCGGAGGGGGTCGCGGCGCTCGCGATCCCGATGGGTCGGTTCGCCGCGGAGCCGCGGGCGAAGGACCCGCAGCGGTTCTTCGACGAACGGACCTTCCGGTCGGAGGTGCTGGACCCCTACCGGAAGGGCGCCCTGGCCGGCGCGTCGGCCGAGCGGGCGGTCCTCGTGGTCTCCGGCCCGTTGCTGCACTTCGGCGCCCTGGCCGGGGTGTGGCACACGAGCGCCTGGCTGCAGCTGTCGCGCGCGGAGGAGGTGGAACGCGACGCCGCGCGCGTCCCCGGCTTCGACGAGGCCGCGTGGTCCGCGCTCGTCGACCTGGCGTTCCGCCGTCTCGACGCGCGCAGGCTCGCGAACGCGACGTTCGACATCGACGACCCCGAGCACCCGCGGAGGCGGTTCGAGGACGCCTGCTGATCCGTTCCTCTTTCGTTCTGCAGGTCTGGTGGACCTCCAGAACGAAGCTCAGGACCGGAGGCGACGGGCGGCGTCGTCGGGGGAGAGGAACCGGCCCGTCGCCGCGACCTCCCGCACCACCTCGACGATGCGGCGGTTCACGGGCGTCGGCACGCCCATGCGGGCGCCGGTGGCGACGACCGCGCCGGAGAGGTGGTCGATCTCCGTCGGCCGGCCCCGGCGGATGCTCTGCAGCGTGCTGCCCGGGTTCGGCACGTCGCCCATCCGAGCGAGGACGCCGCGCCGCAGCGCGACGGCCGCGAACGGCAGCGGCAGGCGGTCCAGCGTCCGCACGAGCGCGGGCGGCAGCGCGGGCAGCCCGGCGAGCCGTACCCCGTCCGCGTGCGCGACCCGGATCGTCTCCCGCATCGCCGCGGCGATCGCCGCCGTCAGCGGACCGGAGGCGATCGCCTCCTGCAGGCTCAGCCCGGTCACCGCGGGGGCCGCGTTCAGCTGGTTGACGACGAGCTTCGACCACTGCAGGCCGGCCAGGTCGTCCGCGATCCGCACCTCGACGACCGCGCCGAGCACGTCGCCCGCCGCCCGCACCTGCACGGCGGAGGCGGTGCCCGGCGCGAGCACCGTCACGCCGGCCGCGGTCACGGTGACGGTGCCGGGGCGCAGGTAGGAGGCGGCGATCATCGACGCTGCACCGATCGTCGGGGTCGACGGCAGCGTCGCCGCCAGGGACTGCGGGCCGGCGACGCCGTTCTGCACGATCACCAGCGGCACCCCGTCGAGCGCCGAGGCGTTCTGCGCCGCCGCCGCGGGGGCGTCCTGCGCCTTCACCGCGAGGATCGCGAGGTCGGGCGCCTCCGGCAGCGCCTCCGCCGCCGTGAATCGGGCCGACGCGGAGCCGTACGCCCCTTCGAGTCGCAGGCCGTCCGCCCGGATCGCGGCGAGCTGCTCGCCCCGCGCCGTCGCGACCACGTCGTGCCCCGCGCGATCGAGCAGCACCGCGAGCATGCCGCCGAGGGCGCCCGCCCCGATGATCCCGATCCGCACGGCCCGATCGTAGGGAGCCGGGATGGGACCATGGACGACGTGACCGCCGGCCTGCTGCTGCTCGACAAGCCGCTCGGCCCCACCTCCCACGACCTCGTGCAGCGCACCCGCCGCATCGCCGGCACCCGCCGCGTCGGGCACGCAGGCACCCTCGACCCGGCCGCGACGGGCCTGATGATCCTGGGCATCGACGGCGCGACGCGGCTGCTCACCTACCTGGTCGGCCTCGACAAGACCTATACGGCGACGATCCGGCTCGGCACCGCGACCACGACCGACGACGCCGACGGGGCGCCCGTCGGCGAGCCGGGCGCGGTCGACGACGCCGTGCGCGCGCGGATCCCGGAGGCGGTCGCCGCGCTCACCGGCGCGATCGATCAGGTGCCGTCCTCCGTCAGCGCGGTGCACGTCGCCGGCCGCCGCGCGCACGAGCTGGTGCGGGCGGGGGAGGCGGTCGACCTGCCGGCCCGCCGGGTGACGATCGGGCGCTTCGAGGTGCTGCAGGTCCGGAACGACGAGCTCGACGTCGTCGTCGACTGCTCCTCCGGCACCTACGTCCGCGCGCTGGCCCGGGACCTCGGCGCGGCGCTCGGCGTCGGCGGGCACCTCACCGCGCTGCGCCGCACTCGGGTCGGCCCGTTCGACGTCGCGGACGCGGTGCCGCTGGAGGCGCCGCTCGCGCTGCTGACGCCCGCAGCGGCCATGGGCGCGCTGTTCCCGACGCTGCGGCTCGACGACGAGGGAGCGCTCGCGCTGCGGCAGGGCAAGCGCCTGCCGACCGACCTGCCCGACGCCCCGGTCGTCGCGGCGACGGATGCGGGAGGCGACCTCGTCGGGCTCGTCGAGGTCTCCGCAGGCCGCACGCGGGTGCTGATGAACCTGCGGACGGCCGACGCGTGATCGCCGGGTTCACCGCCGTCGCGGCGGCCGTGGCGGCGATCGCGGCGCTGCTCGCCGTCGGGCTCGGGCTGGCCGGCAGGAAGCCGTCCGACCTCGTGCTCGCCGGACCGGCCCTGCTGGAGGTGCTGCTGGTCGCCCAGGCGGTCATCGGCATCGTCGCGCCGTTCGCGGGCAACCCGCCGACCGGGAACCCGGTCGAGTGGTGGGCGTACCTCGTCGCGGCGCTGATCATCCCGCCCGCCGCGATCTTCTGGGCCCTGACCGAGCGCACCCGCTGGGCCGTGGTCGTCGTCGGCGTCGCCTGCTTCGCGGTCGGCGTGATGTTCGTGCGGATGCAGATCATCTGGACCGTCCAGGGCGCCTGACCGCGCGCACGAGCGGTCCGCGCCGCAGTGGGAGGATCGTCGCGAGATGACCGACACGACCGCCGCTCGGCCCAGGACGTCCGGGCCCGGCCGCACCCTGATCGTCTTCTACTTCATCATGACGATCGCGGCGCTGTTCCGCTCCGTCTACCAGCTGATCACCGCGTTCGGCACGGCGCCGCTCGCGATCGTGCTCTCCTTCGTCGCCGGGGTGATCTACCTGGTCGCCACGGTCGGCCTGATCCGGACCGGGCGCACCGCCTACCGCGTCGCGTTCGCCGCGATCACGTTCGAGCTGGTCGGCGTCGTCGTCGTCGGCGCGCTGTCGCTGCTGCTGCCCGACGTGTTCCCGTTCATGTACACGGTGTGGTGGGGCTTCGGCCTCGGCTACCTCCTGATCCCGCTCGCGCTGCCGATCCTGGGCCTGCTGTTCCTTCGCAGCCAGCGGGCCGTGTTCGCACGGAGGCCCTGACCGTGCGGATCTTCGCGGGCATCGACGCGGTGCCGGAGGGATTCGGCCCGTCCGCGGTCACGATCGGCAAGTTCGACGGCCTCCACGCCGGGCACCGGGTCGTCGTCGACGACCTGCTGGTGCTCGCCGGCGGCGACCTCGAGCCGGTCGTCGTGACCTTCGACCGCAACCCCCTCGAGCTGCTGCGGCCCGACCGGTGCCCGCCGCCGCTCGTCGGCCTCGACCAGAAGCTCGAGCTGCTCGAGTCCGTCGGCGTCGCCACGACGGTCGTGCTCGCCTTCGACGAGGCGCTCGCGTCGATCGAGGCGGAGGCGTTCGTCGAGCGCGTGCTGCTCGGGCCGCTCGACATGCGGCGCCTGCTGGTCGGCGACGACTTCCGGTTCGGGCGCCACGGCCGCGGCGACGTCGCGCTGCTGACCCGCATGGGCGCCGAGCGCGGCTTCACCGTGCAGGTGCAGCAGCAGGTCGCGATCCACTCGCGCCGCGTCTCCTCCACCTGGATCCGCGAACTGCTCGGCGCGGGCGCGATCGAGGAGGCGACGGACCTGCTCGGCAGGCCGCCCGCGGTGCGCGGCGAGGTCGTGCACGGCGCGCACCGCGGCCGCGAGCTCGGCTACCCGACGGCGAACCTCGCGCAGCAGTCCGACGGCATGATCCCGGCGGACGGCGTGTACGCGGGCCGGCTCGTCGACCGGTCCCTGGATCCGCCCGTGTCCTACCCCGCGGCGATCTCCGTCGGCAGCAACCCGACGTTCGAGGGCGTGCCGCCGAAGCAGGTCGAGGCGTACGTGCTCGACGAGACGCTCGACCTGTACGGCCACGTCGTCGACGTCGAGTTCCTGCACCGGATCCGCGGGCAGGTCGCCTACGAGGGCGTCGGCCCGCTGATCGCGCAGATGGCCGTCGACGTGTCGCACGTCCGCGACCTCGTCGGCTGACGTCAGTAGGAGGAGGCGTCCGTCGCGCCGGATGCGGCGCCCGTCGCGACGAGGCGCTGCACGTCGGTCAGGATCGTGTCGGTCGCGCTGGTGCCGAACCGGTCGACGCCGATCGCCCGCATCTCGAGCAGGGTGTCGAGGCTCCGGACGCCGCCGGAGGCCTTCAGGCGCACCGCGGGGGAGACCGCCTCCCGCATCAGCCGCAGGTGGTGGAGGGTCGCGCCCCCGCCGGCGAAACCGGTGGAGGTCTTCACGAACGAGGCCCCGGCGGCCTCCGCCGCCTTCGAGCCCGCGACGACCTCGTCGTCGGACAGGTACGCGGTCTCGAGGATCACCTTCACCACGTGCCCTCCGGCGATCCCGACCACCGCGGCGATGTCGTCGGTCACGGCGGCGAGGTCGCCGCTGCGCAGCCGGCCGACGTGCAGGACCATGTCCAGCTCGCTCGCGCCGTCGTCGATCGCCCGGCGGCCCTCCGCGGTCTTCGCCGCCGTCGAGGTCGTGCCGTGGGGGAAGCCGATCACGGTGCCGGTCAGCACCGGGGTATCCGTCAGGTGCGCGACCGAGCGGGCCACGTCCGACGGGCGCACGCACACGCTGAAGATGCTCCACCGGGCGGCGAGGTCGAGGTCGGCGGCGACCTGCGCGTCCGTCAGCTCCGGCTTCAGGATCGCGTGGTCGATCAGCGCGGCGATGGACTCGACCGACACGTCGTTCTGGTTCTGCACGGCGGGAGAGCCTACGCGCGCACCTTCTGTCCCCCAGGCCCGCCCCCTACCCTGGCCCGGTGAGCGAGACCCACGCAGTCCACCCCGGCCCCGCCTCCTCGGGACCGCTCCTCCTGCTCGGCGACAGCCTCACGGAGGCCGGCCCGTGGGAGTCGGCGTTCCCCGAGCGGGAGGTCGTCAACGCGGGCGTGCCGGGTGACACCACCGAGGACGTCGCCGCGCGGCTGGACGACGTGGTCGCCTCGGCGCCCTCGACCGTCGTGCTGATGGCCGGGACGAACGAGTCCCGCCGCGCGACCGTGGAGCAGGTCGTCCGCGGCATCGAGGACATCCTGTTCCGGCTGCACCACGAGCTGCCGGACACCCGCCTCGTCGTCTGCTCGGTGCTGCCCCGCGAGCGGGAGCGCGCCGACTGGATCCGCGACGTCAACATCCACGTGCGCCAGTTCGCGCCGACCCTGAAGGCCGACTTCCTCGACCTGTGGCCGACCTTCGCGGAGGACGACGGCGAGCTGCGCGGCGAGTTCACGACCGACCGCCTGCACCTGAACGACCACGGGTACGACGCCTGGGCCGGCCTGCTGCGTCCCCTCGTCGCCTGACGATCCGCCCCATCACCCCGGGGACCGGCTGGGCGTTCCCGGAACGCGGGACCGGTACGATCGTCAGCGGAGGCGGGCCATGCCGGCGCGCCGCGACGACGCCGCCGATCAGCGGCTGGAGGACCGTCAGCGAAGCTCCACGACCTCATGAGGGGGGACCACGTCATGCCCGTGCGCTCGAAGCTCCGTCCCCTGCAGAGTCCGGCGTCGCGGATCCGCTCCCGTGTCGACGTCGTGGAGGCGGGCGGCGTGCTCGCCCTGTCCGGGCGGCACGAGACGCCGGCCGAGGCGCGCATCGACGACCTGGTCTTCCTGGCGGAGGCGCTCGAGGCCGCGGACATCGAGTACCTGCTCGTCCGCGACGACGCCCACGTGCCGATCCTGGTCGTGGACGAGACCGAGCGCCTCGCGGTCACCCGGGCGCTCGGCACCGCGTGCGCCGACGAGCCGTTCCTCTCGGTCGCGCTGAAGCGCGACCTCTCGCCGCGCGGCGAGACCGTGCTCGTCGCGGACGGCGACGTCGCGCCCGAGCGCACCGACCGCCTCCTGTCCCTGTACCGGCCCCGCATCGACGCGGCGGGCACGCTGCATGCCGGGCCGCAGAACGGCGTGCGCTTCGAGTTCTGGGTGCGGCAGGGCGCGGAGGTGCGCGTGCCCGCGCCGAACGCGCTGACCCGCAGGCGCTTCGTCACCGAGGACATGCACCCCGACACGACCGAGCGCTACGGCCGCACCTGGCCGACGATCCGCGACATGTTCACGGACCTGGCGTCCGACGTGACCTTCCCGATCGACATGGTGTTCTCGTGGGTCGACGGCACGGACAAGGAGTGGCAGCGCGCCCGCGCCCGCCGCATGTCGTCGTACGTCGTCGGCGAGGGCGACGACTCGGAGGCGCGGTACCGCCAGATCGACGAGCTGCGGTACGCGCTCCGCTCGGTGCACACCTACCTGCCGTGGGTGCGCACCATCTACATCGCGACCGACTCGAAGGCGCCCGCGTGGCTCGCGGACCACCCGCGGGTGCGCGTCGTGCGCAGCGAGGAGTTCTTCCTCGACACGTCGGTGCTGCCGACCCACAACTCCCAGGCCGTCGAGGCGCAGCTGCACCACATCCCCGGCCTGTCGGACCACTTCATCTACTCGAACGACGACATGTTCATCGGCCGCCCCCTGCGGCCGGAGGTGTTCTTCTCGCCCGGCGGGATCAGCCGGTTCATCGAGGCGGACACCCGCATCGGCCTCGGCGACAACGACCCGGCGCGCAGCGGGTTCGAGAACTCCGCGCGGGTGAACCGCGCGCTGCTGCGCGAGCGCTTCGGCCGCGTCATCACCCGCCACCTCGAGCATGCGGCGACGCCGCTCACCCGCACCGTGATCGAGGAGATGGAGCAGGTCTTCTCGGCCGAGTTCGCCGCGACCGCCGCGAGCCCGTTCCGCGCGAAGGACAACATCTCCGTCACCAACAGCCTGTACCACTACTACGGCCTGCTCACCGGCCGCGCGGTGCAGAACACGGGCTCGAACGTGCTGTACGTCGACACGACCACGCACAAGGGGCTCGCGCTGCTGAAGCGGCTCGGGCGGCGGCGCGACTTCGACTTCTTCTGCCTGAACGACGGCAGCTTCCCGGAGGTGCCGCCGGACGTGCGCGCGAAGAAGGTCACGGCGTTCCTGGAGCACTACTTCCCGCTGCCGGCGCCGTGGGAGCGCGTCGAGGACGCCGAGATCGAGCCGGCCCAGGCCGGCTGACCCGCGCCGCTCCTCGCGCTCGCGTGAGCGCTTGAGCAGGAATCCCGGAGTCCATCAGCAGGAAGAACTCCCGACAGCAGGAATTGCGGGCCCGATTCTTCCTGCCGAAGCGGATTCTTCCTGCCGTCGTGCTCGGGCGTTCCTGCCGACGCGCGCCGGTCCTCCTGCTGACGTGCTCCGGAGGCGCGAGCGGTGCGCGGACCGCTCGATGAGAGGCTGCCGCTACGGGCGGATGATGGAGATCGGGCGCGTCATGATCTCGAGCTCCTCGTCGACGCGGTCGAAGCGCCGCGACGGGAGGCGCGGGTTCACGGCGTCGGGGACGGTGACGCCGTGGGCGGCGAGCACCTCGGCGCTCTCCTCCGCGGACGTCTGCGACATCGCGATGCCCGCGGCGACCGGGACGACGGAGTGCAGCACCATCGAGTCGTACACGTGCACGAGGTTGTACGACTGGTTCCCGTCCTGCGGGCGGGTCCCGCGGGCCTGGCCCGTCAGGTCCTGCGTGTAGCAGGTGGCGGAGGCGACCGACACGGGGATGCCCGCGAACGTGCCGCTGGTGGAGAAGTGGACGTGGCCGGCGAGGATCGAGCGCACGTCGCTGCCCTCGAGCACCTCGCGCAGGGAGGCCTGGTCGCGCAGCTCCACCATCACGGCCAGGTCCTGGATGCAGGGCAGCGGCGGGTGGTGCAGGGCGAGGATCGTGCCGTGCGGCGCGGGGGAGGCGAGCTCCTCCGCCAGCCAGTCCAGCTGCGCGCCGGTCAGCTCGCCGTGGTGGTGGCCGGGGACGGAGGTGTCCATCGTGATGACCCGGAGGCCGTTCACGTCGTAGACGCGGTCGACGGGGCGGCGGTTGCCGGTCTGGCCGAACAGCTCGCGGCGGAAGGTCGCACGGTCGTCGTGGTTGCCCATGCACCAGATCACCTGGGCGCCGAGGCGCTCCGCGGCCGGCTCGACGATCGAGCGCAGCAGGCGGTACGCCTCCGCGTCGCCGTGGTCGGCGAGGTCGCCCGTGAAGACGATGGCCTCGGGGCGGGTGCCGGAGGCCTCGAGGTCCGCGAAGATCCGCTGCAGGCTGCGCTCCGGCGCGATCGCGTCGTAGAGCCGGCCGCCGGGGATCAGGAGGTGCGTGTCGCTCAGGTGCAGCAGGAAGTGGTCTGGACGCGCGTGCTCCGACGTCCGGGTGGTATCGGACCCTTCAGCGCCTCGGCTGGACAATGCGGTACTCGCTTTCTCGCGTGGCGCCACAAGTTACTCGCGGGGGGCGACGTGGCGCGTCCCCCCGAATGGATGACGCCTGAACAGGCATCGTCGTCCGGGTGAACGGTCCTGCGGGGAACCGGTCGGGCGGGTCGGCGATCCGGTCCCCGTTCGCGGATCCGGACCGGCCTCTCGACACGCCGCGCCCGGAGCACCGGTAGCGGCGTGTCGGCTCATCCATCCGGATCCGCGAGAGGTTCAGGGGCGGGCGCCGACCCGAGCCACGGCGCGCGCGGCCAGGGCGGCGGCCGCCGCGCCCGCCTCCGCGTCGCTCGCGCCCTGCAGCAGCGCGCCGAGCAGCCCTGCCGCGTAGGCGTCCCCGGCGCCGGTGACGTCGACGACCTCCGTCGTCACGATCGGCACGCGGAGCACCCGGTCGCCGCGCGCCAGCAGGGACCCGTCGCCGCCGAGCGTCACGACGACCAGGCCGTGGGAGGCGGCCAGCGCGCGCGCCGCCGCCTGCGGGTCGTCGAGGCCGGTGAGCAGCCGCGCCTCGTCGAGCCCGGCGAGCAGCAGGTCGGCGCCCGCGGTGATCCGGCGGAACCGGCCGGGACCGAGATCCTGCAGCCACGCCGCCGATCCGGGGGCGACGGAGGTGGACAGCCCGGCCAGCCGCGCCCGGGCGAGCAGCGCCCGCCACCCCTCGTCGCGGTCCGGCCCGCCGAGCACGTGCCCGGTGAGGTGCAGCAGCGCGTGGTCCGCGAGCAGCCCGTCGTCGACGTCGTCCGGCGCGGTCTCCGCGTTCGCGCCGCGGTCGGTGAGCATCGCGCGCGACCCGCCCTGCGACAGCACCACGATCGTGCCGGTCGCCCGGTCGACGCCGCGCAGGTGCGGCACGACCCCGTGCCGCTCGAGCAGCGCCTCGTGGCGCGGCACGTCCTCCCGGCCGACCGTGGCGACCAGCGTCGCGCTCGCGCCGGACGCGCCGAGCCAGCAGGCGGTGTTCGCGGCCGACCCTCCGGCGGTGCGCTCGATCGCGCTGGGGGTGTCCGTGTCCGGCGCGATCGGACCAGCGGGCCGCACGATCACGTCGTCGATGACGTCGCCGATCGCGAGGATCCCGGTCATCGCGCCGCGTACGCCGTGGCGATCTCTCCGGCGACCCTGACGTTGTTCCGCGCCAGCGCCAGGTTGACCTCGAGCGAGACGCCGTCCGATGCCGTCACGATGAAGGAGAGCAGGAACGGGGTGACCGCCTTGCCCCTGACCTTGGCGGCTGCCGCCGCGCGCAGCGCCTCGGCGAGCACGCGGTCGTGCTCCACGGGGTCCCACTGCAGGTCCAGCGGCACCGGGTTCGCGACGACGAGGCCCGGTCGGGGGCGGCCGTCCTGGGGCGCCGCGTCCTGCGCGCGGAGGATCGCCGCGACCTCCTCCGGCGACTCCACCCGCCAGTCGAGGTCGAACGCGGAGGCGGCGAGCCAGAAGCTGGGGAACGCGGTCGTCCGGTAGCCGACGACCGGCACGGACAGGGTCTCGAGGCGCTCGAGCGTCGCGCCGATGTCGAGCACGCTCTTCACGCCGGCGGTGACGACGGCGACCGGGTGCTGGGCGAGCGCGGTGAGATCAGCGGACTCGTCGAAGGTCGTGGCGGCGCCGCGGTGGACCCCGCCGAGGCCGCCGGTCGCGAACACGCGGACGCCCGCGAGCGCGGCGAGACGGGTCGTCGCGGCGACCGTCGTCGCAGCGCTCGCGCCGCGCGCGGCGAGGACGGCGAGATCGCGGATGCTCGCCTTCGCCATGTCCTCGTTGGCGATCCGTTCGACGCCGCGGGCGTCGAGGCCGACGCGCGGCACGCCGTCCAGCACCGCGATCGTCGCGGGCACGACGCCGGCGTCCCGCAGCTGCGCCTCGAAGCCCCTGGCGGCCTCGAGGTTCCGCGGGCGGGGGAGGCCGTGGCTGATGATCGTCGACTCGAGGGCGACGACCGGCGTCCCGGCCGCCAGGGCATCGGCGACCTCGTCGGACAGGAGGAACGGCTGATCCGGCATCCCGCGAGCCTAGGAGGGTCGAGCGCGGGCCGCCGCGCCCTCCCGGTCCGGTCATCGGAAGCGCAGGCGCTCCCGCTACCGTCGGGCGCATGCCCTCCGACGTGGTCGACGACGTGGTGGTGGGCGCGGGGATCGTCGGGCTGACCACCGCGCTGCTGCTCGCCCGCGGAGGCAGGCGCGTCGTCCTGGTGACCGCCGAGCCGATCGGCGGCGGGTCGTCCGGCCGCTCCGCCGGCGTCGTCAGCCAGCTGCACGGCACGAACTACCGACGCCTCGCCGGCGAGACCGCCCGCAGGAACGCCGCCGCCTACCGCGCGATGAACGCCGACGGCTTCGACCTGATCTCGGACCTGCTCGCGGCGACCGGCACGGCGCACGAGCGCCGCGACGCCTACCTCGTCGCCACCCGCCCCGACGGCGCGCGCCGGGTGGACGACGAGCACCTCGCCGCGCACCGGGCCGGGCTGCGGCTGGAGAAGTCGCAGCGCGCGCCGCTGCCGTTCCCGCACCACGGCGCGCTGCGCCTCCCGGACCAGATCCTGGTCGATCCGCACCACCTGCTCGCCGCGATCGCGGTCGCGGCGCGGGAGGCGGGCGTCGAGATCCGCGAGCGGGAGCGCGTCGTCGACATCCGCGTGCGCCCGCGCGGCATCAGCGTCGTGGAGACGGGCTCCGCGGAGCACGCGGCGCGGGAGGTGGTGCTCGCGACGGGCACGCCGATCCTCGATCGCGGGCTCTACGCGTTCAAGACGGCCGCGTTCCGCATGGTCGCGGTCACCGGGCCGTCGCCGGAGGCCGACCTGCCGCTCGTCACCGCCGTCGGGCAGCACGGCAGCACCACGATCGCGTCCGGCGTCGACGGCCGCCTCGTCGCGTTCGGCCAGGCGCACCCGGTCGGCACCGGCGGGTCGGAGACGCGGCGGGCCGACGTGCTCGAGAGCGACGTGCGGCGCATGCTGCCCGGCTTCGCGCGGACGGACGCGTGGAGCGGGCAGGACTACCGGCCGTCCAACCCGATCGCCTTCGTGGGCGCGCTGCCGCGAGGCGGCGGCGTCGTGTCGTTCGCGACCGGGTTCGACGGCTGGGGGCTGACGAACGGCGCGGCTGCCGCGATCCGGATCAGCCGTGACCTGCTCGGGCTGTCGCGCCCGGCGTGGGCGACCACGATCGGCAGGCGGGCGACCCGGCCGAGGAGCCAGGGCGTGGGGCTCGCCGCCGACCTGCGGGCCGCCTCCGCGCGGGTCGCGGGGTTCCGCCGCCTCCTGCCGGCGGACGTCGGCCTGCTGCGCGAGGGGCAGGGGGTCGTGCACCGCACGGACGACGGCCCGGTCGCGACGAGCCGCGTCGGCGACGTCGTGCGCAGCGTCAGCGCCTCCTGCACCCGCGCGGGCGGGGTGGTCGTCTGGAACGACCTCGAGTCGAGCTGGGACTGCCCGGTGTGCGGCAGCCGCTTCGACGTCGACGGCAGCGTGCTCGAGGGCGGCGCCCGCGGCCCGCTGCGCCGGGCGGCGGCGCCCGGCGCGCCGACGGGGCCCGGAGGAGCCTGACCCGCATCCGCGGTACACTGTCCGGGCTGCAGGCCGCGGCCCACCGACGACGATCGTCCGGCGAGCGTCCGCCCCGGCAGCACCCGTTCCACATCGTTCCGCGCTCGCGGCATCGCCACCAGGCGCTGTCGCGGCACAGTTCCGCGCGGACGTGGCATCTTTCTGGAGACCCAACTTGGTTCGATCCACGGCGACCCCGACCCGGTCGCGCTCGCCCCGCAAGGGCGCCTTCGACAACACCGGCCTGATCCCCGTGCTCGCGCGGGCGGTGCGGGAGGTGGAGACGGCGGCCTCGCGCGGGCCCGTCGGCCCCTCCGGCCGCACGAAGTTCCAGGTCATCGCGCTGCTGGTCCGCGAGGAGCGGGCCCGGGCGAAGACCGACCAGGACCTGGGCGAGGAGGCCCGCGCCGAGACGCTCAAGCGCCTCGACGGGGTCGCCACGATCCTCGCGAAGACGGCGGCCCGCGACACCTCCCTGATCGCGCTGCTCGAGCCGGGCCACGCGCAGTCGGAGAGCGCCAGGACGCTGCGCCGCCGGATGCTGCAGGAGGCCGGCTACGAGGTGCCGGAGGAGGAGTCCGCGCCCGTGCAGACGGTCGCCGACCCGTTCGCCGAGCGGCAGGTCACCCCGGTCTCGGTGCGGGCGCGCCAGCTGGCCAACCCGTTCCTGCCGCCGGACTTCGACCTCGGCCGCAGCCCGCACCTGACCAGGCGGCTCGCGAACTGGGAGCTGCTCGGACCGCTGTTCAAGGCGTTCGAGCAGGGCGGCTCGGTCACGAGCATGGAGCTGCCGGAGGCGCCGGCGAACCAGCGCTGGGCCCCGCCCGGCTCCGAGCTGATGCACCACCAGGCGGCCTTCATCGAGGCGGTCGGCCGCGGGCACCGCACGTTCCTGCTCGCCGACGAGCCCGGACTCGGCAAGACCGCGCAGAGCCTGATCGCCGCGTCCGTCGCCGACGCGTTCCCGCTGCTCGCGGTCGTGCCGAACGTCGTGAAGATGAACTGGGCGCGCGAGGTCCAGAAGTGGATCCCGAACCGCACCTCCACGGTCATCCACGGCGACGGCGCCGACCTGGACGCCTTCGCGGACGTCGTGATCGTGAACTACGAGGTGCTCGACCGGCACTCCGGGTGGCTGAAGACGCTCGGGTTCAAGGGCATGGTCGTCGACGAGGCGCACTTCATCAAGAACCACTCCTCGCAGCGGTCGAAGCTGGTGCTGTCGCTCGCCGCCGCGCTGCGCGACCGGCGCAGCGACCCCCTCCTGCTCGCCCTGACCGGCACCCCGGTCATCAACAGCACCGAGGACTTCAAGGCGATCTGGCAGTTCCTCGGCTGGATCGACGACACGAAGCCGCGGCCGGAGCTGATGGCGCGCCTCGAGGAGACCGGGCTGTCGCCCGCGGAGCCCGGCTTCCTGTCCGAGGCCCGGCAGGCCGTCATCGACATGGGCGTCGTGCGGCGCCGCAAGGTCGACGTCGCCGCCGACCTGCCCGCGAAGCGGGTCGTCGACCTGCCCGTCGAGCTCGACGACGAGGCGGGCCGGTCGATCCAGAAGGCGGAGCGCGAGCTGCAGCAGCGGCTCGTGCAGCGCTACCGGTCGCTCGCGGCCGGCCGCAAGCCGGAGACCGACGAGCAGCGGATGCAGCTGGTGCGGCTGGTCGCGCAGCAGGAGCTCGAGGAGTCCCGCGGCGCCACCACCGGCGAGAACATCTTCACGATGATCCGCAAGATCGGCTCCGCGAAGGCGGCGCTCGCGGCGGACTACGCCACGCAGCTCGCGCGCTCCACCGGCAAGGTCGTGCTCTTCGCGAAGCACATCGACGTGATGGACCAGGCGGAGGCGCTGTTCGCCCGCCGCGACATCCGCTCCGTCTCGATCCGCGGCGACCAGACCGCCGCGGCGCGGGAGCGGGCGGTGGACTCGTTCCTCAACGACCGGAAGACGAAGGCGATCGTCTGCTCGCTGTCCGCGGCCGGCGTCGGCATCAACCTGCAGGTCGCGTCCAACGTGGTGCTCGCGGAGCTGTCCTGGACCGCCGCCGAGCAGCAGCAGGCGATCGACCGCACCCATCGGATCGGCCAGTCCGAGCCGGTCACGGCGTGGCGCATCATCGCCGCGCACACCATCGACGCGCGCATCGCCGAGCTGGTCGACTCGAAGGCGTCGCTCGCCGCCCGGGCGCTCGACGGCGACGACACCGAGGTGACGGGGGAGACCTCCATCCAGCTCGACGCCCTGGTGTCCCTCCTGAAGGACGCCCTGAAGCTGTAGCCGCCGCCGGAGCACGTCGGCAGGAAGAACCGAGCACGTCGGCAGGAAGAATCCTCTTCGGCAGGAAGAACTCGGCCGGTTCTTCCTGCCGAAGCGGATTCTTCCTGCTCATGTGCTCGCGGACCGGGCGGGAGCGGGACGGTCAGCGCTCGAGCAGCCGCCGGAGGAGCGCCACGTCGGCGACCTGCCGCTCCGGCAGCGGGTAGCCGGTGTGCATCACCAGCTGCGCGGCCGCGGTGGCGCAGCGCACCGGACGGCCGCCGATCGAGCCGGTCGCCTCCAGCGTGCCCGCGGGAAGGTCCACGGAGGAGGCCGACACCGGCAGCACGCGGTCGTCGAGGATCCGCACCGTGTGCACGTCCACCTCCCGCCCGTCCGCGTCCGCCGCGATGAACGCGGAGGGCACCAGCCGGCCGTGGACGGACGTCCACCGGTTCTCGGACCACACCGAGCGGACGGCGAAGCCGAGCGGCGCCATCGCGGCGATCGCCGCTTCCACGCGGTCGGCGTCGACGAGGAGGTCCAGGTCGTGATGCGCCCGGGTCGTCCGCCCGGCGAGCGCGTCGACGCCCCAGCCGCCGACGACCCAGGCACGCACGTCCGCTGCGGCGAGCGCCCCGAGCACGCCGTGCACCGCGGCCGCGTCGAACTCCGTCGCCGAGGGCGCGGCTCCGACCTCGGCGACCGCGAGGACCACCGCCGTGCCCGGGCGCCCGGCCGGGTCGAGCTCGACCAGCACCGCCGTGGACGCCTCGAGCAGGTCGCCGCGCGCGGGTCGAGGCCCGGCCACCACGGTCCGGTGCGGGCGGTACCCGTCGCCCGCGTGCGCCGGCTCGACCAGCGCGAAGCCGTCGACCCCGGCGAGGGAGGCCAGGAGCCGGCGGTGCAGCGAGACCACCGCGGGCGCCTCGACCAGGTCGACCCGCACGGAGCCGTCCGACCCGAACCACGCCTCCTCGCCGACGACCATCTCGAGACGAGGGGCCGCACCGACCGCGCGGCGCAGCAGCTCCGCTGCGACGTCCTCCCCGCCCTGCGGCAGGCGCAGGTTCCCCACCAGCGTCACGTGCGGCACCCACGCGGCCCGCTGGACCACGTCGCCCACGCGGAGGGGCACGAGCGGCAGCGCGATCCCGAGCGTCGGCATCGACCCTCCTCCTACGACTCCGTGCCGACGGTACGCGGTCGCGCCGCCGCCCCGTACGAGCCGTCGCAGCTCCTGGCGCCCCCGGTGAGATCCGGAAGTCCAGCCCTTGACACGCGGGAGGCACTGGTGGTCAGGGTCTCCGCGATCTAGCGTCGTGCAGGAGGCCGGGAGGCAGCATGCGGGAGCAGGGCACGGTGCTGGACGCGATCGGTCGGGCGAAGCACACGCTCGCGGAGGCGCGGGACGGGATCGCGGCCGAGGTGACGGTGCACGGCGAGTGCCCGATCGCCGAATGCCGCGCGATGAACATCGTCACCGTCGCCGCGGACACCCCGGTGATCGCCTGCGCGGAGTGCGGCGCCGTCTTCGACGTCTGATCCCGTCTCGGGATCCCGCGGCTGCCGTCGCGCGGTAGGCGTGACCATCGCGCAGTAGGTCCACCTACCGCGCGAGGGTCGGGGTACCGCGCGACGCAGCCCTGAGCTTGGAGGCCGGTCGCATCGGTCGGCCGATCAGCGGGCGAGGCCCAGCACGTCGAGGATCCACGCCAGCTCGAACGCGCGCTCCTTCCACGCGGCGTAGCGCCCGGAGACGCCGCCGTGCCCGGCGCTCATCTCGGTCTTCAGCAGCACGTCCGCGCCGACCTCCCGGAGGCGGGCCACCCACTTCGCGGGCTCCACGTAGAGCACGCGGGTGTCGTTCAGCGAGGTCGTCGCCAGGATCCGCGGGTACGGGTGGTCGCCGACGTTCTCGACCGGCGAGTACCCCTTCATGTAGGCGTACACGTCGGGGTCGTGCAGGGGGTCGCCCCACTCGTCCCACTCGATGACGGTCAGCGGCAGCGACGGGTCGAGGATCGAGGTGAGCGGGTCCACGAACGGCACGCCCGCGTGGATCCCCGCGAACAGCTCCGGCGCGAGGTTCGCCACCGCGCCCATCAGCAGGCCGCCGGCGCTCGCCCCCTCCGCGACGAGGCGGGACGGCTCCGTCCAGCCCTGCTCGACCAGGTGCCGCGCGCTCGAGACGAAGTCGGTGAACGTGTTCCGCTTCGTCAGCGTCTTGCCCTGCTCGTACCAGTGGCGGCCCATCTCGCCGCCGCCGCGCACGTGGGCGATCGCGAACAGCACGCCGCGGTCGAGCAGGGAGAGCCGCGCGATCGAGAACGACGGGTCGATGCTCGCCTCGTACGAGCCGTAGCCGTACAGCAGCATCGGCGCTGCGAGCCGCGGGCCGTCGAGCAGGTCCGCGCGGCCGACGATGGAGATCGGCACCAGCGCGCCGTCCTCCGCCTCCGCCCACTCCCGCCGCTCGCGGTAGGCGGAGGCGTCGTAGTCGCCGAGCACGGGCTGCTGCTTCAGCAGGCGCCGCTCGCCGGTCACGCCCCCCTCGGCAGGCACAGTGAGGTCGTAGACCGTGGAGGGGGTCACCATCGAGCCGTAGCCGAACCGCAGCGTCGGCTGCGTCCACTCCGGGTTCGAGCCGATACCCGCAGTGAAGAGCGGCTCGTCGAACCGGATCTCCTCGATGCCAGAGGGCTGCAGCAGCCCGATGCGGGCCAGGCCGCCCTCGCGGTAGGAGACCGCGACGAAGCGCTCGAAGGCGTCGACGTCCTCGAGCCGCACGCCGGAGGTGCCGGGCAGCAGCACGTCCCGCCCGCCCTCGGGATCGGCGGGGTCGACGGCGACGAGCTCGAAGTCCTCGGCGCCGTCGTTGTGCAGGACCAGCAGCCGGTCGCGGCCGTCCAGCACCGCGTGCTCGACGGAGTACTCGACCCCCTCCCGGCGGGGCCAGACGACCCGGAAGCCGTCCTCGGGGTGCTGCGTGTCGAGCAGCCGCGACTCGCTGGTCACCTTCGAGCCGACCCCGATCTCGAGGTAGCGGCGGCTGCGCGTCATGCCCACGCCCACCCAGAAGCGCTCGTCCGGCTCCGAGAAGACGACCTCGTCGTCCCCGCCGGCGCCGAGCACGTGCCGCCACACGGTGTCGGGCCGCCAGGCCTCGTCGCAGGTCGTGTAGTAGATCGCGGTGCCGGCCGCGTCGAACAGCGCGCCGGGCATGGTGCCCTCGATCGTGTCGGGCAGCGCCTCGCCGGTCGCGATGTCCCGCACGTGCAGCACGTACCGCTCGTCGCCGACGGTGTCGACGGCCCACAGCAGCAGGCGCCCGTCGGGGGTGACGTCGAAGCTGCCGAGCGAGTAGAACTCGTGCCCGGCCGCCTCCGCGTCGTCGTCCAGCAGCACCTGCTCGCCCGGGACGACGCCGTCGAGCCTCGGCGGCGTCCAGTCGTCCGGACCGGCGATCGGGGCGCGGCAGTGGCGGGCGTACTGCTTGCCCTCCTCCGAGCGGCTGTAGTACCACCAGTCGCCCTCGCGCGACGGCACGGAGAGGTCGGTCTCCTTCGTGCGCGCCTTGATCTCGCCGTAGATCGCCGCCCGCAGCGGCTCCAGGTGCGCGAGCCGCGCATCGGTGTGGGTGTTCTCCGCCTCGAGATGCGCGACGACCGCGGCGTCCTCGCGGTCGCGCAGCCACTCGTAGGCGTCGTCGACGACGTCGCCGTGGTGCGAGCGCTGCTGCGGGCGCCGCTCCGCGACGGGTGCCGCGGTCGTCCCGGGAACGGTCTCTGCGGTCATGCGGTCGCCTCCAGCAGCCGGTGGACGGCGCGCTCCGGGATCGGCAGCCAGGCCGGCCGGTTGCGCACCTCGTAGACGCACTCGTACAGCGCCTTGTCCAGCTCCAGCGCGCGGAGGAGGGCGGCGTGCGGTGCGAGGGAGGCGCCGACCTCGGCCTCGTAGCCCTCGAGGAAGGCCGCGCGGGCGGTACCCGCCCACCCCCGCGCGGCCGCGGCGTCGCCGCCCTCGTGCGCGATCGTGCCGGCGACGTAGTCGAAGGAGCGCAGCATCCCCGCGACGTCGCGCAGCGCCAGGTCGGGCTCGCTGCGCTCGGCCATCGGCCGCAGCGGCTCGCCCTCGAAGTCGAGCAGCACCCAGCCGCGGTCCGGCACCAGCAGCACCTGGCCCAGGTGGTAGTCGCCGTGCACCCGCTGCAGCAGCGGCCAGCCGCCGGCGGTGCCCGCCGAGATGGCGGCCGTGATCGCGGCCCCCGCGGCCGACAGCGTCGGCACGAGAGCGACGGCCTGCGCCGCGCGGGACCGCATGCCGGCGAGGGCCGCCTCCCGTGCCGTCTCGTCGGCCTGCGCGGTCGGCAGCGCTGCCGCCAGCACCCGGTGCACCTCCGCGGTCGCGGCGCCGAGCGCGCTCGCCCGCTCGGTGAAGTCCTCGCCGGCCCTGGCCGCGTCGAGCGCGACGCGCCACGCGTCGCGGGTGCCGGGCAGGAACTCCTGGACCACCGCCAGGTGCCCACGGGCGACGCCGCCCGCGACGCGGTCGTCCGGCCAGGTGCCGACCAGCGCGGCGTAGGTGGCGGGCACCCGCGTGGAGCCGGCGGCGGAGATCGCGGACTGCAGCACGACGTCGGGGTTCTCGCCGTCGTGCAGCGCGCGGAACACCTTGACCATCAGGCCGGCCGACCCGCCGTCCGCGGTCTCGGCCTCGACGATGATCGAGGTGTTCGACTGCTCGCCGGACAGCACGGTCGCCGTCCGCACCCGCGGGGCGGGGCCGGCCCAGCCGATCCGGACGCCGTCGGCCGTGGTGCCGTCGCCCCGGGCCTCGGCGCCGTCGAGCATCAGGCGCAGCAGCGCGGTGACGAAGGCCGGGTCGTGGGGGCCGTCCGCGAGCGTCGTGCCCGGGATCGCCCTGCCGGGCCCGTCGACGACCGGCACCTGGTAGACCGCCTCCGCGTCGGGGGAGGCGTCGCGCAGCAGCAGGGCGCGCGCGCCGCCGTCGGCGGACAGGGGCAGGGACGCGATCACGGTCAGGGCGTCGCCCCGCAGGCCGGAGAACCAGCGCTGGGCGGCGACCCAGGTCGCGAGCGGCCCGTCGGGCAGGACGGGGGCATCGGCCATGCGAGCGAACCTACCGAGCGCGCGCCGTGCGTCCGCTCAATCGACGGTGGAGGCGGGCTTCGCGGCAGCCGGGTCCGGGGTGGGTTCCTCGTCGTCGTCCGGCTGGTCCTCGAGCGAGGCGTCGCGGGCCTCCGCGGCCTGGCGCAGCGCGCGCTCGATGCCCTCGGAGGAGCGCTCCCGCCAGTCCCCGGCGGTGTCGACCGCGCGGGCGCGGACCTCCTCCGCCGTGGTCGTCCAGCGGTCCCTGACCTCCAGCGCGGTCTCCGTCCACTGGTCCCGCAGGTCCTGCGCGGTCTCGATCCCGCGCTCGCGGAGGTGGGCTGCGGACGCCGCGGAGCGGTCGCGCAGCAGCCGGGCGGAGTCCGCCGCGCGACGCCGGTTCTCGTCGCCGAGCGACGCCATCACGCCGGCGAACACGGCGCCGGCGACCATCACGCCGAGCGACAGCGACCAGCCGAGCACCCGGCCCCTCACGACTCGTCCCCGTCCGGCTCGGTCTCGGGTGCCGGGCGCAGGTCGGCGTCGGCCGGCACCGTGAAGTCGTGCTCCACCTCGTCCTCGGACGGCGTGCCGTCCGCCGCGTCCCGCCGTGTCATGGCTCCACGGTACCCGCCGGTCCGGGGCGCGGGACCGGGATCACGGCTCGCGGACGACCTCCTCCGGCCGCTTGTCCGGGCGCCAGCCGCGCCAGCTGGCCTGCCGCAGCCTGCCGTCGTCCGTCCACTCGGCGAACCGCACCTCGCCGACCAGCGACGGCGTCACCCAGTGCGCGTCGCTCGCGTCGGCGCGCGGCACGTCGCCGAAGGGGCTCGTCTTCCGGTCGTGCGGCTCGAGGCGCGCCAGGATCGCGTCGAGGTCGGCGTCGCTGAAGCCGGTGCCGACCCTCCCGACGTAGTGCAGCGTCCCGCCGTCGTGCACGCCGAGCAGCAGGCTGCCGATGCCGCCCTCGCGGCGGCCGGTGCCCGGCCGCCAGCCGCCCACGACGACCTCCTGCGCCCGCTCGTGCTTCCGCTTCACCCAGTCCTTCGACCGGGCGCCGGGCCGGTAGGCCGCGTCGGCCCGCTTGACGACGACGCCCTCGAGCCCGAGCCGGCGGCTGGTGGTCATCGAGTCGTCGACCGCCTGCTGCAGGTCGTCGCCGCTCGCGACCGCCACGGCCGGCGGCACGTCGATCGGCCCGCCGCCGTCGACGAGGCGCTCGAGCAGCTCCCGCCGGTCCCGGTAGGAGGCGCGGAGGGTCGCCCTCCCGTCGACCTCGAGCACGTCGAACAGCAGCAGGCGCACGGCCTGCTGCCGCATCGCGGGCTCGACGTCCTGCTTCCTGGTCAGCCCCGAGCGCTGCTGCAGCCGGGAGAACGACGGACGGCCCTTCCCGTCGAGCGCGACGATCTCGCCGTCGAGCACGGCCTCGTCGGCGTGCACCTGCCCGGCGAGCAGCTGCAGCTCGGGGTAGGTCGGCGTGAGGTCGAGGTCGTTGCGGCTCGTCAGCGTCACCCGGCCGTCCGCGACCCGCGCGACGCAGCGGTAGCCGTCCCACTTCATCTCGATCGACCACGCCTCGTCCGCGTCGAGCACGCCGCCCGAGGTCGCGAGCATCGGCTTCGGCGTGCCGCCGTCGGCGGTCGCGGCGGGCGGCGCCTCCGCCTCGGGCTGCATCCGGTGGATCAGCCAGTGCTCGCCCTGGCTGCCCTTCGGCTTCTCCCGTTCGGTGCGGATCAGGGCCAGCCTCACGGGGACGCCTCCCAGGCCGCCGTCCTTCCGGCCGGTGAGCGTGACGATGACCTCGTCGTCGCGGAACTTCTCCGTCGCGTAGGTGCCGCTGTCCCACTGCTCGACGTGGCCGCCGCCGTACTCACCCTTCGGGATGTCGCCGGTGAACGCGGCGTACTCGAGCGGGTGGTCCTCGGTGTGCACGGCGAGGTGGTTGTCCTTCCCCGTCGCGGGGACCCCCTTCGGCAGCGCCCAGGACACCAGCACGCCGCCGCGCTCGAGTCGGAAGTCCCAGTGCAGGCGGCTCGCGTGGTGCTCCTGGATCACGAACGTGTCGTCAGCACCCGTCGCGGGAGCGGCCGCCGGCACCGGCTCCGGGGTGCGGCCGGCGTCGCGCATCGACCGGTAGCGGGTGAGCGCGTCGTGCCTGGTCCCGGCCGGCGCGAGGTCCGCGAGCAGATCGCCGTCGGCCCGCAGCCGGGCGACGACCTCGTCGGGCGTCAGCTGCCGCAGGCCCGGGTCGTCGAGCTCCTCCCATGTGCGCGGCGCGCTCGCGCGCACGTGCAGCGTGCCGCGCAGGGAGTAGGGCACGAGCGTCGTCTTCGCGGCGCGGTTCTGGCTCCAGTCGACGAGCACCTTGCCGCGCCGCAGCTCCTTCCTCATGTCGCTGACGACCAGGTCGGGGTGGTCGGCCTCGAGCGACCTGGCGAGCTCGTGCGCGACCTCCGTGACCTGGTCGGAGGTCCAGCGCCCGGCGAGGTGGGCGAACAGGTGGATGCCCTTCGAGCCGCTGGTGACGGGGAGCAGCCGCAGGTCCATGCCCTCGAGCACGGGACGGAGGAGGCGGGCGACCTCCGCGCACTCCGGCAGCCCGACGCCGTCGCCGGGGTCGAGGTCGAGCACGAGGCGATCGGGCCGTCCGGCGCCGCCGTCGGCCGTGAACCGCCACTGCGGCACGTGCAGCTCGAGCGTCGCCTGCTGCGCCAGCCAGGTGAGCGTGGCCAGGTCGTCGACCACGGGGTACGTCGTGGTGCCGGAGCGGTGCTCGATGCTGCCGCGGCGCACCCAGTCGGGCGCGTGCGACTCGAGGTTCTTCACGAAGAAGGTCTGGCCCGGCTGGTCGGTCGTGCCGACGCCGTCCGGCCAGCGCTTCCGCGTCGCGGGCCGGCCGGCGGCGAGCGGCACGAGGGCGGAGGCGACGGCCGCGAAGTAGGCGAGCACGTCGCCCTTCGTGAACCCGTCGGCCGGGTACAGCACCTTGTCGAGGTTCGAGACGGTGATCCGGCGCCCGTCCACCTCCACGGGCTGCCTCGCTCCGCCGACCATGGGCTCAGCGTGGCCTGGAAGCCTGCTGAACCGCTGAGCCGTGGTCAGGGGACTGGCCCGGATCCCGGCACGCGGGTCATACTCGGGTGTTCATCAGGAGATCGACGATCGGCGAGGGCGGGTCATGCGCAGCATCTGGCGGGGTGCCATCACGTTCGGCCTGGTCAACGTGCCGGTCAAGCTGTACTCGGCGACCGAGGACCACGACCTGCCGATGCACCAGGTGCACAACGCCGACGGCGGGCGCATCCGGTACCAGCGGCGCTGCGAGATCTGCGGCCGGGTCGTCGAGTTCCAGGACATCGACAAGGCCTACGACGCCGGCGACCAGACCGTCGTGCTGACCGCCGCGGACCTGAAGGCGCTGCCGAGCGAGCGGAGCCGCGAGATCGACGTGGTCGAGTTCGTGCCCGCCGACCAGATCGACGCGATCCGCCTCGACCGCAGCTACTACCTCGAGCCGGACTCGAAGAGCCCGCGCTCGTACGTGCTGATGCGCAAGGTGCTCGAGGACACCGAGCGCGTCGCGATCGTGCAGTACACGCTGCGGCAGAAGACGCGCCTCGGGGTGCTGCGGGTGCACGGGAAGGTCCTGCTGCTGCAGTCCCTGCTCTGGGACGACGAGGTGCGGGAGGCGTCCTTCCCGTCGCTCGATGCCGACGTGCGAATCCAGAAGCGCGAGATCGACATGGCCACCAGCCTCGTGAAGAGCTTCGAGAGCGACTTCCAGCCCGCCGACTACACCGACGAGTACCAGGTGCAGCTGAAGCAGCTGGTCGACGCCAAGCTCGAGCAGGGCGAGTCGCTCGATACGGCGGCGACCTTCGGCGAGACCGGCGACGACGAGGGCGACGGCGAGGTGATCGACCTCATGGAGGCGCTGAAGCGCAGCGTCGAGGCGAACCGGGCGAAGGCGAAGCCGGCCGAGAAGACCGGCCGCAAGCGCGCGTAGGCCGCCGCTCAGGTGCTGGGGCCGTGCGGGGCCTCCGCGCCCCGCTGCAGCCGGCGGGGCAGCGCCAGCCAGAGCACCAGGATCACGACCGCGCCGACCGTCGCGGCCGCGATCGCGCCCGCGGGCCCGACGGCGACGCTGAACACGAGGGCCACGACCCCGACGATGGCGAGCCCCGTGGACACCAGCCCGATCCGCAGCATGCGGTCGCCCCACTCGACCAGCTCGGCCATCGACCGGCGCCGGAACAGCGCCCGGTGCAGCGAGACCGGCATCAGGGCGACGACCGTCGAGGCGACCGCCAGCGACACGACGACGAGGTAGAGCACGACCTGCCAGTCCGCGAGGTCGCGGAACGACGACTGGAACACGACGGTCAGCAGGAAGCCCGTCAGCAGCTGGGTGCCGGTCTGCAGCACCCGCAGCTCCTGCAGCAGCTGGTTCCAGTTGCGGTCGAGCCGCTCC
>NZ_CAXTOQ010000033.1:0-27205 GCF_964245895.1 uncultured Amnibacterium sp.
CGACCGGCTGCACGTGCTCGTGTCGGGCGCCGACGGGCGGCATCGCACCGCCACCGTCCGGGCGGACGCGCCCGGTGTCGAGCTGCTGGACGACTGGGACGGCGTCGGGCAGCGGCTGACCACCTCCGGCACGGTCGTCCTCACCGGGGTGGAGGTGGACCCGGCCGACGTGCGCGAGGGCGAGGGGGCCGGCGGCAGGCAGGGGAACGTCGACGCGATCCTGCAGCTGAACCATCTCGCGACGCTCGCGGGGATCGCCGTCACCGTCCACGACGACGCCGTCGCCTGGCTGCGGGGGCGGACCCGGCACTACACGCACGCGTCCGCGGCGACACCGGACCACGACCCGCAGCTGCAGGAGCGCGTCGGCCGCATCGAGGGCATCGCGGGGACGGTCGTCGCCGCGGTGCGTGCCGCCGCGGCGGCGGTCGACCAGGACCTCGCGCGTCCCGCGGAGGGGCAGACGCTCGACGGCCACCTGCTCGTCACCCAGGCGCAGGTGGTGGTGCCGGGCCTCGTGCTCGAGGCGGCGCAGACGCTCTTCGACCTCGGTGGCGGCTCGCTCGTCGACGCCCGTCGCGGCTTCGACCGCCACTGGCGCAACGCGAGGACGCTGGCGAACCACAACCCCGCGCATCTGAAGGCGCGCGCCCTCGGCGCGCGGGCGCTGCTCGACGAGCCGCTGCCCGAGATCTGGTACGTCGGCACCCCGCCTGCGGCGACCGACGGCTGACGCCGCCTGCGCCGGTCAGGGCGAGCGGAACCGGTCGAGCAGGGTGCCGTCCGCGTACTCGGTGCGGAACAGCCCTCGCCGCTGCAGCTCCGGCACCACCTGGTCCACGAAGTCGACCAGGCCGGAGGGGAACAGGTCGAGCATCACGTTGAACCCGTCGGCAGCACCCGCCCGGAACCACGCCTCCATCGAGTCCGCGATCGCCTCAGGCGTCCCCGCGACGAACCGCTGGCCGTAGCCGCCGAAGTCGCGCAGCAGCGCACGGATCGTCGGCCGCTCGGTGCGGATCCTGCGGACCAGCACCCGCCGGTAGCCGGTCGACCAGCCCTTCCCCTCCTGCTCCGCGGCGTCGACCACCGCGGCCGGCACCGGCGCGTCGAGGTCCGCGTCGCCGAGGTCCGCGCCGAGCGCCTTCGACAGCTCGTTCAGGCTGTAGGTCGGCGGCGCCTGGTGCTCCCAGTGCTCGAACCGCTCCCACGCCTCCCGCTCCGTGCTGCCGATCACGATCGCGAGCCCCGGGTAGATCCGGACGGCGTCGGCGCCCCGGCCGGCGAGCACGGCCTGCTCGGCCACCTGGCGGCGGTGCAGCTGCGCCTCGGCGGGGTCGTGCTCGATCGAGAACACCGCGTCGGCGACCAGCCCCGCGAGCCGCTGCCCGGGCGCGGACCCGCCAGCCTGCAGCACGGCCGGCCGGCCCGGCACCCGGTCCGCCCCGGCCAGCGCGCCGTCGACTCGGACGAACCGCCCGCCGCGGTGGACCCCCTCGTCGCCCGCCGCCCAGAGGTCCAGCACGGCGCGGACGAACTCCTCCGCGCGGGCGTACCGCTCCTCGCGCTCCGGCAGCTCGGCGATGCCGAAGTTGCGGACCGCCTCGACGTCCCACGTCGTCACGGCGTTCCAGGCGAACCGTCCGCCGGTCGCGGCGTGCACCGCGGCGAGCGCGCTGATCCGGCCGAAGGTCTCGAGCGCGTGAAGCCCGGTGGCGACCCCACGCCGCTCCGAGTCGCCGACGAGTGCTGCGGCACGCTGTCGCGCCCCCTCCGCGATTCCCGCGAGCACCGCGAGCAGCGTCGCCTGCTGCCAGCCGCCGGTGCCCGGCCCGAAGTCCGAGAACGGGACGAGGTCGCCCTCGTCGACCGGGACGGTGTCGAGGATCGTCGTCCCGCTCGCGGTCGCGCGCTGGCCGAACCCGTCCCAGTCGTCGAGGATCGTGATGCCCGGCGCGGTCGCGGGCACGGCGACGACGACGTCGCGGCCGTCCTCGCCGACAGCGCTGTACTCGAGCCAGTCCGCGTACGCGCTGCCCGTCGAGTAGAACTTCCTGCCCGACAGCGTCAGCCGGCCGTCGAACCGTTCGAGCCGCGTCGTGAAGCGGGCCGCGCCGCTGCCGTCCGCCTCGCTCCAGCCGCCGCCGAGGATCGCGCCGTCCGCGATCCGGCGCAGCCAGCGGGTCCGCGTGGGCGACGCCGCGCTCGCGAGGTGGCGCTCGGTCGCGATCACATGGGTGCGCCAGCTCTGCGCGATGCCCGAGTCGGCGGCCGCGAGGCGGCGGATCGCATCGAGCAGCTGCGGCACGGACGCGCCGAGCCCGCCGTCGTCGACCGGCAGCCGCATCCGACCGAAGCCGGCCGAGCGGAGCGCCGCGAACGCGCGCCGCGGCAGGCTCCCGGTGCGGTCGCTGTCGACCGAGATCACGACCAGCTCCGCGAGGACCTCGTCGAACCCGGGGCCGAGGAGATCGCCGAGGTCGGGCACCGGCCGACAGTACCGACGCGCCCGCGCCGGTCTGCCCGCACGTTGAGAAGTGTGTCGACGGAGGCGGAGCGGACCGGTCGCGCTTCGTAGGCTGCCGCCCACCGACGACGGGAGCCGCGCACGATGACGGATCTGCGAAGCACCTGGCGGACGGCGCAGGAGGACCTGCCGTGGTCGGAGCGATCCGCGGAGGCGGTCCGGTCGGCCGTCCGGGGTGCGGGGCCCTGGGCGGCCGGCGACCGCGCCCGGCGGCTCGAGGCCGCACTCGCGCTCGCCGCGATCACCGACGCGGCCGCGCGCTCCTCGGCGCTGCAGACGAGGGCGCGGGAGCGCACGATCTGGTGGGGCAACACGGCGAGGTCGCGGGACGACCCGCAGCACCTGCGGCTGCTCGGGGAGCACGCCGGGCTCGCCGCAATCGCCGTCGCCGCGGCGGACGCGCTGCTCGCGGAGGCGGCCGCGGGCACGGCGCGGGACGAGGACCTCGACGCCGTCCTGCTCGGCCTCGACCGCGTCGCGGGGATCGCGGTGACCGCGATGTTCGACACCCTCGGCGCCTCCGCGACCGCTGCGGGCACCGGGCTGCACCGCCTGTGGCTCGCCTACCAGGAGGTGCTCGTCACGATCGACCCGGCGCCGCTCGCGGTGCGGGTCGGGCGGGAGGCGTGAGTCCGCTCAGCCGAGGTGCGCACCGCCGCGGTAGCGCCGCGCAGGATGGGTGTCCGGCAGCCGCGGGCCGCGACCGAACAGGCGCTCGCGCAGGGTGACGCCCTCGGCGTCGTCCGCTTCCGGCAGCCGGCCCCGGCGCCGGAGCACCGGGGTCACGTACCGGGCGAAGTCCCGCACGGTGTCGAACGAGTGGTACTGCCGCAGGTTGATCCCGTCGACGTCGTCGACGTCCAGCCAGTGCTCGATCCGGTCGGCGACCTGCTCGGGATCGCCGACGGCGAGGAACTCCTCCGTCCACGCCTCGTCGACGGCCGCCGTGTACTCGGCGACGGTGAGGCCGCGCAGCAGCGGGCGCACGGCGCCGAGGTCGCCGCCCTCCGCCGCCACCGCGTCCGCCACGATCGTGGACGGCGCGTGCTGCGTCGGGTCGAACACGGTGCTCGTGTGCACGAAGAGGCCGATCTCGCTGCGGAACGCGCGGTACGTCTCGAGCTTCGCGCGCGCCTCCGCCTCCGTCCCGGCGACGAACACGGCGGACTGCACGAGCACCTTCAACGAGTCCCGTTCGCGCCCGGCGGCGACCGCGGCGTCGCGGAACGCCTGGACCGTCGCGTGCACCGTGGCGCCCCACTGGATGGTGAAGACGAGCTCGGCGTGCTGCGCCGCGAGCGCGATGCCGACCGGGGAGGCGGTCGCCTGGAAGATCACCGGCGTGCGCTGCGGGCCGGGCTCGGACAGGTGCGGGCCGGCGACCGAGAACCGCGGGCCGACGTGGTCGATCCTGCGCACCTTCGCCGGATCGGTGTACACGCCGCGCGCCGCGTCGCGCTGGACCGCGTCGTCGTCCCACGACCCCTCCCACAGCTTGTAGACGACGTCGAGGTACTCCGCCGCGATCGCGTAGCGCTCGTCGTGCGGGATCTCCTCCGTGAGCCCGAAGCTCCGTGCGGCGTTCGGGAGGTAGGAGGTCACGACGTTCCAGCCCACCCGCCCCCGCGTGAGGTGGTCGAGGGTGCTCATCCGCCGCGCGAACGCGAACGGCGGCTCGTAGCTGGTCGAGAACGTCACCCCGAAGCCGAGCCGCTTCGTCACCGCCGCCATCACCGGGATGACGAGCAGCGGGTCGATGTTCGGCAGCTGCAGGCCCTCCCGCAGCGCGTCGTCGAAGCCGCCGCGGAACACGTCGTAGGCGCCGACGACGTCGGCGAGGAACACCGCGTCGAACCCGCCCTCCTCGAGCGCGACGGCGAGCTCCTGCCAGTACGCGATGTCGGTGTAGCGGTGCCGGTCGTTGCCGGGCAGCCGCCAGAGCCCGTGCGTGATGTGCGTCGGCGTGCCCATCTCGAACAGGTTGAGGAGCAGCCGCTTGCCCGTCACCGCGCCGCCCCGGCGGTGCGCACGAGCGGGATCACGTCGCGGGCCAGCCGCTCCAGCTCCTCCCGCTGCGGGGACGCCTGCAGCAGCAGGGTGTCGACGCCGGCGGCCTCGAACTCGAGGATCCGCTCGGCGACCTGTTCCGGGGTGCCGACCAGGCCGGGGCGCAGGCCGCGGTTGGAGACGGAGTAGTCGCGCAGGTCGGGCCGGTGCTCCAGCTGCGACTTGGCGATGAAGTCCTGGTACGACTCGTACGCGGGACCGGCGGACACGTCCGTGATGCGGCTCAGCTCGGCCTGCGCCTCCCGCTCGGTGTCGCGCACGATGACGTAGGCGGCCATCCCGAACGAGGAGAACGGCGCACCGCCGGCCGCCTCCCGCCGCTCCCGCATGTCCGCGACCTTGACGCGCAGCTCGTCGGGGGTGCCGCCGTGGGTGAGGTAGGCGTCGGCGAACCGGGTGATCGACGTCTTGCCCGCCTCGCTCTCGCCGCCGGCGTAGATCACCGGCAGCGGGTCGGGCTTCGGCTGCAGGTGCGCACCCTCGATCCGGTAGAACGCGCCGTCGAGGTCGAACCCGTCGCGGTTCCACAGGCCTCGGAGGATCGCGACGAACTCCTCCGTCCGCCGGTACCGGTCGTCGTGCGCCGAGAACACGCCGCCGTACTGGCGCGCCTCCTGCTCCCACCAGGCCGAGACGACGTTCAGGGTGAACCGGCCGCCGGAGATCCGGCCGATCGTCGCTGCCTGCTTCGCCGTCACCGCGGGCAGGTGGAACCCGGGACGCACGGCGGCCATGATCTCGATCCGTTCGGTGACCGCCGCGAGCGCGGCGGCGACCGCCCACGCCTCCAGGCTGGGGGCTGCGACGCCTTTGATGTCGTTGAGGTTCAGCTCGGGCACGAGCGTCACGTCGAACCCGTTCGCCTCCGCGAACCGGGCGAGCTCGGCGGCGTAGCCGAAGGACACGGGCATGCCCTCGTCCTCGACGTTGCGCAGCCAGCCGCCGAAGATCGGGGTCCAGTAGCCGAAGCGCATGCCCGTGCCCGGGTCAGTGGGCGTGCGCGTGCGCGCCGTCGGTCAGCTTGAACGCGAGCCGGCCGTGCGCGTACGAGGCGCCGGCGCGGAGGGCGGACGCGACCCAGGCGGCCTCGGCCAGCTCGGTCTCGGAGGCGCCCGCGGCGACCGCTGCGTTGCTGTGCGCGTCGATGCAGTACGTGCACTGGGTCGTGAGGGCGACGCCGAGCGCGATGAGCTCGCGGAACTTCAGCGGGATCTCGCGGCCCTCGGTCGCGAACACGGCCGAGTTGAAGTCGTTGAACGCGGACAGGATGTCCGGCGTCGTCCGCTTGTAGACGCGGGTGTACTGCTTGTCACTGCTGTCGAGGTAGGCGGTCATGACGGTGCACGGCTTTCTGTTCGGGGTTGTTCGTTCAGCCCGACGGGCGGACCGGGATGCTCCCGCCGCCGGGATCCCTCAAGCGACGGCGGTCGGGCGACGGGCTGCGGCGGCGGCCAGCGAGCCGACGATCTCCCGCAGGATCGGGGCGGGGGTGGCGAACACCAGCCGGACGAACCGGTCGTACCCGGTCCCGCAGCGCCCGCCGGCGGTGAGCGTCACCCCGGCCTCCGCACGGAAGAAGTCCGCGGGGTCGCCGGGCACGTCGAGGGCGGCGCAGTCGAGCCAGCCGATGTAGGTCGCCTCGGGCGCGATGTACTCGACCTGCGGCAGTGCCGCGTCGAGCAGCTCCGCGAGCAGCAGCCGGTTGCGGTCCAGGTAGGCGTTGACGTCCTGCAGCCACTCGCGCCCGTGCCGGTAGGCGGCGGTCGCCGCGAGCACACCGAGCGTCGACGGCTCGTGCAGGTGGTCGATGTCGTGCGCGCGGTACGACCGCTCGTGCTCGGGCGAGGACAGGATCAGCTGCGCGGCCTTCAGCCCGGGCACGTTCCAGGCCTTGGACGTGCTCGTGATGGTGACCGTGTGCGCCGCGGTGGCGTGGGAGAGCGCCGCGTAGGGGAGGTGCGGGCGGCCGAACCGGAGCGGCGCATGCACCTCGTCGGCGAGCACGAGCCCGTCGTGTCGCTCGACGACCGCGGCGACCGCCTCCAGCTCGGCGCGATCGAGCACCCGCCCGGTGGGGTTGTGCGGGTTGCAGAGCAGCAGCGTGCCGCCGCCGGCCGCGAACGCGTCGTCGATGCGGTCGAGGTCGAGCTCCCACCGGCCGGCGACGAGCCGGCCGGGCACCTCGATGATCCGGCGGCCGAGCAGGCCGGGCAGGGTGAGGAACGGCATGTAGGCCGGGGTCGGCACGATCACGGCGCTGCCGGGGCGGGAGAAGTTGCGGACGGCGATCTCGAGCCCGGACAGCACGTCCGTGATCGAGTGGATCCGCTCGACCTCGGGCCGCCACGCGTACTCGTCGGCGTACCAGTCGCTCGTCGCTGCGGCGACCTCTGCAGCGAGGGACGGCGTGAGGTACCCGAAGACCTGGTCCCGGACGCCGGCGAGCAGCGCCTCCTGCACGGCAGGGGCCGTGCCGAAGTCCATCTCGGCGACCCACGCCCCGATCGTGCCGGGGTCGAGGCTCCACTTCCGGCTCGTGCGCCGGTTCAGCTGCTCGCGACTGAGGCCGTCGAAGTCGGATACCATCGGCGCCTCCCTCCCGATCGCGACGCCGACCATCCAACCCCGGTCGTGCAGCCGGCACGGCTCGTGCTGTCACGCGCGGTAACCCGGGGCACGCCCGGCGCCGTCACCGTTCCGACACAGGCCGTCATGCAGACGCGGACGGATCGTCGCAGCACTACCGTGCGCTGCATGTCGGGAGACAGTGATCCGCGCACGTCGAGCCCTTCCGTGAACGAGGCCGTTCCCGCCGCGAGCGGTGCAGGAGCCCACCCGTACCCCGTGGCCGGGCTGCTGTGCGTGGGCGGAGGACTGCTGCCACCGGTCTTCGTCGCCGACCATCCGCGCCGCCAGGCGTAGCCGCCCGTCGCGGCGGGCGTCATGAGGCGCGCGAACGACCCTCCACCGGTTCCTGCAGCGACGCGAACGCGGACCGGTGCCAGACGAGCGGGAGGTGCTGGAAGTCGTCGCGGAGCGCGAGCACCCGCAGCACGATGATGTCGTGGTCTCCCGCCGGGTAGACGTGCTCGACGCTCGTCTCGAGCCAGATCGGGGCGCCGTGCAGGAACACCGCGCCGGTGGGGGAGACGGAGGTCTCCACGCCGTCGAACCGCCCTGCACGACTCGTCGACGCGAGCTGACGGGTCTTCTCCTCGTGCCGTTCCCCGAGCACGGACACCCCGAGGGTCCGAGCCTCGGCGAGGACGGGCCAGGAGGCGGAGGTGCGCTGGACCGCGAAGAGCACCAGTGGGGGATCCTGCGACACCCCGACGGTGAACGACGACGCGATGAGCACCGTCGGCGAACCGTCGATCTCGGCGGCGATCGCCGCGACGCCGGACGGGAAGCCCGAGAACACCCGACGCAGCGCGTCGGTGTCGCTGCCGTACGGGTCCAGGCGCACCTCGGCCCGCTCCGCTGCGCGCACCGTGCTGGTCCGTTCGATCCCCATGACGTCTCCCTTCGGCGCGGGGCACGGTAGCCCGAGGGCCGAGCGGCGCCGATGCCGGTTACCGACTGTGACGAGCGCCCGTTACCTCGCGTGACGGCAGGTTTCGGGACGTGTCATCGGATGTCCCGAACGCGGTCGATCGTGGGCAGGGTTCGTGGACCACACGCCCGATCCGCGACCACCAGTCGCCCGCTTCGAAGGACAGCAGCATGTCCAGGACCCGAGTCCGACCGCACGCCCTCGTCGCTGCCGCCGCAGCCGTCGCCCTCCTGCTCACCGGATGCTCCACCGCCGCCACCCCCGGCGGGTCCGGGACGTCGTCCAGCGGTGCAGCCGGCGGCACCTACCGGCTCGGGCTCACCGCGCCCGGCGGGAACATCGACCCGCTGACGACCGCCGACTACAACGCGATGTTCATCGTCGGCCTCGCCTCCGCCGGCCTCATCATCCAGAGCCCCACCGGGAAGCTGGAGCCGCAGCTCGCGACCTCGTGGAAGCCGTCGTCCGACGGGCTGACCTGG
Organism: uncultured Amnibacterium sp.; assembly: GCF_964245895.1. Taxonomy (GTDB): domain Bacteria; phylum Actinomycetota; class Actinomycetes; order Actinomycetales; family Microbacteriaceae; genus Amnibacterium. Next base: position 8,630 of record NZ_CAXTOQ010000033.1, read on the forward strand.
ACGGTCGAGCTGCGGTCCGGTGCGAAGTTCTCCGACGGCTCCGCCGTCACCCCGGCCGACGTCGTCTCGTCGTTCGAGGCGATCATCGCCGAGAAGAGCCAGTCGCCCGCGAAGAGCTCCTTCGCCGGCGTCCTCAAGTCCGTCGCAGCAGGTGACGGGGACACGGTCGACTTCACGCTCGATCAGCCGTACCAGGACTTCCCCTACCTGCTCACCGGGGCGAACACCGCGATCCTGCCGAAGGGCACCGACACGGCCACCTGGATCAAGGATCCCGTCGGCGCCGGACAGTTCGTGGTGAAGCAGTACACCGCCGGGCAGGGCGTCACGTTCGTGAAGAACACGAACTACTGGGACGCGGCCAAGGTGGAGCTCGACGGCGTCGACGTGAAGTTCTACTCCGACGAGCAGTCGCAGCTGCTCGCCTTCCAGAGCGGTGAGACCGACCAGATCAGCCAGAGCCCGGCCGTCGCCGCCGCCCTGAACGACAGCAACTCGACGCTCACCTCGCAGGGGTGGACGAAGTACGACGGCCTCACCTTCAACACGACCAAGGCGCCGTTCGACGACGTGAAGGTCCGGCAGGCCGTCGCCTGGGCGCTCGACCGCAACGCCATCGTGAAGACCGTGTACGGCGGAGCCGCCCGCATCGGCAACGACGTCTCCACCTTCCCCGACTACGGGGTGCAGCCGACCGGCCTCACGCAGCGCAACCAGGATGCGGCGAAGGTCAAGGAGCTGCTGGGTGGCAAGACCGTCAGCTTCACCATCACCACCTACGACGGCGAGCAGGCCTACGCGGAGCTGATCCAGCAGCAGCTGCAGGCCGTCGGCGGGTTCAAGGTCACGCTGAAGGTCCAGACCGGCGCGCAGTACTACGGGGGCGACAACGACACGACCCCGTGGCTCAACGCCGACGCGACGGTCACCGACTGGGCGGAGCGGCTGCCGTCGCAGCTCATCGGGCTCTCCTACCAGACCGGCGCGATCTGGAACGCGGCGCACTACTCCAACACCGAGCTCGACGCGCTCGCGAAGCAGTACGAGCAGGCCGCCGACGCCGGCGAGCGGCAGACGATCGCCGACAAGATCGCCACGATCCAGTGGAACGACGTCCCGACGATCATCGCCGCGTTCAAGAAGAACGGCCTCTACCTCGGCAAGCAGGTGAAGGGCGCGTTCCAGAACGGCCAGCAGTTCAGCGGCGGCTTCGACTTCCGCGGTGTCACGGTGAGCCGATAGCCGTCCACGGATGACGTCCAGCGCCGGCACGGACCCGCGGACCTCCTCGGAGGCCCGCGGGTCCCGCTCGTCCACCGGCCGCGGGAGGCGGATCGCGCTCCTGCTCGCGCAGCGCATCGTGCAGATCCCGCTCGTGCTGCTGGCGGTCTCCGTGCTCACCTTCTGGCTGGTCCAGATCGTGCCGGGCGACCCCGGCCGGAACGCGCTCGGCCCCTACGCCACGGACGCGCAGGTCGCGGCGTGGGACGCGGACAACGGGCTGGCCGGACCGATCTGGGCGCGCTACCTCGGCTGGCTCGCCGGGTTCGTCACCGGCCACTGGGGCGAGAGCTTCGTGTACCAGACGGCCGACGCGCCACTCGTGCTCGGTTCCCTGGCGAACTCCGCACAGCTCGGCCTGGTCGCGTTCGTGCTCATGGTGCCGATCAGCGTCCTGCTCGGCACCATCCAGGCGTACCGGGAGGGACGCCGCAGCGATCGCGTCATCACGATCGGGCTGATGGCGATCTCGTCCATCCCCGAGTTCGTCGTCGGCGTGCTGCTGCTGCTGGTGTTCGCGGTCTGGATCCACGTCGTCCCGGTGCAGTCGGGGCTCGCGGCGACCGGCGACCCGGCGCAGCGGCTGCAGGCGCTGATCCTCCCGGCGGTGGTGCTGGCGGTCGCGTACCTCGCGGTGCTCACCCGCATGGTCCGCACCGGTACCTCCGGGGCGATCACCTCCCAGTACCACCGCACCGCTGTGCTGAAAGGCCTGGGCCCGGTCGCGATCGTGCTGCGGCACGTCGCGCGGAACGCGTTGGTGCCCACCCTGTCGCTGCTGGGGCTCTACTTCGGCGCCTTGCTCGGCGGCAGCGCGATCGTCGAGACCCTCTTCAACTACCCCGGGCTCGGCGCGCTGCTCGTCGTCGCCGCCGAGCGCAAGGACGCCCTGCTCCTGACCGACGGGGTGATGGTCACCGGCGCCGTCTCGCTGCTGACGCTCCTGCTCACCGACGTCTGCCTGATCCTCATGGATCCGCGGATCTCCTTCGAACGGACGGACCGGCGATGAGCGCGACGCGGACCGACGCCCGGACCGGGCTGGACGCCCCGGTCGCCGCGGCCGCCGAGCCGGGCGCCGCGCTGATCAGCGGCCGCCCGCCCGCCTCCGCCCGCCGGCGTGTGCGCGCGCTCCTCCGACGACCGACGTTCGTCGTCAGCGCGATCGTGATCGTCTGGTGGGTCGGCGCCGCGATCCTGTGGCCCGTCTTCGGGCTCGACCCGTTCGGGAACTCCGGCGCCGCGCTCGCCTCACCGGGACCGTCCCACCCGTTCGGCACCGACGCGCTGGGCCGGTCGATCCTGGCCCGCACCCTCGCCGGTGCCGACTCCGCGCTCGTCGTCGGGCCGTTCGGCTCGCTGCTCGCCACCGCGATCGGGACCGCGCTCGGCCTGCTCGCCGGCTACTTCCGCGGCTGGGTCGACACGGTGCTCATGCGGCTGTTCGACGTGCTCGTCGTGCTGCCGCCGCTCATCCTCCTCATCGTCGTCGCCGGCGCGTTCGGCACCAGCACGCCCGCGCTCGTCCTCATCGTCGGGTTCGTCTTCGCGCCCGGCATCGCGCGGATCATCCGGGCCGCCGTGCTCGCCGAGATGGGCAAGACCTACGTCACGACCGCCGCGCTGCAGGGCGAGCGGCACTGGCGGATCCTGCTCGGCGAGCTGCTGCCGAACGTGCTGCCCACCGTCATCATCCAGGCGACCCTGAGCCTGGCGTCCGCGATCTTCGTGACCGCGTCGCTGTCGTTCCTCGGGCTCGGCGCGCAGCCGCCGTCGCCCGACTGGGGCCTGCAGATCAACGAGAACCGCATCTACCTGCAGACCGCTCCGTGGACCGTGGTCGCCCCTGCGCTCGCGGTCGCGACCCTCGTCGTCGCCGTCCATCTGATCGCGGACAACATCAAGGAGGTCTGGCGATGACGCAGCCCCACGCCGCCGTCCGGGTGCGCGACCTGCGGGTCGCCTACCCGACCCGATCCGGACCGGTCGCCGCCGTCCGCGGCGTCTCGTTCGAGATCGCGCAGGGGGAGTCCTACGGCCTGGTGGGGGAGTCCGGTTCCGGCAAGACCACCGCCGCGATGTCGCTCACCCGGTACCTGCCCGACCGCACCGAGATCGCTGCGACCGCGCTCGAGGTCGGCGGCGTCGACGTGCTCGGCCTCGACGCCGGCGCGCTCCGACGCTTCCGGGCGAGCGGGCTTGCGGTGGTCTACCAGGAGCCCGGTCTCGCGCTGAACCCGACCCTGCCCGTCGGTGCGCAGGTCGCCGAGGTGCACCGGCTGCACGGCGCGTCCGTCGCGGAGGTGCGTCGCCGGACCGTCGAGGCCTTCGAGCAGGTCCGGCTGCCCGAGCCCGACGCGATCGGGCGCCGCTTCCCGCACGAGCTCTCCGGCGGCCAGCAGCAGCGGGTCGTGATCGCGATGGCGCTCGCCGCCGAGCCGCGGCTCCTCGTGCTCGACGAACCGACCACGGGCCTGGACTCCCGCGTCGAGGCGGAGATCATGGCGCTGCTCGACCGGCTGCGGGACGAGCTCGGGTTCGCGTCCGTCCTCATCAGCCACAACCTCCCGCTCGTCGCCGCGCACTGCGCCCGCGTCGGCGTCCTCGAGCGCGGGGTGCTCGTGGAGGAGGGGTCGGCCGCCGACGTGTTCCTCGCGCCCCGCCACCCGTACACGCAGACGCTGGTGGCCGCGCTGCCGGACCTCGCGACGGGACGCGCACCGGCGACTACCGCGCCACGAGCGGTTGCCGCGCCGAAGCCGGAGGGGCCGCTCGTGATCGCCGAGCGCCTGTCCAAGCGGTACGGGCACCGACTCGCGCTGGACGACGTCTCGCTCACCATCGGCCGCGGCGAGGTGCTCGGGCTGGTCGGCGAGTCCGGCAGCGGCAAGACGACGCTCGGCCGTGCGATCGCCGGCCTCGTCCGCCCGGACGGCGGCACGATCGGCATCGACGCGGATGCCCAGGGCATCCCGCCCGTGCAGGTCGTGTTCCAGAACCCGGACGCCTCGCTGAACCCTCGCCGCACCGTCCGCCGCGTCCTCGCGCGGTCGATCCGCCTGCTCAGCGGGCAGCAGAGCGTCGAGGAGCTCGCCGCGGGCGTCGGCATCGACGGGGACCTGCTCGACAAGCTGCCGCACCAGCTCTCCGGCGGGCAGAAGCAGCGCGTGGCGATCGCCCGCGCGTTCGCCGGCCGGGCGCCGCTGGTCGTCTGCGACGAACCGACGTCCGCGCTCGACGTGTCCGTGCAGCGCCAGGTGCTGGACCTGCTGGTCGAGCTGCAGGAGCGTACCGGGGTGTCGCTCCTCTTCATCTCCCACGACCTCGCCGTCGTCCGACGGCTGTCCCATCGGATCGGCGTGCTGCACGAGGGCCGGCTCGTCGAGCTGGACGACGCGGACCGCGTGTTCGAGCAGCCGCGCCACGCCTACACGGCGTCGCTCGTCGAAGCCGCGGTGTCGCTCCGGCGCCGCGCGGCCTGATCGCGGCGCCGGAGCGGCTCAGGCCCAGGTCTTCGGCGAGTCCACGTACGGGACGCCGTCGACGACGAGCTCCACCCGCTCGTTGTAGAACGCGATGCGGTCCCTGATCGCGGAGACCTGGTGGAACGGAGCGCTGTACGACCAGGCGATCTCCCGCTCCGGCGCCGAGGCGAGCGCCCAGTAGCGGTCCGCCTCGCCCTTGTACGGGCAGGTCGTCCGCAAGTCGATCGGCGTCAGCGCCTGCCACCGCACGTCGTCGGCGGGGAGGTAGAACCGTGCGGGCAGGCCGTGCTCGTAGAGCACCACCGCGGCCGACGACTCCGCGACCTGCTCCCCGTCGACCCGGACGACGACGTGCCGGCTCGTCGGGAGGACGTCGATCCGGCTGCCCGGATCCCGCGGGTGCGTGATGACCGGCTCGTCCTCCTCGAACCAGCCGTCGAGCACGCCGGTGTACCAGCTGACGCCGAGGTAGTGCTCGAGCCCCGGCACCGTCCACCGCCACGCGGCTGCGCGGATCCGCCGGTCGCCGAGGACCAGGTCGAACCACTCCACGTCCGGCGTCGACGGCCGCCACCGGCGCTCCTCCGGTGCCGAGCCCGGCACGAGGAGGTCGGTGCGGACGTGCGACTCGGGGAACCCGTACTCCGGCACCTTGTGGCCCGGCTCCCACACGAGGATCTGGTGCCGGCTGTCCACCACCGCGACGTCGCCGACGATGCCGCGCACCCACCGGCTGCTCGGCTCCCAGGTGAAGCGGTCCGGGTAGCGGGGGAAGCGGCGCGTCAGCAGCGCGCTCTCGTCGGGTGCATGGGGGATCTCCAGGACCGGTTCCGTCGTCGTCGTCGGGATGCTCGTCATGGCGTGACCGTAGGCAGACCGGTCGCGCCCCCGGGTTGTGTGACGCCGCGTTGCAGGGTCTGTGACGCCCGGTTTCGACGGTCGTTCGGCGATCGCGGGCCCCGATGCATCCTGACGCGGTGCCGATCGACCTCCGCTCGCGGATCGATCCTGTGCCGTACCGCCGCATCGGGCAGGAGGTCCCGCCGACCGCGTCCTCGGCGCTCGTGCACGCGCGGCTCACCACCGTGGCGGATCGCGCCCACGCCGCCCACGCCGCCTGACCGGAGGACCCGATGACCGACGAGCCGCAGGCCCACCTCACCGCCTTCCTCGCAGGGATCGGCTACCACGAGTCCGCGTGGAAGCTCGCCGACCCCGCGCAGCTGACGCCCGCCGCCGGCGTCGCCACGCTGATCGCCGGCGCGCAGACGGCCGAACGCGGCCTGTTCGACGCCGCCTTCTTCGCCGACTCACCCGGGCTCGAGCCCTTCCGCGCGCAGTACTTCCCCCAGCTCGGCTTCGACCCGCTCGGGCTGCTCGCCGCCCTCGCGACCGTCACGAGCCGGATCGGTCTCATCGCGACCGCCTCGACGACTTACTGCGCGCCGTACGACCTGGCACGACGGCTGTCGACGATCGATCACCTGTCCGGCGGCCGCGCCGGCTGGAACATCGTGACCACCCGGTACGCCGGGGCGGCCGGCAACTTCGGGTTCGCCGCCCACCCGCCGCACGACGAACGCTACGTCCGCGCCGAGGAGTTCGTGGACGTCATCACGCGCCTGTTCGACAGCTGGGACGAGGACGCCGTCGTCGCCGACCCGGCCGCCGGGGTCTGGGCGCGGCAGGACGGCATCCGACCCGTCGACTTCCACGGCCGGTTCTTCGACGTCGCTGGCGCGCTCGCCCTGCCGAGGTCGCCGCAGGGGCGCCCCGCCTACGCGCAGGCCGGCTCCTCCGGGCCCGGCGTCGAGCTCGCCGGGCACCGGGCCGACCTCGTGTTCACCGCACAGAGCAGCCCGGAGGCGTCTCGTGCGTTCCGGCGGCAGGTCCGCGACGCCGCCGTTCGGCACGGCCGGAACCCGTCCGACGTCCTCGTCCTCCCCGGCGTCGCGTACGTGCTCGGCTCCACGGAGGCCGAGGCGGAAGCGACCCGCGCCGCCCTCGAGGGCGCCGTCGACCCCGAGTTCCGCTGGCGGAACCTCGCGCACAACGCGAGCCTCGACTTCTCGAGGATCGACCCCGACCGCCCGCTCACAGAGGACGCCGTCACCGGCGATCGGACGAGCCGCACCGACGAGCTCCTCGCCCGCACCCGCGACACGGGCCGCACGTTCCTGCAGCTCGCCGAGGAGCTCACCGGGCTGCCCGGCGGGCTCGAGTTCACCGGCACCCCCGACCAGCTCGCGGATCTCATCGAGACCTGGGTCACCACCGGAGCCAGCGACGGCTTCACCGTGCAGCCGACCACGCTGCCCGACTCGCTCGACCGCTTCGTCGACCACGTCGTCCCGCTGCTGCAGGCTCGAGGGCTGCACCGGAGGGAGTACACGGCGACGACGCTGCGCGGCCACCTCCGGGACACGACCGACGAGGTCGCGGAGGTCGCCGCGTGAGCGTCCGGATCGGGATCCACTCCGACCTCCGCGAGCACGGCGACCAGGCGCAGGTCTACCGCGACGGCGTCGAGCTGTTCACCCTCGCCGACCGGCTCGGCTTCGACTCGGCATGGGTCCGCTCGTACCACTTCCGGCGCAAGGCGACCGGGTTCAGCTTCCCCGGCGGCATCCCGACCCCGTTCCCCTTCCTCGCCGCCGTCGCGGCGCGCACCTCACGGATCCGCCTCGGCACCGGCGTCGTCCCGCTGCCGCTCGAGAACCCCGTCCGCGTCGCCGAGGACGCCGCCGTACTCGACGCCCTCTCGTCGGGCCGCTTCGAGCTGGGCGTCTCGAACGGCGGGCAGCCCGTCATCGCCGACGCACTCGGCGTGCGGCTGGAGGGGGACCGGGCCGCGAAGAAGGCGGACCACCTCCACCGCCTGCAGCTCCTCGAGCGGGCCCTCGACGGCCACCCGCTGGGCGCCACCGACCAGCGCATCAACCCGCCCGCTCCCGGTCTGACCTCGCGCATCTGGGAGGCCGCGCTCACCGAGCAGACCGGCGCCGACGCCGCGCTCCGCGGCCACGGCGTGCTCGTCGGCACCACGCAGACCGTGCCCGCCGAGATCACCGCGGCCGCGTACCATGCCGCCCTGCCCGCCGGTACGACGCCGCGTGTCGGGATCGTCGTGCACCTGCACGTGGCCCGGTCGAAGGAGGCGGCGCTTGAAGCGCTCGCGCCCGACCTCGCGGCCGTCTACGACTGGGGGCGCGACTGGCTGCCTGCGGCGACGACCGTCGCCGAGCAGGCCGCGGGCGTGAACGTCCACTACGGCACGCCGGAGCAGATCGGGGCATCGCTGCTCGACTTCCCCGCCTACCCCCTCGCCACCGAGCTGCAGATCTCCGTCGCCTACGGCACGTCGTCGCACGCGCAGCGGGTCGACGCAGTCCATGCGGTCGTCGAGTCCATCGCGCCCGCGCTCGGCTGGGCTCCGGCAGCATCCGAGCGCGAGCCGGTGCCGGCATGACCGACCGCGTGCACGACCAGCCGCTCATCCTCTCCTCGTACGCGATCGTCGACGAGCGCGGCGACCAGGCACGCAACTACCGGGACGCGATCGGCCTGTTCCGCCGGGCCGAGCAGCTCGGCGTCGAGGGCGTCTGGGTCCGGCAGTTCCATCTCACGGACGGAGGCCGGGGCGGGCTGCCGTCCCCGTTCGTGCTCCTCGCCGCGCTCGCCGGGGCGACCACACGTCTCCGCCTCGGCACCGCGGCGATCACGCTGCCGCTCGAGACCCCGCTCCGCGTCGCCGAGGACGCTGCGGTCCTCGACGCCGTGTCCGGCGGTCGCGTCGAGCTGGGGCTCGCGAACGGCGGGTACCAGCCCGGCGTCCCAGAGCTGCTCGGCCATCCCGCGGCTGCCGACCCCGGCGAGCGGCGGGCCGCCTACCTCGCGCGGATCGACGAGGTCCTCGACGCCCTCGCGGGCCGGCCGCTCGCGGCAGGCGGGCTCCGGCTCAACCCGGCCGCGCCGGGGCTCACCGACCGCGTGTGGGAGGCGACCCTCTCCGCGCCCTCCGGGTTCGCGGCGGGCTCGCGTGGGCACGGCGTCCTGCTCGGCACCACCCAGACCACCCCGGCGGAGGTCACGGCCCGCGCCTACTACGTCGGGCTCGAGCAGTGCGCCGCTGACCGGTCCGGCGGATCGGGGACCGTCCCGCGGGTCGGCCTCGCCACGCTGATCTACCCGGCGGCGAGCCGCGAGGCCGCGCTCGCCGAGGCCGGCCCCGGCATCGAGGAGAAGTACGCCTGGGGGCGGGACTTCCTGCCCGCCGCGACGACGCTGGCCGAGAAGGCCGCGGCGATCAACCTCCACCACGGCACCTCGGAGCAGATCACCGAGTCGATCCTCGCCCAGCCGGCGCTGCCGTACGCGACGCAGCTGATGGTGCAGACCGAGCTGTTCTACGACACCTACGCCCATCGAGCCGACGCGCTCGAGCAGTTCACGACGGAGATCGCGCCCGCCCTCGGGTGGACGTCGACCCGGTCCTCCGACCCCGTCCCGACAGGAGCACGCGCATGACCAGGAAGCACCTCGTCCTCGCCCTCGGCCTCTTCTACCCGGGTGGGGAGCACGTCACCAGCTGGCGGCTGCCCGACGGGCAGCCGGAGCGGTTCCTCGACTTCGACTACTACCGCGAGCTCGCCCAGACCGCCGAGCGCGGTCGGTTCTCCTCGATCTTCCTGGCCGACGAGCTGTACGTCTGGGACCGCTTCTTCTCCGGCCTCGAGTCGACCGTCAACGAGCGCCTCGAGCCGTTCACCCTGCTCGGCGCCCTCTCCCAGGCGACCCGGCACATCGGTCTCGTCGCGACCGTCTCCACCACCTACAACGAGCCGTACCACGTCGCCCGGCGGCTGGCCACGCTCGACTTCCTGTCCGGCGGCCGCGCCGGATGGAACCTCGTCACCAGCGCCTCGGACGAGGAGGCCCGCAACTTCGGGCTCGAAGCGAATCTCGACCACACCGTCCGCTACCGCCGCGGCGGCGAGTTCGTCGAGGTCGTGAACGCGCTGCTCGACAGCTGGGACGAGGGCGCCGTGCTCGCCGACAAGGCGACCGGCCGCTACTCCGACGGCAACAAGGTGCGGCCGATCGACCACGACGGCGAGTTCTTCACCGTCCGCGGCCCGCTCAACATCTCGCGACCGCCGCAGCGGCGTCCCGCCCTGTTCCAGGCGGGCGCGTCGGAGGACGGCAAGCGGCTCGCCGCCGCGACCGCGGACGCGGTCTTCACCCTCGGCTCCGCGACGCTCGAAGGCGGCCAGGACCTGTACCGCGACTACAAGCAGCGCGTCGCCGCGGCCGGGCGGGAGCCCGATTCGCTCGCGGTGCTGCCGCTGCTCGCCCCGGTCATCGGTTCGACGGAAGCGGAGGCGCGGGCACGTGCCGACGCGATCCTCGAGCTGACGCCGGACCGCGTAGCGCTCGACCTCCTGTCGCACCGGCTGCAGACCGACCTGACCGACCACGACCCGGACGAGCTCTTCTCGTTCGACTTCGTCGACGCCTCGACGGTGCAGCAGTCGCAGTCCGCGTATGTCGCGATCCAGAAGCTGGTCGAGGGCAGGAGCCTCACGCTGCGGCAGGTGTACCAGTCGATCGCCGGTCGAGGGTTCGTGGTCGGCACGCCGGAGAAGGTCGCCGACCGCATCGAGGAGCGGTTCACGCAGGGCGCGGCCGACGGCTTCATCCTGATGGCCCCCGCCCTGCCGAGCGGCCTCGCCGACGTCGTCGACCACGTCGTGCCGCTGCTCACCGATCGCGGCATCTATCCGCGGGACTATGAAGGGCGCACGCTCCGTGAGCATCTCGGCGCATCCGCGGTGACAGTCTGATCCTCGATGGACGTCCCATTCTTCTGGATCGACGTGTTCGCCGACCGCCCGCTCACCGGGAACCCGCTCGCGCTGGTGCCCGACGCGGACGCGCTCGACGCTCGGACGATGCAGGCGATCGCCCGCGAGTTCAACCAGTCCGAGACCACGTTCATCGTCGCGCCCGACCTGCCGAAAGCCGATCATCGGCTGCGCTCGTTCACCCCGGCCGGAGTGGAGGTGCTCGGGGCGGGGCACAACGCCATGGGCGCCTGGATCTGGCTCGCGCAGGCGGGACGGCTGGACCCCTCCAGGACCGCGTTCATGCAGCAGATCGGCGACGAGCTGCTCGAAGTCGAACTGACGCGGACCGACGGCGGCCCGGCCGTGTCGATGACGCAGTCGCCGCCGACGTTCGTCCGACACGTCCCGCCCGACGCGTCGGTCGCCGCCGCCCTCGGGCTCACGGCCGACGACCTCGACCATGTCCAGGGAGCGGAGGTCGTGTCCACCGGTGTGCCCCACCTGCTCGTGGCCGCCCTGTCTCGAGCAGCGGTGGATCGCGCCGTCCCGGACGCGCGGGCGCTGCTCGACGAGCTCGCGGCAACCGGCGCGGAGGGCTGCTTCCTCTATACGGTCGAGGGGGACGAGGACGCGTACGCGCGGTTCTTCAACCCGACCGTGGGGATCGCCGAGGACCCCGCGACGGGCACGGCAGCGGGACCGCTGGCCGCGCTCCTCCTCCGAGCGTCGGCGGCGCGCAGCGGGACGGTGGTGATCGAGCAGGGCACCGCGCTCGGCCGCCCGAGCCGGCTCGAGGTCGCCGTCGACGGCGACCTCGTCCAGCTGCGCGGCTCGGGCGTGCTCGCGGCGCAGGGAATCCTGCGGTTGTGAGCGGAGACGCCGGCGCAGCACCCGGCCCGGCCGATCCTCGAGCCGCCCGCCCGCCCGCTCGGCCGGATCGAGACACGACGCCTCCACGGGACTCGCACCCGTCCGTCCGGCGGATCAGCCACTCGCTTCCACGGGGCGGCGCCGTCCGAACGCCTGGCGAATAACCCGTCGGACGCGCCCGGATCGGGGGACGCCCTCCATCAGCGCGGGTGGGCAGGTCCGTCCGGCTGCTGTCGATCCCGTGTCCGACGCAGCTGACGCGCTGCTTCGTTCGGCTCGTACTGGAGCAGCTCGATCGCCCGCAGCACCCGCTCCCGCGTCCGAGCAGCGACAGCGCTGTGCTCGTTGATCACCCGCGAGACCGTCTGGTACGACACCCCGGCCGCCAGCGCGACCTCTCTCAACGTGGAAGGCATGGTCCTGCCGACCTCACCGCACCGGCCGACGGGCCGGATCCTCGCCCGGGTACACGAGATCGATCTGCGCTCTGATGTCATCGAGGGTCGCCATGATCGCGATGGACTCCTCGCTCGGCATGCGCGGGCTCCGCCTCGAACCGGTCGACACCAGGCGCTCGAGCTCGGTCGCCTGGAAGTGCATTCCTCGGCCGTCGACGTCCGACTCGAATCGCTCGGTCGCTCCACCCTGCGCGTCGAAGACGGTGAACGAGGTGGCGGCGTACCACACCTCGTCGATCTCGATGCGGCCGCGGGTGCCGGTGACGACGGCACGGTTCGCGCCCGGGGCGTTGAGGGCGCAGTGCACGAGGGCGAGTCGATCACCGCCGTAGCGGATGACGGCCGCGGTCTGGGCATCGACCCCCGTGGAGGTCGGCGTCGAGGTCGCACGGACCTCGAGCGGTGCGCCGAGCAGGTCGGAGGCGAACGACACGGGGTAGATGCCGAGGTCGAGCAGCGCGCCGCCGCCCAGCTCGAGCGAGTTCAGGCGGTGAGCGGGGTCGTCGGACAGCCACTGGGAGTGCTCAGCGGTCACGCTGACCAGCTCGCCGATCGTCCCCTGGTCGATGATCTCGTGGATCCGCAGCATGTGCGGCAGCCACCGGGTCCACATCGCTTCCAGCACGACCAGTCCGAGGTCGTCCGCCGTCGCGACGATCTCCTCCGCCTCGGCGCGGTTGAGCGCGAACGGCTTCTCGAGCAGCACGTGCTTGCCTGCCAGCAGGGCGAGCATCGCGTGATCGCGGTGCAGCGGATGCGGGCTCGAGACGTAGATCACGTCGAGGTCGGACGAGGCCACGAGCTCCGGGTAGGAGCCGTGGGCGACCGGGACACCGTGAGCACGGGCGAAGCGCCGCCCTGCCTCGGCGTCCCGCGATCCGACGGCTCGGACGTCGAAGCCGGCCCGTACGAGATCCCTCACGAACAGGTCGGCGGCGAACCCGGTGCCCAGGACGCCCCAGCGAAGGCCGTGCGTCATCCGGTCCTCCTCACGGCCGGAGGAACTGACGGAGCCAGTAGACCTGCTCGTCCAGCGCTCGCCGGGAGATCTCCGCATCCGGGACCAGCTGGTCGAAGCCGTGGTACGCGCCGGCGACCTGATGGAGCTCGACCGGGACGCCGCCGCGCATCAGCGCCTGCGCGTACTCGATCGCCTCGTCGCGGAGCGGGTCGTGACCCGCTGTGACGATGCAGGCGGTCGGAAGCCCGGCGAAGTCCTCCTCCCTGCCGGGTGCCGCGTACTTGGAGTTCGGTACCGAACCTGCGCCGTACTGGTGCCACATCGCAGCGTTGTTGATGTTGTCCCAGACGGGGGTGTCCGAGAAGCGGGTCATGGAGTCGGTGCCCATCCGATCGTCGATCACGGGGCAGATCAGCAGCTGCAGCGCGATCCTGGGGCCGCCGCGATCGCGCGCGAGCAGCGCGATCGACGCGGCGAGCGCGCCGCCCGCGCTCGATCCCGCGACCGCGACACGGGCAGGATCCACGCCGAGATCGTCGGAGTTCCGAGCCATCCACTCGAGGGCGGCGTAGCAGTCCTCCAGCCCGGCGGGGAACGGGTGCTCCGGTGCCAGCCGGTAGTCCACCGACAGGACCACGCACCCCGCGTCCGCGCTGTAGCGGAGGCACCGCGCATGCTCCGACTCGAGATCGCCGATGACGAAGGCGCCGCCGTGGAAGAACGCGACGCCCGCGACGGTGCGGTCGCGATCGACCGGCTCGTACACCCGGACGGTGATGTCGAGGCCGATCTCGGACGACGGGATCCGCCGGTCCTGGAACCGGACCCGTCCGGCGGTCTCGGCGAACGCGGACGACTGGTCCTCCCTCAGGGAGGAGAGGTTCGCTCGTGAGCCCACCGGATCGCGGATGTCGTTGCGTTCGATGAGGACACTCGCTGCTGCGAGTTCTGGATCGATCACCGCTGGTAGCCCGTCCGCCCGTTGGTCATGGCTCGGGATGGGGAACCCATCCGAGCCCACTGTCGCAGCGGCTGGCGATGCGGTGATCCGCGGGGTGGAGGATCTTGATCCGACAGATGTCGACTGCTCCATCGCGGGGCACCTAGGCCGACTGAGCGACCCGGAGCAGCCACAGCGACATCGAGACCTCGAACCGCACCGACGGTTCGGCGAGGTCGAGGCCGAGCTTGCGCGAGGCGTTCTCCAGCCGGTTCGCCAGCGAGCTGTGGTGCAGGTTCAGCTCCGCGGCCGCGGAGCGAAGGCTGGTGTGCCTGCAGAACGCGTCGAGGGCCTTCAGCTCGGCGCGTCCGACGTCGGTCTCGAACATCACCTCGAACCGTTTCACCAGGTCGTCCTCGAGCGCGGTCTCCGGGGTGATCGCCGCGATGTGCTTGACCGCTCCGAGGGAGTCGTAGTCCACGACCTTCGGACCGAGCTCCCGCGAGCACACGCGGACGGCCTGACGGGCCGCACGCAGCGATCGGACGGCCTCCGCGGCCGCGACGCTCGGTCCGAGTGCGACCAGCCCCGGCCAGGAGCTCAGGGATGCGATGGAGACCGAGTCGGCGTCCTGGCAGATCGCGACGATCTGCTCCTCGTCGAGGATCGGGACGGTGCACCGGACGCTGCAGGCGCGGCTCCAGGCCTTGACCACGGGAGCCACCTCGGCCAGCGGAGCCGAGTCCTTCAGCACGATGGCACGGACCCGCCAGTTCGGCCGGAATCCGAGCGCGTGCGCGTGCGCCACGCGATCCTCCTCGGAGGTCTCGGCATCGATCAGCCGGTGCACGGACGCCGTCTCGGCCCATTGTGCCTGCCCTGGATCTCGGTCGAGGACGATCGCGGCGGACAGCGCCATCCGCTCGACCACCAGATCGGCCAGGGCGGAGTTCTTCGTGTCGGGGAGGATCCAGACGACGCCGTTGACGCCCCTGTCGGTCGCGACCCTCTGCACCCGGGCCATCGAGGGGATCGACGAGCCGAGGGGGCGTCCGATCGCATCGAAGCTCCAGCTCTCGCCCCCCGACTCGCTCGAGTAGCCGGCGGGTGCACCGATCAGGCGCGCGGTCGACCGCACCAGCGCGTGCGGCGAGCTGCGGTGCTCGACGAGCTGGTCGAAGAAGGCGACCACGCGGAGCGCGTTCTGGGCCTCGGATCCCTCGGCGGAGATCCGCTTCAGCAGACCTTCCATCGTCATCTGCCCCTCTGGCGGCCTCCGGAACGACTGATCGGCACCACCACGTCGCGTCGTTGCGAGCCGGCTGACCGCACTCTATTCCCGGAGCGCGGTGCTCGAGGCCGCGGATGCCTCCCGATCGCCGGCCCGGACCCGTCAACCGACGGCGGAGTCGACATGCTCCCCGGCGGTGAGCAGTCGTGACAGCTCCTCGCCGCCCGACATCAGCTCCATGAGCTCGCCGGCGGTCCTCTCGCCGCGGGCGAACTGCGCGACCGACTCCCCGCGCCGCAGCACGACGAAGCGGTCCCCGGTCGCGTGGGCGTGGTAGCCGTTGTGCGTGATGAACAGCACCGCGACACCACGGCTGCGCACCCTCTCGATCAGCCGCAGGACCGTCGCGGACTCACGCAGTCCGAGTGCCGCGGTCGGTTCGTCGAGGACGATCACCCGCGCGCCGAAGAAGGTCGCGCGTCCGATAGCGAGCGCCTGGCGCTCGCCGCCTGACAGCGTTCCCACGAGCTGCTCCGCGTCGGTGACGCGCCGGATCCCGAGCTCGCGCATCTCGCGCAGCGCCCATTCGTTGGCTTTCGCTCGATCGAGCGTCTGGAACGGCCAGCGGCCTCGCAGCGGTTCTGCTCCGAGCACGAAGTTGCGTCCCACCGTCATCAGGGGAAGCGTCCCGACGTCCTGGAACACCGTGGAGATCCCTGCGGCGCGGGCCTCGCGGGGCCCCGCGAAGAGCGTCGGCTTCCCATCGACGAGGATCGTGCCCTCGGTCGGGTGGTCGAGTCCGGTCAACATCTTGATCACGGTCGACTTCCCGGCGCCGTTCTCGCCGAGCAGGCAGAGCACCTCGCCCGGAACGAGCCGGAAGTCGAGGTCCTTGACCGCCTCGACGCCGCTGAACCGCTTGCTGACGTGCTGGAACTCGACGACGGCTTCCACGGACGGTGCCTCCCGGTTCATGACTTCCCGATCGCGAGACGTCGCAGCCGGGAGTTCGTGAGGACTGCGAGCAGCAGCAGCACCCCGACGAACAGCTGGGTCAGGTTGGTGTCCCAGCCCAGGTAGAAGACACCGAGCGAGACGATGCCGTAGGTGAGCGAGCCGAACACCGCTCCGACCGCCGAACCGTAGCCGCCGGTGAGGAGCACGCCTCCGATGACTGCAGCGGCGATCCCGGAGAAGACGAACTGGGAGCCCAGCGTGACGCTGCCGTTGGCGAACAGGAGGGTCTGGATCGTTCCGACGAGCACGGCGCCCAGCGATGTCGCGACGAAGAGCGTGATCTTGACGCGATCGGTCGGCACGCCTTGCGACCGCGCTGTCGCCTCGCTGCCGCCCGTCGCGTAGATCCAGTTGCCGAAGCGCGTCCGTCTCAGCACGAAGGTCGCGATGAGGACGAGGACCACGCACCAGACGATCGAGGTCTTGAACCCGTTCCAGCTGCCCGCGAACACGGCCTGCGCGGACGGGGTCACGCCGGCGGTCACGGTCGATGCGCCGGTCAACGCGTTCGCCGCGAACAGCGTCAGACCTGCCAGCATCAGCATCATCGCCAGGGTCACGATGAACGAGGGCAGCTTCGTCTTCACCACGATGACGCCGTTGACCAGACCGACGATCACCGCCAACACCGCGGAGATCGCCACGCCGATCCACGCCGACGACTGGAAGTAGCCGCTCACGGTCGCGACGGTGATCGACGTCAGGCCGACGACCGATCCGATGGAGAGATCGAACTCCCCGGCGATCATCAACATGCTCAGCGGGATCGCCACGACACCGAGCTCGGCGGCGTTCGAGAGCCAGCTCGCTGTCGCGTCGACGCTCAGGAACCCGCCGGACTGCCCGACGACGGCGAAGAAGATGAAGATGAGGACCGCGGTGATGGCGCCCCCGGACTCGGGCCGCACGAGCAGACTCCGCCATCGGGGGACTCCCTGCGCGCGCTCGCGCGGGGGCTCCTCCTGTGCCGGTACTCGGTTCGCCGCAGAGCTCACCGTGCCGGTCGACTCCGCTGTGGACGCCATCGCCTTGTTCGTCACCGTGCTCACTTCACCGTCGTCGGGAGGTAGGGGGTCAGGATCAGCTCGCGCCGATGACCTGCGGATACTTCGCAGCGACCTTGAGGATCTGGTCGATGTTCTCGGAGTTGATCAGGTGCGGTCCCGTTACGACCTGCCCGATCGGGTGGAGTCCGAACTTGACGTACTGCACCGCTGCGAGCACGCCGTAGTAGCCGTCGAGGTAGGGCTGCTCGTCGAGTGCGAACGCCAGCGTCCCGTCCTTCACGGCCTGGAGGCCGGCCTTGTTCGTGCCGAGCACACCGATTCGGATCTTCCGATCCGGTACTGCCGCTTTGGCCCCGGAGCTCGCCTCGTTCCCGTGCTGCGGGCCGAGGGTCATGATGCCGTCGATGTCCGGATGGGTCTTGAGGTAGGCACCGATCGACGCCGAGTTCTTCGTCGGATCGTTGTTGTCAGCGGCGGCGAGGTTCAGGACCGTCGAGGTCGCGCCCTTGCTCCTCGCGCCCTCCTTCGTCGCCGCGCAGACGGTCGCCAGATACGGGTTGTCGGGGATGTTGTTCACGCACAGGATCGACTTCGCCCCCTGGCGGGCGAGCTCCGCGCCCGCGACGTCGCCGATCTTCTGCGGGTCCGGACCGATGTAGCCGAACGCGCCGTCCGCCTCCCAGTTGTCCCGACCGGACTGATCGACGTAGACCGGGATCTCGGCGGCGATCGCCTTCTTGATCTGCGGGTCGACAGCGCTCGTGATGAAGTCGCCTACGACGATGGCGTCCGGCTTGTCGGCGATCGCGGTGTCCATCGTGGTGACGGACGTCTGCTCGATGTTCGCCTCGTCGATCGGGATCCACTTGACCTTCACGCCGAGGTCCTTGCCCGCCTGCATCGCGCCGGCGTACATCGGCGGGAAGGTCGGATCGTTCAGCGGGCCGGAGACGAAGTCGATGCGGATCCCCTTGTAGAGCCCGGACGATCCGGACGTGCTCGGGGAGTTGGCCGTGCAGCCGGCGAGCACGAGCGCGGCGGCGGCCGCTGCCGCGATCGGCAGACCGCGGCGGCTTCGCCGCAGGATGCTGCTGTTCATGAAGGTGATGCCTCTCGATTCGTTGTGGTGGCGCTTCGGGTGCGTGCAGGGGACGACGCACCGTCGCGGTGATGGCCGGCGCGGAGGGCCCCCTCCACCATGCTGCGCATGGTCCCCCTCCCCCGCAAGCGGGAGAGGAGCCGACGCGGCGCCATGAATCCTCCCCCGTGCAACGCGGGAGGGGGACCGTTCGTAGGACGGTTGAGGGGGCCGCGCCGTGAAAGGCGAAGCAGGCAGCGGCTTGATCCCGATCGCCGGCGCCACCGCCGAGATCGCCTCCGACGGCAGCCTGACGCTGCTGCCCGCCGGGCCGGACCAGGGCATTCCATCGCGGTTCCGGCGCAGCCGCAGCTGGGCGCGCAGCCTGTTCGGAACGCCGCT
>NZ_CAXTOQ010000034.1:0-26149 GCF_964245895.1 uncultured Amnibacterium sp.
TGACTCCGTCGTTCAGGCTCGTTTCGCCGCACGCCGCACGCCGCACGGCAGGCGCGCCAGCGCGGCGCGTCGGCGGATCCGGCCTGAACGCGGAAGCTACTCGAGCAGGCGCCGCTTGGCGCCCTCGAACTCGGCGGGGGTCAGCGCGCCGGTGTCGCGGAGGCGGACCAGCCGCTCCAGCTCGTCCGCGACGGACGTGTCCGGCGCCGCCGCCTCCCCCGGCAGCGACGACGCCAGCCGCGCCAGATCCGCCGGCTTCCCGGTGAAGCGCTCCGGACGGCCGAGCACCCGGAGGGACAGCGAGCCCCCCTCCGCCACGACGTCGGTCACGACGGCGAGCGGCCACGCCTGCTGCGACTGGGCCACGAAGCCGAGGCCGCTGAACAGCAGCCGCCGGTCGGTCAGCAGCAGGGCTCCCGCATGCGACTGCGCCGCCCGTTCGGCGCGGATCCAGAGCCGCTCGGCCTCCCCCGGCTGCAGCGCCGAGCGCAGGACCGCCACGTGCCGCTGGACCGAGACCACGGAGTCAGTTTGGATGACTGCACCCACCAGTGAGGAGCGCCCGTGCACTGCAGCCTCGTGCCGCCCTACATCCTGCAGGCCATCGCGCGGCAGGACGACCCGGTCCTGCGCGACGCCGCGGTCGCCACGCTCGGCCTCGACCGCACGTTCGCGGTGAACCGGCTGATCGGCGACGCGGCCCGCCGCCGGACGACGCTCGTGGCGCCCGAGCCGCCCCGGCTGCAGCGCCGCGTCCACGACGCGCACGGCGAGGAGACGCTGCCGGGCGAGCTGGTGCGGTCGGAGGGCGACCCCTCCTCCCCCGACGTCGCGGTGGACGAGGCGTACGACGGGCTCGGCGACACCTGGCGCCTGTACCGGGAGGTGTACGGCAGGAGCTCGATCGACGACGCCGGGATGCCCCTGTCCGGCACGGTCCACTTCGGGCAGCAGTACGACAACGCCTACTGGGACGGCGAGCAGATGGTGTTCGGGGACGGGGACGGCGTCCTCTTCACCCGCTTCACCGTCGCCGTCGACGTCATCGGGCACGAGCTGACCCACGGGGTGACCGGCGCGACTGCGGACCTCGAGTACCGGAACCAGCCGGGGGCGCTGAACGAGTCGATGTCGGACGTGTTCGGCTCGCTCGTGAAGCAGTACGCGCTCGGCCAGACCGCGGCGGAGGCGGACTGGCTGGTCGGCGCCGGCCTGCTGGCGGAGGGGGTGCGGGGCGTCGCGCTGCGCTCCATGCGGGCGCCCGGCACCGCGTACGACGACGACCGGCTCGGCGGGAAGGACCCGCAGCCCGCGCACGTGCGCGACTACCTGCGCACCACGAGCGACAACGGCGGCGTGCACACGAACTCCGGCATCCCGAACCACGCCTTCTACCTGGCGGCGACCGCGATCGGCGGGCCCGCGTGGGAGGGGGCAGGGCGGGTCTGGTACGCGGCGCTCACCGGCGGCGCCCTGCAGCCGACGGCCACCTTCCCGCAGTTCGCGCAGGTGACCGTCGCGGCCGCCGAGCGGCTGCTCGGCGCCGCCGGGCGGCGAGCGGTCGTGGCGGCGTGGCAGGGCGTCGGGCTGGTCACGTCATGAGCGTGCAGCGGGTCGTGGTCACCAGGACGGGCGGCTTCGCGGGCATCGTCGTGACGCGGGAGGTGGATGACCCGTCGGAGGCGGAACGGCTGACGGCCGCGGTCCGCAGCGCCGCGTCGCAGGACGCCGGGCGGGCGCGCGACGACTTCGTCTACGAGTTCACGATCGTGACGACCGTCGGGATCGAGCGCGTGGACCTGACCGGCGCGCAGCTGACGGACGACCTGCGCCCCGCGGTGCGGAGCCTCCTCGCCTGAGCCCCTGGCCCGCACGCTTGCCACTTTTTGCACACGACGCGCCGTAGCGGGTGCAGGAAGTGGCAAGCGTGCGGTGGGAACGGGCGGCGCGGCGCGCGGTGCGGCGGGGAGGGGCGGCACCCCTTCTGGGGCGCGCGGGCGCGCGGGCCGGCGGGCTTGACTCGCGGGGACCGGATACCCGTCCGGCCGCCCGTCCGACGCCGCCCGACCCGCCCGGTTCCCGGTGGCTCCCAGGAGTGCCTCGACCCATGCGCGACGCCGAACTCACCACCGCATCCCTGCCGACCGCCGCGCTGGCCCTGATCCGTCGTGCGGCCGATGCGCAGCGCAGCGGCGCCACCGGCGTCGTCGTCGTCCGCCTGACCGAGGAGGACCGGCTCGGCCGCACCACCGGGCTGCTGCGCTTCGCGCACGCGCTCGGCCTCCGCACGATCCTCGAGGTGCAGGGCGCCGCGATCGAGCGGCTCGTCGCGCGCCGGCCCGAGCTGGTCGCCGCGACCGTCCGCGCCACCGACGCGGTCGTCGTGGAGTCGTCGCGCTCCGCCGCCCTCGTGCGCGACCTGAGCGACGGCCGCCTGCGCGTCGAGATCGCCGCGCCGAGCGCGCCGTCGGCCGTCCGCCGCCTGCAGCGCACGCTGACCACCGCCGCCTGACGCCGCTAGCACGGCGTGTCGCACGCCGGGAAGCACGCCACGCCGTGTCGTTCCACCGCTGATACCACGTGCGGGTCGATGCTTGCTCCCGACCCCTCCTTCGGGGGCCGGGACGCACCGGGAGACACCGATGGGCACTGTGCTGATCGTGGACGGCAGCGATGTCTGCCGCGCACCCATCATCGAGTTCGCGCTGCAGAAGCAGTTCGCGGGCGACGGCTCGATGGCGGAGGTGGACGTCGTCAGCCGGGGCCTCGAGGCCGCCGGGCAGGCGCTGATCTGCGACCTCGCCGCCGGGCGGCTGGGGACCTCCCTGCGTGCCGCGACCTTCTCCGTCAGCCACCGCAGCCGGCGGGTGACCGCGGAGGACGTGGAGCGCGCCGACCTGGTGCTCACCGCCGAGCGGGCCCACCGGTCCGCCGTCGTCCGGCTCGCCCCGATCGCGCGCGGCCGCACCTTCACGCTGAAGGAGGCGCTGGTGCTCACCTCCGTGCTCACCGACGAGGTGCGCAGCGGCCGCTCCCCGCGCCCGCTCACCCTGCTCGAGACGGTCGCGCTGCTCGACGAGGTGCGCGGCTCGATCCCGCTGATCGAGCCGCCGATGGCGACCAGCGTCTTCCACCGCGACCGCGCGCTGCCCGCCTCCGACCCGCTGGCGCTCACCGACGGCCACGACGACGCCGCGCTGCACCGCCACGCGACCGACGAGGCCTACCAGGTCGCGCTCACGCTCGGCTCCCGCATCGTGGACCTCACGGAGGACCGCGTCGCCCGCATCGGCAGCACGCCGAACGACTGGTGGTGGCGGCAGCACGCCTGACCCCGTTCTCTGTGGATCCAGGGACCCGCGCGCGCGCCGGCCCGGATCCACGACGGATCCGAGGGAAGGACACGCCGGGCCGTGACTCCGGCGTGACCTCGGTCCGTCATGCTGGGCGCGCCCCGCCGGGGGGCCGCGATGATGGGGCCCCGTCCGGCGGAGCCCGCTCTCGAGTACGGACGCCGCGGCGGGGCCGGCGCAGGCCCACCACGTGCGCCGACGGGTGTCAACCGCCCTTCCGCCCAGCAGCAGGTCGCACCGGGCGCGGTGTGTCCCCCTCGGCGGTTCGTCCGCGAGCGACTACCCGTAGAGGCGGACATCGCGAGCAGCCGTCCTCGCCCGGCCCCGAGCCGGGCGAGCGGGCATCTCGCGGCCGAGCGGAACTGGAGTGATCATGCATCGCAGAGAGACCTGGGTCGCGACGGGCGCACGGCGTCGTCCCGGACTGCGGAGGCGGCTCGCCGCAGGCGGCGTCGTGCTCGTCGCCGCGTCGGGCGTCGCGGTGGGGTCGTCCGTGGTCGCGACCGCGCACGACGAGCCGCACACGCGGGTGCGCGCCGAGGCGACGTGGACCCTGCCCGCGGTCGAGCGCGACGGGTTCGACGCGCGGGTGATCGCGAGGAAGTACCGCTACGGCTGGGTCTTCCGGCTGCGGATGCTCGGCACGCCCCCGACGGCGGCGCCGACCGCCTCCGCGACCGCGGACACGACCGCGACGACGGACCCGACGGCCATCGCGACCGCGGATCCGACCGCCGACCCGACGGCGACGGGGACGCCGAGCGCGGCGGCGACGACCCTGACCGCGGGTGCGGCCGGCACGGTGCAGCGCCTGTTCGCGGCGGCGTCGCCCTGGAACACGCCGATCGCCTCGAACGCGGCCTCCGATCCGCAGTCGTCGCAGATCGTCTCGAACGTGCTGGACAACCGCTCCCTCGTCATGAACCTGAACCTGTACGCGTTCGGGATCCCCTTCTACACGGCGACGGCGAGCACCCCGCGCGTGCAGCTGGGCGGGAACAACCCCATCGGCGCGGTCCCCGTCGACCCGTCGTGGGCACCGAACGACGGCGGCGACCACAAGATGAACGTGATCGACCCGACGACGCGGACGGTCTACGAGCTGCAGGGCTACGACCCCGGCGCGAGGACCGTGCAGTGGGCCGTGAAGAAGGACTACGGCTCGAGCCTCGCGGACGGGTACCCCGAGAACGGCGGCCAGGCGGGCCCCACCGGCTCCGGGCTCACCCAGTCGGGCGGCGTCGTCCGCATGTCGGAGATCGCGTCCGGCCGGATCGACCACGCGCTGTCGTTCATCACCTCCGCCCCGGTGGCCGGGTTCCGCTACCCCGCCTCCCACTCGGACGGGGAGGGCGGCGGCGTCGGGCTGCAGGAGGGCATGCGGATCCAGCTGGACCCGACCCTCGACGTCGACGCCGTCCCGGGCATCACGCCGGGCGAGAAGGCGATCGCGAAGGCGCTGCAGCAGTACGGCGCGTACTGCACGGACACGGGCCGGGGGAACAACCAGGCGATGGGCTTCTACATGGAGAAGCCCAAGTCCGGGGACGCGGACCCGTACGGCGCCGCCGGCTTCTCGCAGGACTGGGCGCAGCTGCCGCACATCCCGCGCGACCGGCTGCGGGTGCTCGCCGCGGACGCGACGCCGCGACCCTGAGGTCGGCCTCCCCGGACGGTCCGCGCGACCGCTCCGGGGATGGCGGGACGCCGCGACCCCCGATGTGGGACGCGCGAGCGCCTCCGGAACCGCCTAGCGTGCTGGGAGCCGTCCACCCAACGGCGAAGGCTCTCTCACCCGAAGGCAGCTCCCGTGACCCTCACCGACCGCATCCACGCGCCCTGGGACGCCGGCCGCCTCGCCGCGCGCGAGGGGCTCAACTCCAGCGAGGCCGTCGCGAAGACCCACCGCCTCGACGGGCGGACCGCGCTGGTCGCCGTGCGGGACCGGAACGGCTGGCGCCGCGTGCGCCGGGTCCGCTGGACGTCGCGGGTCATCGTGGACCTCCGCGCGCAGCGCGTGCAGGAGGTGGTCATCCGCCGCGGCATCCGCACGGGACGACTGCCCCTTGCGTGGCTGCCCCGCTCCGCGGGAGCCTGAACCCTTGATGAGTCCCACCACCCAGGCCCGCCCCGGGAGGGCTGGCCGCTACACGATGCGGCGCCTGCTTCCCATCCACCGCGTCGACGAGCACACCCACATGCCCCAGAGCTCCACCGAGGACCGCAGCGTCGCGTCCGAGCACCGCCTGTCGCAGCGGTTCGCCGAGATGGTCGAGTCGGGCTGGTCCGTGCCCGGCTTCGTCGTCCGCAGGCCGCGGGTCGCGGCGGAGGTCGTCCGCGACATCCACGCGCTCCCGCTGCTGATCGCCTCGCTGCCGGCGGGTCCGGAGTCGGAGGCGGTGCGCTCGCAGATGATGCAGCACCGCACCAGCCGCCGGGCCATGCTCGGCATCTCCGCCGTGCTGGAGGTGCCCAGCGAGCCGGGCCGCTTCCTCGAGGGTCACGAGCGCGCCACGGTGCGCCGGAAGATCCGCGCCGCGACGAAGCAGGGCGTCACCGTTCGCACCGTGCCGGCGGACGAGCGCCGGGCGCTGCTGGCGCTGGCCGACCACCACGAGCAGATCAACGAGCGCGAGCAGTACCGCAACACGCGACCCCAGAACGACGACCTGCTCGACTACGGGGTCTGGATCGCCGCCTACGACGCGGAGGGCGAGCCGATCGCCCTCGCGGTCACGCCGATCGCCGGCGAGTGGGCGACGCTGCGCTACTTCCGCACGCTGCGGCCGGGCCAGGCCGCCAGCGACGCCCGCTACTTCATGACCCAGGTCGTCGCCGACGAGCTGGGCGCCCGCGGCGTGCGGCACCTCGTCGACACCGCGCGGCCGCACTGGCTGCCGAACGGCCTGCGCCACTTCCAGCGCATGGTCGGCTTCCGGCTGGTCCGCGTCGGCCCCGCGCGCGTCGCGGGCTGACATGCCGCTGCTGTCGGTCCTGCTGCCCGTCAAGGACGGCTCCGCGACCGTCCTGCGGGCCGCCCGGTCGACGCTGCGGGCGATGCCGCGGGACGCGGAGCTGGTCGTCGTCGACGACGGCAGCACCGACGCGACCGGCGAGGTGCTGTCGCGGATCGCCGACCGCCGCCTCCGGGTCGTCCGGCACGAGCGGCCCCAGGGCGTCGCGAGCTCGCTGAACGAGGCGCTCGCGCGGACCGACAGCCGCGTCGTCGCCAGGATGGACGCGGACGACGTGTCGCTGCCGTGGCGGTTCCGCGTGCAGCTGCCGGCCCTGTCCGGGGCGGATCACGTCTTCGGCGCGCTCGTGCTGATCGATGGGCGGGGACGGCCGACCGGCCTCGCCGACCCCTCCCCCGTGTCGACCGAGCAGGCGCCGCTGCACCTCCTGCTCGAGAACCCCTTCGCGCATCCCACGCTGGTCGCGCGGAGGACCGCGCTGGAGGCGGTGGGCGGCTACCGCCCGACCGCGGTCGAGGACTACGACCTCTGGCTGCGGGCCGTCGCCGCGGGGCAGCGGCTGCGGAAGCTCGCGGCGCCCGTGCTGGCGTACCGCCGGCACCCGGGCCAGGCGACGCAGTCGTGGCGCCGGGACGCGCCCGACGCGCTGCTCGACGAGAGCTACGGCGCGCTGCTGCCGGCCGAGCTGCGCCCGGCGACGTCCGGGCTGCGCAGCGCCGCGGTGTTCCGCGACGCGGGCGCGGCGGATCCGGTCGCGCTGCGCGCCCTGCACCACCACGTCGAACAGCAGGCGCGCCGGCTCGGCGCACCGGCCCGCCGGCGGGTGCTGCGTCGCGCGCGCCCCGCGACGGTCCAGGCCGGCTGAGCCCGCCTGCCGGTCCGCCGGCTCAGTGGACCGGTTCGCCGATCAGCCGCGCGGCCGGCCCGATCACGGTGCCGCCGTCCGGGACCGGGTGGACGACCACCGCGCCGGCGCCGATCTTCGCGGCGTGCCCGATCCGCAGGTCGCCGATCACGATGGCGCCCGCGCCGAAGACGACGTCGTCGCCGATCACGGGCGATCCGCCGTCCGGCGACCGGTTCCCGATCGTCACCCCGTTGCGCAGGGTGACGCGCTCGCCGAGCACCGCGTGGTCGTTCACCACGATGCCGAAGCCGTGGTAGATCGTGAGCCCGCCGCCGACCCGCGTGCGGGGCCGCAGCTCGAGGCCCAGGCACCACTCGGTCCAGAACCGGTACGCCGTCACCGGCAGCAGCGCGACCGGGCGCGTGCCGGGCGCGGGCGAGCCCATCGCCCGCTGCGCCAGACGGAACGCGACCAGCACCAGCCGGGACTTCGCGTCGCGGGGGTTCGCCGCCCAGTCCGCGCGGACCAGGCGCCCGAAGGCGCCCCAGTCGGAGGCGAACCCGTCGTCCCGGCTCACCGGCGCCCCGCGGAGGCGCCGGCCGCGCGGCGCCACGCGGCCGCGTACGCCCGCGGCGAGTGCGCGCGCTCGTAGCGCAGGCGGGCCGCGTTCGAGGCGGCGAGCTGCCGCTCCGGCGACGCGAGCAGGTGGTGGACCGCGGCGACCAGGGCGTCCTCGTCCCCCGCGGGCACCAGCGCGCCGACCGACTGGTCGACCAGGTCCCGGATCCCGCCGTTGTCGTAGGCGACGACCGGCAGCCCGTAGGAGAGCGCCTCCACGATGACGAGCGGCTGCGCCTCCATCGCGTACGTGGACGGCACGACCAGCACGTCGGCCCCGGCGAGCAGCGCGGCCTTGTGGGCGCCCGACACGGACCCGTGCACGACGAGCCGGTCCGGCAGCTCGCCGAGCGCGGCAACGTCGCCGGCGCCGGCGAGGTCGAAGCGCCACTGCCGCTTCGGGTCGTCGTCGGTCAACCGGTGGGCGGCGCGGACGAACACGTCCGCGCCCTTCCCGGGCAGCAGGTTCGACAGGAACAGCACCCGGTGGCCGGGCTGCTGCGGGCGGACCTCGACGGACGGCGTCGTGTTGGCGATGACCGAGATGCGGTCGGCCGGCACGAACGGCGTGACGTCGTCGACCAGGGACCTGCCCAGCACGACGACCCGCTGCGCGCGGCGGAACGCGCCGCGCACGAGCCACCGCCAGACGCGGCCCTTCGCCGCGAGGCGCTGGAACCCGATCGTGTGGATGTACAGCACCGTCGGCCTGCGGGTCAGCGCGAGCAGCAGCCGGTCGATCAGGAAGCTCGCCGGACTGGTGGTGATCAGCAGCACCAGCCGGTCGGCGCCCCGCATCGCGGAGGTGAACCGGGTGACGAGCGACGGGATCGCCAGCACCTTGCGCAGCCCCGCTCGCCCGACCTCGTCGACCGAGCGGCTGAACCGGCGGTCGACGATCTCGACGGTGTCACCGTTCTCCCGCAGCGCGGAGATGAGGCGCTCGGTCATCACGGCGGACCCGTGCAGGGGCGGAGGCAGCTGACCGACGACGGTCACCCGCGCGGGCGCCGGGTCGTGCTTCGGGCGCTGCGAGAGCAGGCCGGCGCGGAAGGCCGCCGCCAGGAACCGGAGGTTCCCGACCGTGTAGCGCCGCCAGAGGCGCTTCGGCTCGGCGGCGAACCGCCACAGCCACTCCAGCCCGATGATCGAGACCCAGTGCGGCGCCGGCGTCATCGAGCCCGCCGCGTAGTCGAAGGCCGCGCCGACGGCGACCGCGAGCACGGGCAGCGAGGCGGCGAGGCGGGCCGCCTCCACGTCCTGCTTCGGCGTGCCGAGCCCGACCCAGACGATCTGCGCGCCGGACGCGCGGATCGCCTCGTCGCGGTCCGCGAGCTCGTCGTCCGACGCGGCGCGGAACGGCGGCGAGAACGCGCCGACGATGCGGATGCCGGGGAAGCGCTCCAGCAGGCTGGCGCGCAGGTCCTGCAGCACCGACTCGCTGCCGCCGAGCAGGTAGTGCTTGACGCCCACCTCACGGCCGAGGTCGGCGACGTCCAGCATGAACTGCGGGCCGCGCACCTGGCGCAGCCGCGGCTGGTCGCCGCGCACGGAGGACAGCCACACCAGCGGGCGCCCGTCCGGCAGCAGCCAGCCCTGGTCGTCGGTGAAGATGTCCGCGACGTCGCGGCGCTCGTCGGCGACCGCGATCGAGTAGGCGTTCGCGAGGTGCACGTGCTCCCCCGACACCCGACCGGGCATCATCGCGGCGGAGACGAGGTCGGCCGCGGCGCCCTCGGCGGATCGCGCGACGAACGGCAGGCCGGCGACCCGCTGCACGCGGTGCAGCCACAGCTCGGTCAGCGCGACGTCCGCCGAGCGGGTGGGCGTCAGCATGATGGGCGAGGTGAGCGCGCTCATGCCCCGCGCCCCTGCTCGACGTCGTCCCGCGCGTCCGTGCGCGTGCGGGAGTCGTGCCAGTCGCGGTCCGCCGAGACGGCGGCCTCCCACTCGTCCTTCGTCGGACCGTCGTCGACGGCGTCGGCCTTCGACGGCTCCGCGAACGGCGCGACGGGCGCCTTGACCGCGGGCAGGACGACGGCCCTGCGCTCGGCGTCGCGGGGCGCCGACGGCTGCACCGTGCGGCGCTTCGCGTCCGGCACCGACTGCAGGCCGTAGCCGTAGGCGGTCGCGGCCTTGCCGGGCACCATGGTCAGGACGACGCCGAGGATGCGGGCGTCCGCGCGCTCGAGGGACTCCAGCGCCTGGCGGATCCGGCCGCGCCGCGACCGGCCCGCTGCAGCGACGATGATCGCGCCGCCGGCCTTCGCCGCCAGCACGGTCGCGTCGGAGACCGCGATCAGCGGCGGCGAGTCGATGACGATCAGGTCGTAGCGGGTGCGCAGGTCGGCCAGCAGCGCGTCCATCGACGCCGACTGCAGCAGCTCGTTCGGGTTCGGCGGCACCGCGCCGGCGGCCAGCAGGTCCAGCCGGCCGGCGTCGACGCGCTGCACGCCCTGCTCCGGCGTCGCGTCGCCGATCACCACGTCGGACAGGCCGATGGAGCCGTCGACCCCGAAGAGGGTCGCGAGGGTCGGGCGGCGCAGGTCGGCGTCGATCAGCAGCACGCGCTGACCGAGGTGCGCGACCGCGAGGGCGAGGTTCGCGGCGGTCGTCGACTTGCCCTCCCGCTCGTCGGAGGAGGTGACGACGATCGAGCGGTTGGCCGCGTCGAGCTGCACGAACCGCAGGTTCGTGCGGATGGTGCGGTAGTCCTCCGCCTGCGTGCTGCTCTCCGCGTCGCGCAGCACGAGCAGCCCGTCTGAGCCCCGCGCGTTCCGTGCCGTGGTGCCGAGCAGCGGGGCCTCGGTGACGCGCTCCAGGTCCTCCTTGCCGCGCACGCGGGTGTCGAGCACCTCGCGCAGCAGGCCGATGAGGACGGCGAGGACGATGCCCGCCAGGGCGCCGATGAGGATCGCGAGCGCGGGCTTGATGCCGGCCGGGGAGGTGGGGACCAGCGCGGGGTCGACCCGCGTGAGCTTGACGACGCTGCGGGACGCGGTGGCGCCGACTGGCGTGAGGTCGACGACGGCCTGCGACAGCTGCGCGGTGATCGCGTCGGCGATCTGCTTCGCGCGCTGCGGGCTGCTGTCCGACACGGTGACCTCGAGGATGGCGGAGTCCGTCGCCGCGGTGACCGAGACCTGCTCGGCGAGCAGGGCCGGCGTGGTGTCCAGCTTCAGGCCCCTGATCACCGGGGTGAGGACGTAGGAGGTGGTCGCGATGTCGGCGTAGCCCTTGAGCGCGACCTGCAGGTAGCCGGCTCCGGCGCTCAGGTCGGCGAGCGACTGACCGCTCTGCGTCGACACGAACGCCTTGGCCGTCGACTCGTACACGGGTCGCTGGAGGGCGGCGTAGCCGCCGCCTGCGGCCGCACCGATCACCGCCAGTCCGACGATCAATGCCCAGGTTCGGCTGAGCATGCGGATGTAGTCGCGAAAGTCCACGAATGCCTCTCGGCAGCTGGGGAGGCCGGATGGGTGTCCGACGGAACCCGGGAGGGCCCGGCTCCGACCATAACGGCCGCCGTAGTCCTTAGCATGCCCCTCTTCGGGGAGCACGGCCAGATCGGGACCCCCGGTACTGGGGGCCCGGCCCCGTGGACACCGCGGCTATCGTGCTGTGGTGAACGGCGAAGCGGGTGCGGTCAGGCGGGATCGCCTGCCCCTGCTCGTCGTGCTGGCCCTCGTCTGGATGGCCGTCGGCGACTGGCCCACGACGCTCTCCCTCGGCCCGCTCTCCGTCTCCGGCGCGGCGACGCTGCTGGCGGGCGTGGCCACGGTCGTGCTCGCCCCGATGCTCGTGCTGCACGGCCGCGGCCGGTCCGCGCCGAGGTCCTGGAACTACTTGATCCCGCCGGGCGCACGCCGGCCCGTCGTGCCCGTCGCGCTGGTCCTGTTCTGCGCGGTCGCGCTGCTCGGCGCGCTGCGTGCCGGATCGCAGAGCGGGGTGCAGCAGGCCTCCGTCTACCTCGGGTTCGCCGGCGCGATCGCCGTCGGCGCGCTGTACAGCGAGCCGGGCACGGCCCGCCGCTTCCTCGAGCTGACGGGCGTCGTGATGTGCCTGGTCGGCGCGTTCGCCACCGTCACCTACCTGATGGACGTGCAGATCATCGGCCCCAGGTCGTACGCGCTGGCGGCGACCGTCGCGGTCGCGGTGCTCGTGCCGTACCGGTCCGAGCGCCTGCTGGTGCGCCTCGCGCCCTACGTGCTGACCGCCGGCATCGCCGCCAGCCTCTCCCGCACCGCGCTGGTGGTGGCCGTGCTGCTGCTCGCCTTCGCGGTGCTGCGCAGCCGGCGCGGCAAGCGCGGCTTCCGGATCGTGCTCGCGCTCGTCGTGCTGGCGATCCTCGCGATCGCCGCCTTCCTGTCCGTGCCGTCCCTGCGCGACCGCTTCCTGGTCGGCGACAACGGCGTCGACGTCGGCGGCGTCGCGCTGAACACCTCCGGCCGCGCGCAGATCTGGGCGGTGGTGATCCAGGACAGCCTGAGCGCGCCGTGGATCGGGCAGGGCGCCGGCACCGCCAGCGACCTGCTCGCGGCCCGCTACCCGGACATCGCCCAGCCGCACGACGACTACCTGCGGATCTGGCACGACTTCGGCCTGGTCGGCCTGGCGCTGTTCCTGGTCGCCGTCCTCACGCTGCTGATCGGCGCGATCCGCCGGGTGCGCCGCGCCGACCACCCCGACCGCGCCGTGCACTGGAGCGCGACGCTCGGGCTGCTCGCCGTCGGCGCGGCGGCGCTCACCGACAACCCGGTCATCTACCCGTTCGTGATGCTGCCCCTCGGCGTCGTCGTCGGGCTCTCGATCGCCGGGCGGGAGGCGCTGCCGGCCGCCCGCGCAGGGCACGGGTCGATCGCCGGGCGTGAGGCCGCGCACGACCGGATCCCGGCGGGGCCGGGCGGCCTCCGGCCCATCCATACGGACGTCGGGGATACTCGGCGCATCGATCGGACCCCGCGCGCTGCCGGCCGGGCGGCTGCGCGCTCCAGGGTCTGAGGAAGCAGGTTCACCGGTGCTCCGACTCCGCGAGGTCGCCTCCGTGTCGAAGGTCGTGCTGGGCGGCAGGATGGGCCGCTACAGCAACCCGGCCAGCGTCACGGCGCGCCTCGAGCGCGAGGTCGCCGAGTACCTGTCCGCGGACCACGCGCTGGCGGTGAACAGCGGTACGAGCGCGCTGCTCGCCGCGCTCGTCGGCGTCGGCATCGGGCCGGGCGACGAGGTGCTGGTGCCCGCGTACACCTGGGTGTCGACCGCCGCGGCCCCGCTGCTGCTCGGCGCGGTGCCCGTGCTCGTCGACGTCGACGAGACGCTGACGATGGACGTCGCGGACCTCGAGCGCAAGATCACGTCCCGGACCAGGGCGATCGTGCCGGTGCACATGCTGAACCTCGTCGCCGACATGGACGCCGTGATGGCGGTCGCGCAGCGGCACGGGCTGAAGGTCGTCGAGGACGCCTGCCAGGCCTTCGGGGTGCTCTACCGGGGGCGGCGCGTCGGCACGATCGGTCACGCCGGCGCGTTCAGCTTCAGCCACACCAAGAACATCTCGGCCGGCGAGGGCGGCATGCTCGTCACCTCCGACGCGCACGTCGCCGCGCGGGCGCAGATGTTCCACGACGTCGGCAGCTACACCCGGGCCAGCTGGACCCCCACCTCCGAGCCGCTGTTCATCGGCATGAACCTGAAGATGTCCGAGCTGCCCGCCGCGGTGCTGCGTCCCCAGCTGAAGACCCTTGAACGCCGCCTGAGCCGCATGCGGGCGCATCGCGCCGCGATGGTCGCCGAGTTCGCGCAGGACGAGAGCATCCGCGTCAGCCCGCACCACGACCCGGAGAACGCGACGGGGCTGACGGTCGTGTTCGACAACGCCGCCCGCGCCGAGCGGTTCGCGACGGCCCGCGGCGTCACCCGGCTGATCGACACCGAGCGGCACGTCTTCACGAACTGGGAGTCGGTGCGCGGCAAGCGCACCTACGACCCGCGGTTCGACCCGTACGCCGGCCGCACCGCGCCGCGGGACCCGGTCTCGCCCGATCGCTCCCCCCGCACCCTCGACGTGCTGCGCCGCACGTGCAAGATCTCGGTCCGCGACGACTACCCGACGCCCGTCATCCGCGTGGCGGCGAGGCAGATGGTGCGCACGCTGCAGTCGATGCCCCAGCGGCCCGCCGACGTGGCGCCCGAGCCGAGGCTCGCGGAGTCGGTGCGGTCCTAGCGCTCCGCGCGAGCGCTCAGCTCGCGTGGCGGGCGTGGCCCGTCATCGTCGGCCGCAGCACGCGGAGGCCGAGCCCGACCCGCACGGCCATGCCGAGCGACTGGCCGGCCGGCAGCGCGAACTCGCGCAGCACGGGGATCAGCAGCACGGTCCCGACGAACCCGATCAGGCCGGCCGTGACGCTCGCGCCGAGCGACGCGGCGCTGCGCCCCATCCCGAAGACGAGGTAGAGCAGCACGCCGCTGAAGCCCTCCAGCACGACCGACACCAGGCGTGCGCCGACCAGCGCCACGTCGACCGGCCGGTCGAGCAGCACGTGCACCGGCCCGGCCAGGACCGCGAGCGCGACGGAGTAGACGAGGCCCGCGCCGAGGATGGCGAGCAGCACGCGCAGCACACCGCGCCGCACCGCGGCCGCGTCCTTGGCCGCGACGCTGCGCAGCAGCGCGGGTCCGAGGAAGGTGAGCAGGCCGGTCGTCACGATGTTCAGCGGCGAGGCCAGCACCCGCGCCGCCTCGAGGTCGCCGAGCGCCTTGGCGGACACGAGCACGAGGACCGCGGAGTTGCAGCCGAACCACGCCGCCTGCACGGTCACCTCCGCGAAGAGGAACCGGGAGCGGATCCGCAGCGGCTGCGGCACGTACCGGGCGTGCGTCTCCGACCCGCGCAGCAGCACCAGGCCGACGACGACGGAGACCGCGTTCGCGACGAGCAGGGACCCGAACGGGATCAGCGGGGCGACCGCGCCCGCCGAGGTGAGCAGCAGCGTGCCGGCCGCGGCCGCGGCGGTCACGAGCACAATCGCCGAGCAGACCGCGGCGGACCAGTGCCGGTCGACGAGGTGCAGGGAGCTGCGGACGTGGTCCTGCAGCGGCGAGACGACCGCGAACCCGGCCGCGGTCAGCGCGAGAGCCAGGAACACGGGCGGCTCGACCTGGCCGAGCACGGGCAGGCCGCTGGCCAGGACGATCACGACGGTGAGCAGGTCGGCGCCGATCGCGCGGCGGCCGTCCGCGGCGATGTGCGGCGCGGCGCGACCCCGCTCGAGGTTCGCGCCCAGCTGCGCGGGGATGTAGTGCAGCTGCCTGGGCAGCACCATCGCGAGCACGGAGGAGGAGAACAGCAGCGCGTACAGGGCCAGCGGCGCCGTGCCCAGCTCGCGCACCGCGATGATGCCGGCGAAGAAGGTCGCGCCCGCGGCGGAGCCGGAGTCGGTGAGCCCCGCCAGCAGCTTCGACGAGCTCCTCACCGCGCGAGGCGGCCGGACGACCGCTCCAGGGCGAGCGCGTACCACTCCGTGAAGCGGTCGGGCAGCCGTGCGGCGCTCCAGCGGTCGGAGGGCTCGGTGTCCGGCCCGGCGAGCGCGTCGGCGAGCGCGACCGCGAGCGCCTCCGGCGTCGGCTCGTCGACGACGGTGCCGAAGCCGCCGGCGAGGATCGCCTCGTCGGCGCCGGTGCCGCGGAGCGCGATGGGGTGGGCGCCGACGGACTGGGCCTCGCCGATGACCCACGGCGCGCCCTCCTGGCGGGAGGCGTGCAGCAGCACCCGCGCAGAGGCCATGGCCTGCAGGACCTCCGCGCGCTCGACCTCGCCCAGGAAGTCGACGCGGTCGTCGATCTCGAGCTGTGCGGCGAGCGCCCGCAGGTCGTCCTCGAGCGGCCCGTCGCCGAGCACGCCGAGCCGCGCGTCGTCCGGCGCACCGAGGGCGAACGCCCGCAGCGCGAGGTCGACGCGCTTGCGCGGGATCAGGCGACCGACGCACACGACGTCCCAGCGCGGCGGGAGGCGCTCCCCCCGCTCGATCACGATGTTGGGCTCGACCACGACGGCGGCCGCGGCGCCCTGCCGACGCCAGCCCTCGGCGACCGCGTGGCTCTGGGCGACGAGCACGTCGGACCCGGAGAGGGTGCGGCGGGCGAATGCGCGGCGCAGGCGGCGGGACAGCGTCTCCTCCCCCTCCGCGTCGGTCGAGCTGCCGGCGGGGCCGAACACGAGGGCGGCGCGGTCGCGCAGCCGGCTCTCGAAGGTGGGCACGCCCTCGCTGGCGAACGTCACGTGGTGCACGACCGCGGCCCGGTCGGGGTCGAGGCGGCGGCGGAGGGTGCGGACGGCGGTCCACTGCCAGCACACGTACGCCAGCCGCACGCGTCGGCGGCCGGTGAGCCGCACGAGGAGCCGCGGCAGCGGGATGGCGAGCACCTCGATCGGCGGTGCGCCGAGCGCGTCGAGCTCGGCGCGGATCGTGTCGACGCGGTGCGGGCGGGTGACGAGCACGCGCCGGTCGCCGGGGCGGCCAGGAACCGAGCCGAGCGCGGCGGCCGCCGCGAAGCCGACGCCCGGCTCGCTGCCGCGGTGCGGCTCGCAGGCGAAGGCCATGAGATAGACGTCCGCGGCGAGCGGCGCCCTCGTCTCCTCCGTCATCACGAACCCTTCGTACGGCAGGCTCGTCGTGAGCGCACGCGAGCCGTCGATCGCGGCGGTGCGGCGTCCGGTCGGCGGCTGGGTGCTCGCGGGCCGCGGAGGGTGTGCCCTCGCGCGCCCATCGGAGCCGTCGACCATTCCCCCGACAGTATGAGCGGATCGCGGGTGCCTGTAACCCCAGTTCGGGACGAGCCGCGGGCGGTTTCCTGCCCGCACGTACGCTGAGCCCGCTCGGCCGAGGACGAAGAGGAGACCGCGACGTGCGGATCGATCAGCTGACCGACGTGGGCTCGGACGCCCTCACCGCCGATCTCGTGATCGTCGGCAGCGGCCCCGCCGGCCTGACGCTCGCCCGGGAGCTGGGCGGGGTCGCCGCGCGCGTGCTGCTGCTCGAGAGCGGCGGGCTCGCCGCGGACCCCTCGGCGGACGCGCTGAACGAGATCGAGAGCGTCGGCGCCGCCCGGGTGATGGATCAGCGGGAGGTGCGGAACCGGGTGCTCGGCGGCACGTCGGCGACCTGGTCGGGCCGCGCGGTGCAGCTGGACGAGATCGACTTCGCCGACCGCCCCTGGGTTCGCGACTCCGGCTGGCCGATCGCCCGCTCGGACCTCGAGCCGTTCTTCGCGCGCGCCGCGGAGCACCTCGGCGCCGCGGTGCCCGACAACGCGCAGGCGGACCTCGTCGGCCGGGTGACGGCGGACCTGCCCCCGGTCGACCCCGCGCAGCTGCGCCCGTACGCCTGGGTGCTGTCGCAGGACGCGGCGAACCCGGGCGAGTCGATGCGGTTCGGGCCGCGCGCGCTCACGGAGGCGCTGCCGAGCGTGCAGGTGCTGCTCGGCGCGACGGTGCTGGAGGTGCGGGTCGACGACGCGGGCGAGGCCGTGACCGGCCTGGTCGTCGCGGGCGCCGACGGGGTGCGCCGCACGATCCGCACCGACCGCGTGGTGCTCGCCGCCGGCGGCATCGAGAACGCCCGGCTGCTGCTCGCCTCCTCCTCCACCGTCCCCGAGGGGCTCGGGAACCGCCACGACCTGGTCGGGCGGTACCTCATGGACCACCTGCGCGGCCCGGTCGCCGTCGTCGACCCGCGGGACCACGCGGCGCTGCAGCACGACTTCGGCGACCGCTACGTCGCGGAGGGAGGAAGGGCGACGCCCGGCTGGGCGCTCTCGCCCGCGCTGCAGGAGCGCGAGTCGCTCACGAACTGCGCGGCCTGGCTGTTCCCGGTCGTCAGCGAGCTGGACCCGTTCACCGCGGTCCGCGGCGCGCGCCGCGCCCCCGCGCAGGCGGCGTCCGCCGCCGCCCGGCACCCGGCGATGCTCGCCCGCGGGCTGGCCAGGATGCGCCTGGGCCACGCCGCGCCCGCCCGCCTGCTCGACCGGCTCGAGCTGCACGTGATCGTCGAGCAGGCGCCGGACCGGGACAGCCGGGTCACCCTCGCGGACCGCACCGACCGGCTCGGGATGCCGCTCAGCCGCATCGACTGGCGGATCGGCGAGCAGGAGGTGCGCACCGCGCGCCGGACCGCGCGGCTCGCCGCCGACGCCCTGCAGCGGGCCGGCCGCCGGCCGCTGCGCCTCCTGCCCCTGCTGGAGGAGGGCGCGCCGTTCGACCTGCCCGACGTCGCGCACCCGATCGGCACGACGCGGATGTCCGCCGATCCCGAGCACGGGGTGGTGGATCCGAGGTGCGCGGTGCACGGCGTGCGCGGGCTGTGGATCGCCGGCAGCTCGGTCTTCCCGACGAGCGCGCACGCGAACCCGACGGGCGCGGTCGTGGCGCTGGCGGTGCGGCTCGCGGACGACCTGCGGCGCATCCTCCGCGGGGGCTAGGGCCGCGATCATCTCGCCGGGGATCCCCGCTTCCCGGATCTGCTGGTCTCGAGGCCGCTCCCCGGCACCTCGACCAGCGGATGGGGACCCCGAGGGCCGCGCGAACGGGAGCGGCGAGGAGCCTCCCGCTGGTCGAGGTGCGAGCGCAGCGAGCCTCGAGACCTCCCCGAGGACCGCGCGACGCGGGCCGCCTGTGGTCTGATCCGGAAGTTCGTCCGGGGGCGACGCGCTGGCCGCGTCGGATCGATGCCTGTCGCGCGGTAGGTGTGGCGTCGCGCGGTACGCATGCGCACCGCGCGACGCCACGGCTACCGCGCGAGGAGACACAGCTACCGCGCGTCGCCGAAGGCACCGCGTGACGAACCGACCGCGCCGCGAGCGGGCCGGACCCCCGACGAACGTGCGGTGCTGACCGCTAGCGCTTCGTGACGGACGCGGCGAGCACCCGGTACGCCGAGCGCGGGATGTTCTTCAGCTGCGCCCAGTCCTCCGGCAGCCCCGCCGCCTTGTACGGGTCGCCGGTGCCGGCGGTCGGCTTCTCCATGTAGAAGCCCATCGCCATGTTGTTGCCGCGGCCGGTGTCGCTGCAGAACGCGCCGTACACCTGCAGGGCGCGGCCGATCGCGCGCTCGGCATCGGTGAGGTCGAGGGTGGTGAGGTCGAGCGCGGGGTCCAGCTGGACCCGCATCCCCTCCTGGATCGCGCCGGCGGCGGTGTTCGAGCCGTCGCCGTGCGTCGCGGGGTAGCGGAAGCCGCGGGCCGGATCGGCTGTGATGAACGACAGGGCGTGGTCGATGCGGCCGGCGCGGATCTCGTCGATGCGGACGACGCCTGCGGCCTGGGACAGCCCCGAGCCGGTCGGTCCGGTGCGCCCGAAGCTCGTTCCCCCGTCGCCCTTGTCGTTCACGATGTCGCGGGTCACGGCCCAGTAGGCCGACCGGTTCGCCGCGTCGTAGCCCTGCAGCTCGTACACGAGCCCGCGCTGCGGGTCGAGCACGTTCATCTTGCGGTCCCCGCCCGCGTTGGGACGCCACGACGGGTCGAGCGGGATCGGGTCGTCGAACGCGCCGCGCCCGCGCAGCTGGCGCCTCGGCGTCGACGCGGTCGCCGTGTAGAAGGGGATGCCGTACGAGTAGAGGATCGTGTTGACGACCAGCTTCGGGTTCCGCAGCACCGCCTTCTGCACGGCGGCGGAGGCGGGGTCGATCGCGGGGTTCTGCGGGATCGGCGTGTTCCAGGGCGAGTCGGCGCTGAACAGCCGCGAGCCCCGCGTCCACGCCGGCTGGGCGGGCTCCGCCGGCTGCGCGGGCGCGGCCGGCTGCGCGCCGGCGCCCGGTGCGGCCGGCTGCTGCGGCCGGAGGAACCCGCTCGTCGCCGCGATCCCGGCGGCTCCGAGCGCGGCCACGCCGGCGCCCGCGAGCACGACGAATGCACGCCGCGACGGGCGTCCTTCGAGCTCCTGAGAGTCCGGGTCGTGACTGCTCACGAGAACCATTCTCCCTGATCAGCAGCGATCCGGGTACCGAAGGGCCCAACTCCGCATCCCGGCGGGCGGGCAGCCCCGTTCGGGCGGCGGCGGCGGGAACCGGCCGGACCCTACGCTGACGGGGTGGCCGAAACCGATCCGACCTCGCCCGACGCCGTCCGGACGGTCGTGCTCGGCAGCGGACCGGCCGGGGTCACGACGGTCGTCGGCCTCGCCCGCCGCGGCGTCCCCGTGCTGCTCGTGGAGGGCGGCACCGACCGGGAGAGCGACGACGACCGCGCGCTGAACGCGGGCGCGGCCGCCGAGGGCGTCTGGGGGCACGAGCCGCTCGGCGAGCACCGCCGCCGCGTGCTCGGCGGCGCCAGCACCGCCTGGGGCGGCCGCTGCATCCCCCTCGAGCCGATCGACTTCGAGCCCCGCGACTGGGTGCCGGGCAGCGGCTGGCCCATCCCCTACGCCGAGTTCCACCGCTGGCTGCCGGAGGCGTGCGACCTGCTGCAGATCCCGGAGACGGACTTCCGCCGCCCCTCCGCGGCCCCGCTCTTCGGCGACGACGGCGCGATCGACGGCGCCGCGATCGAGGTGTGGAGCCCGCCGGTCGTGTTCTCCGACGTGCTGCGCGCCGCGCAGCAGCAGCACCCGAACCTGCAGGTCGCGACCGGCACCCACGTGACCCGCGTCCGCACCGCCGAGGACGGCACGGTCGTCGGGCTGGAGGCGGTGCGCGACGGGCAGCCGCTCACGATCGAGGGCGCCCGGTTCGTGCTCGCCACGGGCACGCTCGAGAACACCCGTCTGCTGCTCGACTCGCCGCTCGCGCCGTCGCTGCCCGCGCTCGGCCGCTACTACCAGAGCCACACCTTCGCGACCGACTTCGCCGTCACCGGTCCCGCCCTGCCGCCCGACGCCGACTTCTTCCGCATCGGCTCCGCCTACGCGCGCCGGCGCTGGCAGCTGAGCCCGCAGGCGCAGCGCGACCGCCGGGTCGGCAACGTCATCGGCTTCGTCGCCAGGCCCCCCGTGCGCGGGGTCTCGCTGCACGTCGATCCGCTGTCCGCCCTGGTCGGCGCCGTGAAGATCGTGCGCGGGAACGTCACCTCCCCCGCCCGGCTGCTGGGCCGCCGCGGCGAGCTGGGCGTGTACGCCCGGGTGCTCGTGCGCACGACGCCGGCGTTCTGGGTGCGGGTCGCCGCGCAGACCGCCAGGCGGCGCGGCCGGAACCGCCTGCCGATGCTCCTCCCGCCGCGCACCGCCTCCGTGCACCACGTCACCGTGCAGGGCGAGCACCTGCCGCACCCGGACAGCCGCGTGCTGCTGACGACCGGGACCGACCGGTACGGGGTGCCGCTGCTCGCCACCGACATCGACTTCCACCGGCAGGACTTCGAGACGATCGACGCGTTCCACCGGGCGCTGGAGGCGTTCCTCGGCGCCCGCGGCTACCGCGCGGTCACCGGGCCGGCGGAGGCGCTGCGCTCCCTCGCCAGGAACATGCGACTCGGCTTCAACAGCAACGCGCACCACATCGGCACGGCCCGCATGGGCACCGATCGCGCGACGAGCGTGGTCGACCCCGACTGCCGGGTGCACGGGAGCGCCAACCTCTACGTCGCGGGCGCCGCCGTGTTCCCGACGAGCGGGCACGTGAACCCGACGCTGTCGATCGTGATGCTCGCGGCCCGTCTGGCCGACCACCTCGCCGGGACCCGCTGACGGCTCCCCCGCGAGCCGCCGGCTACGAGCCGAACAGCGGCTCGAAGTCCTCGAGGAAGCGCTTCGCCAGGTAGGCGTGCCCTGCGGTGTTCAGGTGGGCGCCGTCGCTGTAGCCGTACTGCTTCGTGTTCGCGACGGTGAACCACTTGTCCTGGTACGGGCTGATGTACGGCACGTCCAGCTGGTTCGCCGCGGCCTGCAGCGCCGCGTCGATCGGCGACAGGTTGTTCTGCAGCGGCTGCGGGGCGGCGGGGCCGAACAGCACGATGCGGGCGAGCGGGTACGCGGTGCGCAGCAGCCGCACGTCCTTGACCACGGCGGCGGTGACGGTGGGGACCGCGCGGTAGTCGTTCTGGCTGCCCTCCAGCACGATCACGTTCGGGTCGAACGTGCTGGAGTCGATGTACTGCTGGATGCGGGTGCCGTAGTCGAGCTTCTGCCCGCCCACGCCGCCGTAGGTGTACCCGGTGCTGCCGACGCCCTTGATCTCGGTGCGCCAGCCGAGCTGCTTGCCGATCAGGTAGGCGTAGCCGGAGGTGGCGGGATCCGCCGCGAACCCCTGGGTGTACGAGTCGCCGAGGACCAGCATCCTGGGGTCCTCCGGCTTCGTGAACGGCACGTCGCTCGGTGCCGGCGTCGGCGTGTAGGCCGGCAGGGCGGTCGAGCCCTTCGGCGCGGACCGGAGCAGCGACGGCACGGTGAGCGCGAGTCCCGTGACGACCGCGATCGAGACGAGCAGCAGCAGCCAGTACGGGGCGCCCGCACGCTCCCTGGTCAGCCACTCACGCATGGGCGGGAGCGTAGGAGACGGGGAGCGGGCCGACAAATCGTCTGCGGGTCACGGCGCGGCCGGCTCGTCCGCGCGGCTCGGGACCGGCTGGTCCGGCGCGCCGGCGGCCTCGGCCGCCTCCGCCGATGCCGTGCGGGACGGGCGGAGCAGCGCCTTGGCCCGCTTGGCGGAGGTGCGCAGCAGGGCGGGACCGAGGAAGGAGTCGGCCGCGACGTACGCGACCTCGTGCCCGCCGAAGGAGGTCTTGAAGCGGGCGACGCCGTCGTCGACGCGGCCCACGAGGTCCATCTGCGCGAAGCCGCGCCGGACGCTCTCGACCAGCGCCTCGTGGTACAGCACCGCGTTCGGGCCCACCTCCCGGAAGCGGCGGTCGCAGGCGACCACCCACGACAGGGTGCGCGGGCCGCCGGTCAGCACCAGGTGCACGCCGGCCGGCTCGTCGCCGACGTAGGCGGTCAGCGCGAAGACGTCGTCGCGCCCGGCCATCCAGTCCTCGACGATCGCCGCCGTGCCTGTCGGGTACGGCGACGGGACGCCGTGCGCCTCGTACGCCTGCTCGAGCACGCCGTCGAGCACGGCCGCGACGTCGCCCGGCGCGGCGGGGACGACGCGGGCGCCGGCCTTCTCCGCGCGGCGCAGGCTGCGCCGCCGCATCGAGGAGTACCGCTCGACGAGCGCGCCCTCCTCCGCCGGCAGGTCGACGACGACCGTGGAGGTGACGCGGGCGGACGCGCCGGCGGCGGTCAGCGCCGCCTCCCCCTCCACCCCGGGCGGCAGGTCGAACACCGCGAACGCGACCCCGTGCCGCAGCTGCCAGGCGCGGAACGCCCGCACGGTCCCGCCGAGCAGGGCGTCGGGCACCAGCGGGCCGAGGTACGGGAAGGGCATGCCGGGCGCGACGAGCCCTGGCCGGGCGCCGCGCACGACGGGGAGCACCCCGACGGGCGCACCGTCGTCGACGACGAGCAGGTGGTCGACCCGGACGTGCAGCAGCCGCTGCACCAGCTGCAGCCAGTCCCAGGTGTGGAACTGCGTGTGCTGCGGCAGCGAGCGCACCACCCGGTCCCAGAGCGCCGGATCGCTCGTCGGCACGAGACGGGGAGAGGACATCGAGTACTCGGTTCGGGTCGGGCGAGCAGCGGGACGGGTGGAACCGCCTCACGATAACGACGGGCCGCCGCGCGGCGAACCCCCAGAACAGGACGGCGGGGGCGCGGCACCCGTTCGCGGGCGGCGAGGCGCCTTGCGCCGATTCCCCGCTGCGATCAGGATGAACGATCGTGCGGATCGGGATCGTGGGAGCCGGCGTCAGCGGCCTGGCCGCCGCGCGGGTGCTGTCCGCGTGCGGCCACGCGGTGACCGTCTGGGAGGCCGTCGACGACATCGGCGGGGTGTGGAGCGCCTCCCGCCGCTACCC
This sequence comes from uncultured Amnibacterium sp., assembly GCF_964245895.1. Lineage (GTDB taxonomy): Bacteria > Actinomycetota > Actinomycetes > Actinomycetales > Microbacteriaceae > Amnibacterium. The sequence goes on from NZ_CAXTOQ010000034.1 coordinate 23,673, forward strand.
CGGCATCGGCCTGCAGAACGACAAGGTCACCTACGGCTTCTCCGACTTCCCGATGCCCGCCGACGCGGCCGAGTTCCCGGACGGCGCGACCACGCGCCGCTGGCTCACCGCGTACGCGGACCGCTTCGCGCTGACCGAGCGCATCCGGCTCGGCACCCGCGTCGTCGACGCGGACCAGGCCGGCGACGGCACCTGGAGCGTCACGACCGAGCACGAGGGCGTCGTCGACGTCGAGGCGGTCGACTGGCTGGTCATGGCGAACGGCATCTTCTCCGACTCCCACGTGCCCGACTGGGCCGGGCGCAGCGAGTTCGAGGCGGCGGGCGGGCGCGTGCTGGTGCCGTCGGAGGTGGGTCCCGGCGACTCGCTGCGCGCCCGGGCGGTGCTCGTCGTCGGCTGGGGGAAGTCGGCGCTGGACCTCGCGACGGCCGCCTCCCGCATCGCGCGCAGCACCCACGTCGCCGCCCGCACCGTGCGGTGGAAGGTGCCGAAGCGGATGGGCCGCATCACGTTCGGCCACATCCTGCTGACCCGGCTGGGCGAGCACCTGCTGTGGGGGTCCTACCGATCGACCGCCGGGCGGCTGCTGCGCGTCGCCACGCGCCCGGTGCGCGGGGCGGCGGTGCGCCGCCTCGGCCGCGCCTTCGAGCAGCACGTCCCCCTCGTCCGGCTCGGCCTGCAGCCGCGCACCGGGACGACCGACATCGACAGCATGGTGACCGACGGCTTCTTCGACGCCGTCGACGCCGGCGCGATCACGCTGCACGGCCACGTCGGCATCGCGGCGCTCGCCGTGGCGGACGGCCGCCCGGCGGTGCGCCTCACCGACGGCGCCGTGGTGCCGGCCGACGTGGTGGTGTCGGCGACCGGGTACGACCAGTCGCCCGGTCCGCTGTCGGCGCAGGTGCAGGAGCGGCTGCTCGACCCGGACGGCGCGCTCGAGCTGCATCGCGCGGTGCTGCCGCAGCACGTCGACCGGCTGGCGTACGTGGGCTGGATGCACTCGTTCCGCAGCCCGATCGGCGCGGAGCTGCAGGCGCAGTGGCTCGCGGCCCTCATCGCCGGGCTGGTCGAGCGACCGGCGGCGCCGTGGCGCGCCCGCGACGTCTTCACGTTCTGGCTGACGCGCGAGCGCGCCGCCCGCCACGGCGCCGTGCAGATCCCGCGGAACGCCTCCATCCTCGACCTGGACGAGCTGATCGAGGACCTCGGTGCCGCCGTGCCGCGCGCCGTCCGCCTCCGCGAGCTGACCAGGCCCCTCGACCCGGCCGACTACGCCCGGCTGCTGCCGGCCCTGGTCCAGCGCATCGCGGCCCGCACGCCCGCTGACAGCGGGCTGCCGGAGGCGGCGCGGCGCTGAGCGCCCCGCGCCGACTCGGCGCGAGATGTGCTCCGCAGGGACACGTGCGCCGCGCCGGGCACGCGCAACTGTCCCTGCGGTGCGCAATTAGCCGAGCTCAGCCGCGGAGCGCGCCCGCGTGCGTCCGGTACCAGTCGACGGTGGACTCGAGGCCCTCGCGCAGGCCGATCCGCGCGGTCCAGCCCGCGTCGGCGAGCCTGGTGACGTCGAGCAGCTTCTGCGGGGTGCCGTCGGGCTTGGTCGTGTCCCACTCCGTGTCCCCGGTGTAGCCGACGACCTCCGCGACGGTCTCCGCGATCTCCCGGATCGTCACGTCGGTGCCGGTGCCGACGTTGACCTGCGCGGGCCCGTCGTAGTGCTCCAGCAGGTGGAGGCACGCGTCGGCCATGTCGTCGACGTGCAGGAACTCCCGCCGCGGGTTCCCGGTGCCCCAGTTCGTCACCGAGCCGGACCCCGCCGCCCGCGCCTCGTCGTAGCGGCGGATCAGCGCCGGCAGCACGTGGGAGCCCTTCGGGGAGAAGTTGTCGTTCGGCCCGTACAGGTTCGTCGGCATCGCCGAGATCCACGGCAGCCCGTACTCCCTGCGCACCGACTGCACGCCGAGGATCCCCGCGATCTTCGCGATCGCGTACGCGTCGTTCGTCTCCTCGAGGTGCCCGGTGAGGAGGGTGTCCTCCTTGATCGGCTGCGGCGCGAGCTTCGGGTAGATGCACGACGAGCCGAGGAACAGCAGGCGCTCGACCCGCTGGCCCAGCGCGGCGTCCATCACGTTCGTCTGGATCCGGAGGTTGTCGGAGAGGAACTCGACCGGGAACGTGGAGTTCGCGAGGATCCCGCCGACCTTCGCCGCCGCGAGCACCACGTAGCGGGGCTTCGTCTCGGCGAAGAACGCGAAGACCGCGTCGCGGTCCTTCAGGTCCAGCACGCTCGAGGTGCGCCCGACGACGTCGGTGAACCCCTCCGCCTCCAGCTTCCGCGCGATCGCCGAGCCGACGAGGCCGCGGTGGCCCGCCACGTACACCCGGGCGTCGCGGTCCAGCGGCGTCGGGGCGAACGCGGTGCCGCCCTGCAGGTCCGTGCCGGTCACGCGTCGGCCTTCAGGGCCGCGTTCTTCTTC
>NZ_CAXTOQ010000035.1:0-25520 GCF_964245895.1 uncultured Amnibacterium sp.
GTGGAGGAGGACAGCTGGGAGTGGCACACCTTCGACACGGTGAAGGGCGGCGACTACCTGGTGGACCAGGACGCGGCCGAGATCCTGGCGAAGGAGGCCATCGACGCGGTCATCGACCTCGAGAACATGGGCCTGCCGTTCAACCGCACGCCCGAGGGCAAGATCGACCAGCGGCGCTTCGGCGGCCACACCGCGGACCACGGCAAGAGCCCGGTGCGCCGCGCCTGCTACGCGGCCGACCGCACCGGCCACATGATCCTGCAGACGCTGTACCAGAACTGCGTCAAGCACGGCATCGACTTCTACAACGAGTACTACGCGCTCGACATCGCGATGACCGACGTGGAGGAGGACGGCCGGGTCGTCTCCCGCCCCTCCGGGATCGTCGCCTACGAGCTGGCGACCGGCACGATCCACGTCTTCCAGGGCAAGTCGATCGTGTTCGCGACCGGCGGCTTCGGGAAGATCTACAAGACGACCTCGAACGCGCACACGCTGACCGGCGACGGCGTCGGGATCATCTGGCGCAAGGGCCTGCCGCTCGAGGACATGGAGTTCTTCCAGTTCCACCCGACCGGCCTCGCGAAGCTCGGCATCCTGCTGACCGAGGGCGCCCGCGGCGAGGGCGCGATTCTGCGCAACGCCTCCGGCGAGCGGTTCATGGAGCGCTACGCGCCGACCATCAAGGACCTCGCTCCGCGCGACATCGTCTCCCGCTGCATGGTGCAGGAGGTCGCGGAGGGTCGCGGCGCCGGCCCGCTGAAGGACTACGTGCTGCTGGACTGCACGCACCTGGGCGCCGAGGTGCTGGAGACGAAGCTGCCCGACATCACCGAGTTCGCCCGCACCTACCTGGGCGTCGACCCCGTCGTCGAGCCGGTGCCGGTGATGCCGACCGCGCACTACGCGATGGGCGGCATCCCGACGAACGTGAAGGCCGAGGTGCTCGCGGACAACGACACGGTCGTCCCCGGGCTCTACGCGGCGGGCGAGTGCGCGTGCGTCTCGGTGCACGGGTCGAACCGGCTGGGCACCAACTCGCTGCTCGACATCAACGTGTTCGGCAAGCGGGCCGGCAACAACGCGGTCGACTACGCGCGCACCGCGCGGTTCGTCCCGCTGCCGAAGGACCCGGCGAAGGCCGTGCGCGAGCTGGTCGAGCAGCTGCGCACCTCCACCGGCACCGAGCGGATCGCGGACCTGCGCAAGGAGCTGCAGGATGAGATGGACGCATCCGCGCAGGTGTTCCGCACCGACGAGTCGCTCGCGAGCGTGACCAGGACGATCCACGGGCTGCGTGAGCGGTACCGGAACATCGGCATCCAGGACAAGGGCAAGCGGTTCAACACGGACCTGCTCGAGGGCATCGAGCTGGGGTTCCTGCTCGACCTGGCGGAGGTGGTCGTGTTCTCGGCGCGCAACCGCAAGGAGAGCCGCGGCGGGCACATGCGCGACGACTACCCGAAGCGGGACGACGCCAACTACATGCAGCACACGATGGCGTACCTGACGGGCGACCCGCATTCGTCCGACGCCGCCGACCACATCAAGCTGGACTGGAAGCCCGTCGTCGTGACGCGCTACCAGCCGATGGAGCGGAAGTACTGATGACGATCACTGCGCTCAATCCGGCTGGCGTGACCGACGCCGTGATGAACCCCGCCCTCAAGCGCCGACCGGCCGAGGGCTTCACGACGATCACGCTGATCATCCGGCGCTTCGACCCGGAGGTGGACCAGGAGCCGCGCTGGGTCGACTACGACGTGGACACGCTGCCGACGGACCGCATCCTCGACGCGCTGCACACGATCAAGTGGCAGCAGGACGGCTCGCTGACGTTCCGCCGGTCGTGCGCGCACGGCGTGTGCGGCTCGGACGCGATGCGGATCAACGGCCGCAACCGGCTCGCCTGCAAGACGCTGGTCAAGGACCTCGACACCTCGAAGCCGATCTACGTCGAGGCGATCAAGGGCCTGCCGCTCGAGAAGGACCTCGTCGTCGACATGGAGCCGTTCTTCGCCTCCTTCCGCGCCGTGCAGCCCTTCCTCCAGTCGCACACCGCGCCGCCGGAGGGCCGCGAGCGCCTGCAGTCCGCCGCGGACCGCGAGCGCTTCGACGACACCACGAAGTGCATCCTCTGCGCGGCATGCACCTCGTCGTGCCCGGTGTTCTGGACGGACGGGCAGTACTTCGGCCCGGCGGCGATCGTGAACGCGCACCGCTTCATCTTCGACAGCCGCGACGAGGAGGCCGAGGTGCGCCTCGACATCCTGAACGACAAGGAGGGCGTGTGGCGCTGCCGCACGACCTTCAACTGCAGCGAGGCGTGCCCGCGCGGCATCCAGATCACGAAGGCCATCAGCGAGGTGAAGGCGGCGACGATCCGCCGCCCCGAGAAGGTCAAGATCGCCTGAGCCGTCCGTCCGGACGACGGCGATCCGATCGGACGACGGAGGAATCCGGGACCCTGATCCGTCATCCGGTCGGATCGCCGCCGTTCGTGGGACATGGGCGCCCGCTGAGCCGGCGAGCCGCTCCTCCCCAGGGTCGATGTCGGACGCATCCGGCGGCCCCGGTCGTTCCGGCCGTGCGAGGCGGATCCGGCGAACCAGCATCCCGGGGCATGCGACGACTGTTCTGGACCACCGCCGAGCTGCACCAGCGGGGGTTCGCCCGCACCACGATCACCGGCATGGTCGATACCGGCCGACTCATCCCGATCCGGCAGGGGCTGTGGGCGGAACCGGGCGCGCCGGACGAGCTCGTCCGCGCAGCACGCGCCGGCGGCGCCGCCACAGCGACGACCGGCGCGGCCGCGCTCGGGCTCTGGGCGCCGGACGACGGGATCACGCATCTCGCGGTACCCGCGGGCGCCAGCCGGCTTCGGGATCCGGACGATGCCTCGCTTCCACTCGTCCAGGGCGACGGAGTCTGCGTCCACTGGACCAAGCGGATGCCCTCGCCGCGGACGCTTCCCGACCGTATCGCGCCGCTTCTGCTCGTGCTCGAGCACGCCGTCCGGTGCCTGCGCCCGGAGCTCGCTGTCGCGATCATCGACTCGGCGCTGCATCAGCGGCGTCTGCGCGCATCGGAGCTGCCGCTGCTCGCAGCGTCCCTCCCCGCCCGCCTCCGTCACATCGTGCTCGCGGCGGACGGCCGTGCGGACTCGGGGCTCGAGTCGATCGTGCGGTACCTGCTCGAGCAGTCCGGCATCCCGCTGCTGGTGCACCCGATCCTCGCCGGTATCGGCGAGGTCGACCTGCTCGTCGGCGGTCGCCTGATCATCGAGACGGACGGGAAGCGGTACCACCTCGGAGCGGCCTTCGAGCACGACCGGCAGCGGGACCTCACCGCCACCATCGACGGCTACCGGACGCTCCGACTCACCTACGCCCAGGTGCTGTTCGAGTGGCCCGCGACGTTCCGGGCGATCTGCTCGGCGCTCGCGCTCGCCTGAAGGACGGCGATCGGCCCGAAAGACGGCGATCGAGCGCCGTTCCCTCCGTCGAACGGTCGGATCGCCGTCGGACGGGACGGATCCCGCGGAGCGGAAGGATCGCGACGCGTCCGCGACACGCGCCCCGACCCGCCCGTGGCCGTGCGGGGCGGACAGCACCCTCGTGCCATGCGCTCCTCCCGATCTCGCAGCCGCTCCCGCTCCCTGTTCCGCGTCGTCACGCTGGCCGTCGTCGGCGCCGTCGTGTTCGGAGGCGCCTCCGCCGCCACCGCGTTCGCCCTCGACGCGCAGCAGACGTCGCCCGCCGCGCGCGCGCCGATCGCGACGCCCACCGCGCGCGCCACGACCATCGCGCGCGCCACGACGGCCGCCACGGCGGCACCGACCGCCTCCACGCGATCGGCGACCGTCGTGCGCGGCTGGGCGGCCGCGCCCACCAGCGTGACGGCGGGGAAGACGTTCCGCGCGTTCGTGCTCGTCAGCGGCGACCGCCGCACCGTGCGGCTCGAGCGCCTCGTGCGCGGCGCCTGGCGGGTCCTCGACACCGACCGCACCTCGCGCAACGGGGCGGCGACCGTCGCGTGGCGGACCCCGAAGGCCGCCGGCCGCGCCGTGCTGCGCGTCCACGCCCTGCGCTCCGCCGAGGACGGCGCCGCGGTGACCGCGAAGAAGGCCCTCACCACCGCGGCGGCCGCCACGGCCGCGCCCACCGCGACCCCCACGGCGACCCCGACGACGCCGGCGCCGGTGGCCACGGCGGCGCCCGTTCCCGCCGGCGCGGAGGCGCTGCGCGCCCAGCTCCTCACCCTGGTCAACCAGGCGCGGGCGACGGCGCGCAGCTGCGGCGCCACCACCTATCCGGCGGCGCCCGCGCTGCAGCGCAGCACGGCGCTCGACACCGCGGCCGGCGCCTACGCGCTGAAGATGGGCCAGGAGCGCTTCTTCGACCACACCTCGCCGGACGGGTCGACGATGGTCTCCCGCCTCAAGGCGGTCGGCATCACGAACACGACCGAGCGCGAGAACATCGCCGCGGGGCAGACGAGCGCCGCGTCCGTGATGGCGGGCTGGCTGAAGAGCCCCGGGCACTGCGCGAACATCATGGCGAAGGACGTGACCCGCATCGGACTCGGCCACGCGACCGTGCAGGGGTCGCCGTACGGCCAGTACTGGGTGCAGGACTTCGCGGGCTGATCCCCGCGTGGCGGGCCCCCCGATGGAGGGGGGCTCGCCTACCTTGGCCCGGCTGTGAGTCGAACGAGCCGAGGTGCAGGAGCGCGCAGGATCCGTGCGTCGCTGATCGTCGCGACGCTGACCGCCGCGGTCGTCGCGGGATCGCTCGTCGCCGGCGGCGGCGGGGCGCAGGCCGCTCCCGCGACCCCGACCCCCTCCCCCTCCCCGACCGCTACGGCCACCGCGACCGCCGCGCCCCGGCCCGTCGGCGCCGCTCTGGCCGTCGACGTCACCGGGTCCGCGGCGCTGACGCTGCCGGCCGGGGACGGCCTGCGCGACGCGACGAAGGTCCGGATCCGCTCCGGCGAGGGCGGTGCCGTCGATCTGATCGCGACACGCGGGAAGAAGTCCGTGCACCTCGCCGACGCCGTGCGGCTCGCCAAGGCGGGTGCCTCGTGGCAGCGGACCGTGCGCGTCACGATCCCCCAGCTGTCCGCCGGGACCTGGTCGCTTCGGGCGCGCCGGAGCGACGACCGGGCTGTCGCCGCGAAGGCACCGACGCCGCTGACGGTCGGCTCGGGGAAGCCCGTCCACGTCGCGATCCGCCCCGTGGCACGCACGCTGTACCCCTGGCAGGACGGCGTGCTCGATCGCGCCGACGTCACCGTCGTGGCGACGGACGAGACCGGCACGGCCGTGCCGGTGCAGGGCTCCGTCCGCATCGACGCCGCGAAGCGGCACGTCGCCAAGCCCGTCGGCGCGACCGGTCTCGCCAGGCTCTCGGTCGTCGGCCTGCCCCTCGGCACGGCGGCGGTCACCGCGAAGGTGACGGGGCCCGCCGGCAAGGCCGTGACACGGAGGTCGACGCTCGTGCTCGCCCCGACCGGCGTCGGCAGCATCACACTGACCCGGTCCTCCGACACCCTGCAGCCCGTCAAGGACGGCTTCCTCGACACGGAGACGCTGACCGTCGGCGGCGCCGCCTCCGCGGGCTCACCGGCGAAGGTCTCCGGCACGCTCACGATCAGCCTGGGCAAGCAGGTGGTCGCGCAGTGGGCCGTGCCGGACGGCTCGCCCCGCGCCGTCTCCTGGGACGGCCGCACCCTCGGTGCGATCGTGCCGGGCTCCTACACCGCCACGCTCACCCTGCGCGGGCCGGAGGGGCTGCCGACCGCGCGGTCCAGGACGATCCTCGTGACGAAGGACCACCTGCCGTACACCGTGCAGGACCTGTTCTCGGCCGCCGCCGGCAACCAGCAGGGGCTCGCCGTGCACGACGGCACGTTCTACGTCGGCTACGACAACGGCGACGGCACCTCGCGGATCGAGACCTTCGGGTCGAACGGCCAGCCGATCGCGACGCTCGGGCCCATCGCCATCGGGCACGCGGCCGAGCTCGCCTTCTCGACGGTCTCCGGGCTGCTCTACGCCGCGAACGGCGGAGCGGCGAACCCCACCCAGGTCTGGGCGATCAAGCCGGACTGGGACGCGGCGACGCTCGCCGATCCGGGCAGCGCGATCGTCGAGTCCATCGACCTCTCCTCCCTCGGGAACAACGGGATGATCGCGGTCGACGACGCGCACAGCCAGCTGCTGGTGTTCTCCGGGACCGCGCCGAGCTACACCGTCACGGCCGTGTCCCTGTGGCCGGCGTCGGACGGCTCCGGCCACCTGATCGGCACGCCCATGCCGATCGCGATCACCGGCGTGCCGCAGGGCATCGAGATCGTCGACGGCCAGCTGTGGGTGTACACGAGCCTCAAGGGCAGGAACCACCTGGAGAAGTACGACCTGGCCGGGACGACGCTCACCTCGACGGGCCTCTCCGCCGACCTGATGATGTCCGGCGAGGGCGAGGGGTCCGCGACGGGCACCTGGAACAACCAGCCCGCGTTCTTCATCGGGGCGCACGACTCGAACCGCGTCGGCATGCTCGTCCCCGTCGCCGACGAGTAGCCCTTCCTTCCGTCTTGTAGGTCCGGAGGACCTACAAGACGGAAGGTGCCGCTCCGTCTTGTCGTTCTGTAGGTCCAGCCGACCTGCAGAACGAAAGGGTGCCGGGTCAGGCGGAGGCGGCCGCAGCGCGGGCGGCGGAGGCGCTGCCGGCGGCGAGCGCGGCGGCGGCGCGCGCCTTCGCCTCCTCGAGCGTGACGGTCAGCAGCTCGGCGCGCACGTCGGCGAGTGCGGCGGGCGTCATCGAGAGGCTCTTCGCCCCCAGGCCCACGAGCACGACGGCGAGCGCAGGGTCCGCCGCGGCCTCGCCGCAGATCCCGACGCTCTTGCCCGCCGCCGCACCGGCCCGGCCGACCGCCGCCACCAGCTGCAGCACCGCGGGATGCCACGGGTCCTGGAAGGCGGCGACGGAGCCGAGCAGGCGGTCGGCCGCCAGCGTGTACTGGGTCAGGTCGTTCGTGCCGATCGAGACGAAGTCGGCGGTCTCCAGGATCTGCGCGGCCAGCAGCGCCGCGGACGGCACCTCCACCATCACCCCGGGCGTGGCGATGCCGAGCTCGCGGGCGAGGGCCGTGAAGTACTCGCTCTCCTCCGGCTCCGACACCATCGGCGCCATCACCCAGAGGTCGGCCTCGGTCTCGGCCGCCGCCTCCGCGAGTGCGGTCAGCTGCTCGCGGAGGATGTCCTCGTGCTCACGCAGCACCCGCAACCCGCGCAGGCCCAGCGCCGGGTTCTCCTCCTCGCTGTCGTTCAGGAAGGCGAGGGGCTTGTCGGCGCCCGCGTCGAGCGCCCGGACCACGACCTTCTTGCCCGGGAACACCTTCAGCGCCGCGACGTACTGCTCCTTCTGCTGCTGCACGGTCGGCGCCGACTTCGCGTCGAGGAACAGGAACTCGGTGCGGAAGAGGCCGACGCCCTCGGCGCCGAGCTCGGCGGCCTTGACGGCGTCCTTCGCGCTGCCGATGTTGGCGAGCAGCTGCACCTTCGTGCCGTCGCCCAGCGCGCCGGCCGTGATCGGGGCGTTCGCGGCCGCCTTCCGCTCGGCGATCGTCCGCTGCGCGGCGGCGATCGCCTCCGCGTCCGGGTCGACCTCGATCACGCCGGTGCCGGCGTCGAGGACGACGATCTGGCCGTCCTGCAGGTCGAGCGCGTCCTTCACGCCGACGATCGCGGGGATGGAGCGGGACCGGGCGAGGATCGCGGTGTGGGAGGTGGGCCCGCCGTCGCGCGTGACGAGCCCGAGCACCTTGTCCAGGTCGAGCAGCGCGGTGTCTGCGGGCGCGAGGTCGCGGGCGATCAGCACGAAGGGGGTGTCCGACTCCGGCACGCCGGGCGCCGGGACCCCGGTCAGCCGCGCGATGATGCGCTGGGCCACGTCGCCCAGGTCGGTGGCGCGCTCCGCCATGTAGCCGCCGAGGCCCACGAGCATCACCTGGAACTCGAGGAACGCCTCGTGCACCGCCCGCTGGCCGGTGCGCCCCTGGCCGATCCGCGCGACGACGTCGTCGACGAGGGTCGGGTCCTCGGCCATCAGCGCCTGCGCGTCGAGTACGTTCTTCGCGTCGCCGCCGGCGCGCGCGCCGCGATCGGTCAGCTCGGCCGCGACCTGCTGCAGCGCGGAGCGCGTGCGGGCGACCTCCGCGTCCGGGTCGGCAGGGCGCTCCGCCTCGGACGGCTCCGGCAGCGGATCCGGCATCCTGCGCACCGGCCCCGTGGCGATCGCCCTGCCCACTCCGATCCCCGACAGCTGCATCGACGCCTCCTCGCGTTCACGTCCCGATGGCCGCGCAGCGCTGCTGCGGCCGACACCGCAGTGTATTGCCGGGGTTGTGAGGGACAACCAGGGGCCGCCCCTGCGCCCATCCCTCGGCGATTCCCCATCTCGCGCTCAGCGCGCACTCGGTAGGTTCCCGGCATGGCGCTGCTGGGCCGCGATCAGGGCGTGCGCGACGACGAGGTGTCCGCGGAGGCCTCCGGGGCGAAGCCCGACGCGGAGGCGCCGAGGACCGGCATCGCCGGCCTGGTGCAGACCGTGTTCGCGCTGCGCCCGGTGCGGGTGCTGCTGCACTACAGCGCCGACAACGGCCCGCTCATCGCCTCCGGCATGACGTACCAGGCGATCTTCGCGCTCTTCGCCGGGCTGTGGTTCGTCTTCTCCGTCGCGGGCTTCGTGATCGAGGGCGACCCCGCCCTGCAGGACACGCTGTTCTCGACCCTGAACCGGTTCATCCCCGGCCTGATCTCCTACCCGGGGAACGGGGACTCGGGCGCCATCAAGGCGGCGACGCTGCTGAACACGTCCGCGCTCAGCTGGAGCGGGGCGATCTCGCTCGTCGGCGTGCTGCTCACCGCCGTCGGCTTCCTCGGCACCTTGCGCACGGCGATCCGGATCATGTTCGACCTGCCGAACCCGACCACGAACCCGGTGGTGCTGAAGCTGAAGGACCTCGGCCTGACGATCGCGTTCGGCGCGGTGGTGCTGCTGTCCGCCGTCCTCAGCCTCGTCAGCAACACCGCGCTCGACGCCGTGCTCTCCCTGCTCGGGTTCGGGGGCGCCTCGGTGCTGCAGCAGCTGGCGACGTCCGCCGTGACCTCCGTGCTGCTCGTCGGCATCGACACCGCCCTGCTGATGGGCGCGTTCCGCATCCTCTCCGGGGTCGCGATCCCGTTCCGCCGGCTGCTGGTCGGCTCGCTGATCGGCGGCGTCGCCCTCACGGTGCTGCAGACGCTGGGCACGTCGCTGCTCGGCGGCGCCTCCAGCAACCCCGTGATCGGCGCGTTCGCGACCCTGGTCGGCGTCCTCCTGTACTTCAACTTCGTCTGCCAGGTGATCCTCGTCGCCGCGTCGTGGGTCGACGTGGGCATGGAGGACGCGGGGATCGACCCCCGCACGCTCTCGCCCGAGCAGCGGGAGCGGCAGCACGCCGAGCAGCTCGAGGACGCGAGACGGCTGGTCGCGCAGGCGAACCAGGAGGCGCTGCAGCAGCGGGTCGCGGCGTCCAGCGGGCTGCGCCGGTGGCGGCTCGAGCGCGAGCTGCAGCGGGAGACGCGGGCGGAGGAGCGCCGCCGCGCCGACGTGCCGACCGAGACCGAGTTCGCCCGGGCGCAGGAGGAGACGGGCGACCCCGATCCCGACGCCCGGCAGGTCGAGCGGACGACCGGGAGGTAACCCCTCCGCGGTGAGCCGCTCGCTCGGCGCTCGCTGAGCCCCCGGATTGCCGCGCGGCAGCCGCTCCGCCGGGCAGGCACCCCCGTTCGGGGGGTTGCCCCTCCTTCGGGGCACAACCTACGGTTCCAGAGCCCGGCAACCCGATCGGGCACGCCCGGCCACCCCGCCGGGCTTCCGGCTCGGCACCCACCGAGCCTCTCCCCACCCAGGAGATTTCCGTGCTCCCCACACGTCCCTTCACCCTGCCCTCGCGCGCCCGAATCGTGCGATTCGCGGCACCCGTCACCATCGTGTCGCTGATCGCGACCGCCTGCGTCTGCGCCGGCCTGTCGGCTCCCGCGTCCGCGGCGACGGCCGGCACCTACGAGATCGGCGCGAACCCCGTCGCCCTGAACCAGCCCTCCGACGCCGAGATGGGTGCGCTGACCCCGTCGGCCGCCGCGGCCGACGACGGGATGTTCGGCAGCCTGGCGGCGTGGCCGATCGTCGCGCTCCATGCGACCCTGACCCGGAACGGCGACCTGGTCACCTACGGCACACCGCAGAACACGGTCGCGCAGGCCGGCGTCGTGTGGGACAAGTGGACCCCCTCGTCCGGGCTCGGGCTCGGCAGCCACATCGACTCCGGCGTCATGGGCTCCTACGACAGCTTCTGCAACGCGGCGGTGACCCTCGCCGACGGCCGCCTGCTCATGGTCAGCGGCCAGGTGTGGGACGCGCGCGCGGCGGACATGATGACGATGATCTACGACCCGACCACGGGCGCGCAGACCATGGGCGCGGATCTCGCGTACAAGCGGTGGTACCCGACCGCCCTGCGGCTGCCGGACAACCGCATCCTGCTGCTCGGTGGCGCGAACGCCGGCAACACCGGCGCCTACCTGACCCCGAACGACAACTCGAAGGTCGCGTTCACCCCCGAGATCGGCACCGGCATGGGCGCGTGGACGCAGCTGACCGGCGCCGCGAGCACCGACCTCTTCGGCGCCGTGGACAACCACTGGTGGTACCCGCGGGCGTTCAACGCCCCGAACGGCGGGGTGGTCGGCTTCTCCGGCGACGCGATCTGGACGCTGGACCCGAACGGCAACGGCTCCGCCCAGCAGGTCGGCACCCTGCCGTATAACCCCAAGGTCTCAGGCTCGCAGGTGATGTACGCGCCCGGCAAGATCCTGGTCGCCGGCGGCGGCCAGGTGAACAACGACGACCCGGCCACCGCGACGAACCAGACGGCGATGCTCGACGTGAACGGCGCCACGCCGACGGCGACGCCGGGCAGCCCGATGAACGCGGCCAGGAACTGGCTCAACCTCACGGTGCTGCCGGACGGCAAGGTGTTCGCGAACGGCGGCACGATCATCGGGACGCAGGGCGGCGACGCGAACTCCGTCCGGAAGTCCGAGATCTGGGACCCGGCGGCCTCCGCCGTCGGCGGCTGGCAGTACGCGGCCACCGCGCAGGCGACGCGCACGTACCACTCGACCTCCGTGCTCCTGCCGAGCGGCGCCGTCTTCACGGGCGGCGGCGGCAACCCGGGCCCCGTCGACAACTTCAACGCGGAGCTCTACTACCCGGCCTACCTCTTCACCAAGGCCGCGGACGGCAGCGTCAAGTGGGCCTCGCGCCCCACGATCACCGCGATGAACGGTTCGGCCACCTACGGCGGGACCGTCGGCCTGACGATCGGCGACGGTCGGGACATCGCGTCCGCATCGCTCATCTCCGTGCCCGCCGTGACGCACTCGCAGAACACCGACCAGCGACGCATCCCGCTCGCCGTCACCCAGAACGGCGCGACGGTCAACGCGACGCTGCCCGGCTCCATCAACACGATGCCGCCCGGCGACTACGAGCTGACGGTCGTGGACTCGAAGGGCGTCCCCTCCCCCGCGCAGATCATCACGATCCGCAACGGCGCGCCCGGGCTCGTCACCGTCGCCGCCGCTCCCGCGGCCGACGCCGCCAACGACGCCGGCGCTCCTGCGGCCAACGGCACCGCGCCGGGCAAGGGCGCAGGCACCGGTGCGGGCGCCGGCACGCTTCCCACGACGGGCACGGCCGGCAAGACGGTCAAGCTGACGACGGGCAGCTCGCTGAGCCTCTCCTCGGCGGCCAAGACCGGGTACAGCGTCTCCCGCTCGGGCTCCAAGGTGGTGCTGAAGAAGGTCACGTCGGCCAGCTCGAGCTCCGCTCGGAAGGCGACGTCCTGGATCGTCCGGTCCGGACTCGGCTCCAAGAAGGGGTACTCGCTCGAATCGGTCGCCAGACCGGGGTACTTCCTGGTCGCGCCGAAGAAGGGTTCGGGATCGGTGACGCTCGCGAAGCTGAGCAGGACCTCCGCCTTCGCCAAGCGCGCCACCTTCACGGCCGTCCCCGGTGCGCTCGGTCGCGGGCTGTCCCTCCGGCTCACCGCGAACCCTGCGCTCTACCTGCGGACGACCGGCACGACGGTGCAAGTGAAGAAGCTCACCGAGACGAACGCCAGCCACAAGGGAGCGACCTTCGTCTCGACGAAGGGGCTGGCCCGGTAGCCGGTACCCGCGATGACGGCGCCCTCCGACCCGCACGGGCCGGAGGGCGCCGTCGTTCCGGCCGCGGCCTCCGCCAGGCGGCGTCCGCGGCCCCGCCTAGGCTCGCTCCCCGTGGTCCAGCAGTCCGTCCGAGTCGCGACCGTGAACGTGAACGGCGTCCGCGCCGCGTTCCGCAAGGGCATGGGCGCATGGCTCGACGGCCGGGAGGTGGACATCCTCGCGCTGCAGGAGGTGCGCGCCTCCACCGAGGACCTGGAGGGGCTGCTCGGCCCCGAGTGGCACGTGCTGCACGACGCCGCCACCGCGAAGGGCCGCGCGGGCGTCGCGATCGCGTCGCGAGGCCGAACGGAGATCCACCGCGTCGCGATCGGCGACGAGGACTTCGACACCGCCGGTCGGTGGCTCGAGGCCGACTACGCGGTCGGCGACGAGATCCTCACCGTCGTGTCCGCCTACGTGCACTCCGGCGAGGTCGGCACGCCGAAGCAGGACGACAAGCTCCGCTTCCTGGACGCGATGCAGGCGCGGCTGCCGCAGCTGGTCGCCCACAACCCCCTCGCGGTGGTCGTGGGCGACCTGAACGTCGCGCACCGCAGCCTCGACATCAAGAACTGGAAGGGCAACCGGAAGAGCTCCGGCTTCCTGCCGGAGGAGCGCGCCTACTGGGATCGCTTCGTCGGCGTCGAAGGCGAAGCCGACTACAACGCGGGCGGCGGGCAGGGCTGGATCGACGTCGGCCGGCGCGCGGCCGGCGAGGTGCCTGGGCCGTACACCTGGTGGTCGTGGCGCGGGCAGACGTTCGCGAACGACGTCGGCTGGCGCATCGACTACCACCTCGCCTCCCCCGCGCTCGGCGAGCGCGTCGTGGCCCACGCGGTCGACCGGGCCGCGACCCGGGACGAGCGGTGGAGCGACCACACGCCCGTGGTCGTCGACTACCGCATCGGTCCCCCCTCCACCCCCTCGAGGACCTCATGAGCGACAAGCCCCGCATCTTCTCCGGCATCCAGCCGTCCGCCGAGTCCCTGCACATCGGCAACTACATCGGCGCGATCCAGCAGTGGCAGGCGATGCAGGACGACTTCGACGCGATCTTCTGCATCGTCGACCTGCACGCGATCACGGTGCCGCAGGACCCGAAGGCGCTGCGGGAGGCGACGCGAACGCTCGCGGCGCAGTACCTCGCCGCGGGCATCGACCCCGACCGGTCGACGATGTTCGTGCAGTCGCAGGTGCCCGCGCACGCGCAGCTCGCCTGGATCCTGAACGGCATCACGGGGTTCGGCGAGGCCGGCCGGATGACGCAGTTCAAGGACAAGTCGGCCCGCTCCGGCGCGGACGCGTCGAGCGTCGGCCTGTTCACCTACCCGATCCTGATGGCGGCGGACATCCTGCTGTACGACACGGAGCTGGTGCCGGTCGGCGACGACCAGAAGCAGCACGTCGAGCTCGCGCGGGACCTGGCGCAGCGCTTCAACAGCCGGTTCGGCGACACGTTCGTCGTGCCGAAGCCGCAGATCCAGCAGGAGACCGCCCGGATCTACGACCTGCAGACGCCGACCGCGAAGATGAGCAAGTCCGCCGCGTCCGACGCCGGCATCGTCTGGATGCTCGACACCCCGACCGCGATCGCGAAGAAGATCCGGTCGGCCGTGACCGACACCGGGCGGGAGGTGCGGTTCGACCGCGCCGAGAAGCCGGGCGTCTCGAACCTGCTGGCGATCCTCTCCGCGTTCCGCGGCGTGCCGATCGCGACGCTCGAGGCCGAGTACGAGGGCCGCGGCTACGGCGACTTCAAGCGGGACGTCGCCGACGCGGTCGTGGAGGCGTTCACGCCGATCCGCGAGCGCACCATCGAGCTGCAGAGCGACCCGGTCGAGGTCGACCGGATCCTCGAGCGCAGCGCGCAGCGCGCGCACGCCCTCGCGACGGGGAAGCTGGCGCGGGTGCAGGAGCGCGTCGGCCTCTACCCCTCCCTCTGACCCGCGGGACCTCATGTCTCAGGCGTTCCGGCGGCGCCGGAACGCCTGAGAGACGGAACACGCTCGACACACGGCACCGGTAGACAGGCGGCATGAGCAGCATCACGGCGGACATCGCCATCGTCGGCGGCGGGATCGCCGGCCTCTCCCTCGCGGCGGCGATCGGCGACCGCTCCTCCGTCGCCGTGATCGAGGCCGAGCCGCAGCTGTTCCACCACACCTCGAGCCGGTCGGCGCAGCAGATGCAGCCGACCTACGGCCCCGCCCCGGTGCGGGCGCTCACCACCGCATCCATCCCGATGGTCACGGCGAGGGCCGAGCGCGCCGGACTGCCGGTCTACGTCTCCCGGCCGCTGCTGTGGCTGCAGTACGACGCGGACCGGTCGCACCTCGACGAGCTGCTCGCCACCGTGCCGGGGCTCGCGCCGATCGGTGCGGACGAGGCGGTGCGGCTGCTGCCCGCCCTGCGCCGCGACCTGCTCCTCGACGCCGCGATCGACTCCTCCGCCGTGGAGGTGGACGTGCCGCTGCTGCTGTCCTGGTACCGCGAGGACGCCGTCGGGGCCGGGGTGCGCGTCGTCCCGGGCGCCCGTGTGACGGCAGCGGAGCGGATCGGCGACGTCTGGCGGCTGCAGGCCGGCGACGCGACGATCGAGGCGGCGACCGTCGTCGACGCGGCGGGCGCGTGGGTGGACACGGTCGCGGCGCTGATGGGGGTGCGACAGCGGGGGCTCACGCCGAAGCGCCGCACGGTCGCCGTGGCGCCCGCGAGCCGCCCGGTCGACCCGGCCTGGCCGATGGCGGCCGACGTCGCCGACCGGTTCTACTTCCGCCCCCGAGGCGCGACGATCCTCGCCTCCGCGCTCGAGGACGAGGTCAGCGAGCCGGAGGACGCGCAGCCGCGCGAGGAGGTCGTCCGGACGATCCTCGACCGCGTCGACGCGGCCACCGACCTCGCGCTCGGGGCGCCCGTGCAGACCTGGACCGGCCTGCGCACGCTCTCGGCCGACGCGCTGCCCGTGGTCGGCTTCGATGCGGACGTGCCGGGCTTCTACTGGCTCGCCGGCCAGGGCGGGTACGGCATCCAGACCTCCGCGGCGCTCGGCCGGGTCGTCGCCGCCGACCTGCTCGGGGTGCCGCACGGCATCGCCGGGCTCGACGACCTGCTGCCGCAGCTCTCCCCCGCGCGGTTCTGACCCCTCGCGGCGTGCGACGGCGACGAACCCGCGCCGTGGAGGCGGTGGAGGCGGGGCTGCGCCGGGTCGTCGTCGAGACGGCGGTCGGCCCGGTCGTGGCGCGCTGCGGCGATCCCGTCGACGGCGCGGTCGTGATCCTGCTGCACGGCGCGGCGGGGTCCTGGCGCGACTGGCTGCCGCTGCTGCGGCTCGCTGCCGCGTCGGGCCGGCCGGTCGGGAACGCGGTGGCGATCGACCTGCCAGGCTGGGGCGAGAGCCCGGCGCCGTCCTCGGCGCTGGACGCGGACCTCGCGGCCGCGATCGTCGCCGAGGTCGCGCGTGCCGCGGGAGGGACCCGATGGACCGTGGCCGGCCACTCGCTCGGGGGCTTCGTCGCGCTCGGCCTCGCCGCCCGCGAGTCGGAGGCGACCGACGGCGTGCTGGTCGTGTCGCCCACGGGGCCGGCGGTGCTCGATGCGATCAGGCGGCCGGTCCGCGGCGGGCTCCGCCTGCCCTGGTTCGCCGGGATGCTGCTCGCGATGCGGGCGCTGCGGCTGCTGCCCCGCCGCGGCGCGCCGGTGCTCCGGGTGCTGGGGCGGTCCGGGGCGCTCGGCCGGCTGGCCTCGCCGCTGTTCGCCGACCCGCGGCACGCCGATCCGGCGACGCTGGCCGCCTTCACGGACGCGGTGCGACCGGAGGCGTTCACCGCCGCCGCGCGCGCAGCGGGCTCGGCCGACTTCGCCGCCTGGCGGTCGATCCGGTGCCGGGTGATCGGGCTGCGCGGCGCGCGGGACGTGTTCGTCGGACGGGGGGACGACGCCGCCTTCCGGCGGCTGGTGCCGCGGTTCTCGGCCGAGGTCGTTCCGGGCTCCGGCCACTTCGCGCTCGTCGAGCGCCCGGACGCGGTGCTCGAGGCCCTGGACCGCCTCCGCGGCTGACACGGTACCGACCCGCCGGTCGCGCGGTAGCCCGGGCGTCGCGCGGTACGCATGCGTACCGCGCGACGCCACAGGCACCGCGCGACGCTC
Organism: uncultured Amnibacterium sp.; assembly: GCF_964245895.1. GTDB lineage: Bacteria > Actinomycetota > Actinomycetes > Actinomycetales > Microbacteriaceae > Amnibacterium. The sequence continues at coordinate 16,469 of NZ_CAXTOQ010000035.1, forward strand.
CGCGTTCCACCGCGCGACGCCACGGGTACCGCGCGACCGGCGCCCCTCCCCCGACCACGCGAGCGCCCGCGGACCCAGCGCTATGCTGCGGGCAAGCAACACGTGCTCCGGGGTCGGCGCAATTCCGAACCGGCGGTCAAAGTCCGCGAACCCGCAGCGCCCGCGAGGGCGGTGCGGGCCGATCCGGTGGAACTCCGGAACCGACAGTCACAGTCTGGATGGGAGAAGCACGGAGGCGACCGCGTGCGCGCGGCCGCCCGCGGCGCAGTCCCGCGACCCCCGGAAGCACCCGAGGGAAGCGAGGACGCGTGGCCGCCGCCGGGCTCGAGACCGACCGTTCGGTCGTCCGTGCGATGCGCCGCGCCCTCGACCTCGCCCTTCGGGGCCCCGCCGGCGGCGCGAACCCGCAGGTCGGCTGCGTGCTGCTCGCCCCGGGCGGCGCGGTGCTGGCCGAAGGATGGCACCGCGGCGCGGGCACCCCGCACGCGGAGGCGGACGCGCTCGCGAAGGTGCCGGAGGGCGCTGCGGCGGGCGCCACCGCGGTCGTGACGCTCGAGCCGTGCGACCACACCGGGCGCACCGGTCCCTGCTCCGTCGCCCTGGTCGAGGCCGGTGTCGCCCGCGTCGTGTTCGCCCATCGCGACGCGAACCCGCTCGCGGCGGGCGGCGCCGACCGCCTCCGCGCCGCCGGCGTCGCGGTGGAGGAGGGAGTGCTCGCCGCGGAGGCCGCCGAGGTGAACGAGCGGTGGGCGACCGCGATCCGCCGGGGGCGGCCGTGGGTGACCGCGAAGTGGGCCTCGAGCCTCGACGGCCGCGTCGCCGCCGCGGACGGGTCGAGCCGCTGGATCACGGGGCCGCAGGCGCGGCTCGACGTGCACCGGCGGCGCGCGGCGCACGGCGCGGTCGTCGTCGGCACCGGCACCGTGATCGCCGACGATCCCGCGCTGACCGCGCGCGACGCGGTCGGCCGGCTGCTGCCCCACCAGCCGGTCCCGGTCGTCGTCGGCCGGCGGGAGCCCGTCGAGGGCGCGGCGGTGCGCACCCATCCGCGTCCGCTCCTCCGCGTCCCCGGCCACGACCCGCGCGCGGCGCTCGACGCGATCGTCGCTGCTGGGCTCACCACCGCGTTCCTCGAGGGCGGGCCGACGCTGGTGTCCGCCTTCCTCGCGGCGGACCTGGTCGACGAGGTGCTGGTGTACCTCGCGCCCACCCTGCTCGGCGGGGACCGCCTCGCCACCCTCGACCTCGGCGTGCCGACGATCGGCGCTCAGCGCCGCCTCGCCGTCCGCGAGGTGCACCGCCTCGGCGACGACCTGCTCGTGGTCGCCCGCCCGCACGGTGCTCCTGGATCCGGGGATCCGTCCGGTTCCCCGGATCCAGGCACCCCTTCGTCGCACTCGGAAGGAAGCTGATGTTCACCGGGATCATCGAGGAGCGCGGCCGCGTCGTCGGGTGGGAGCGGACCGCCGACGGGGGCGCTCGGCTCACCGTCGACGCGCCGCTCGCCTCCTCCGACGCGCGGCACGGCGACTCCATCGCCGTGTCCGGCGTCTGCCTCACGGTCGTCGCCCTCGACCTGCCGCGCTTCACGGTCGACGTCATGGGCCAGACCCTGGCCGTCACCGCGGTCGCCGACCTGACCGACGGCGACGAGGTCAACCTCGAGCGGGCCGCGAAGGTCGGCGACCGGCTCGGCGGCCACATCGTGCAGGGCCACGTCGACGGCGTCGGCGTGCTCGTCGACGTCCGCGACGAGGGGTCGTGGCGGGTGCTGCGGTTCTCGCTGCCGGAGGAGCTCGCTCCCCTCGTCGTCGACAAGGGGTCGATCGCGGTCGCCGGCACCTCGCTCACGGTCTCCGCGATCGGATCCGACGACACCGAGTGGTTCGAGGTCAGCCTGATCCCCGAGACCCTGACCGCGACGACGCTCGGCCGGCTGGCCGTCGGGGACCGCGTGAACCTGGAGACCGACGTGCTCGCCCGGCACGTCCAGCGACTGCTGGCCGCCGCGCCGGCGGAGGGAGGGGTGGCGTGATGCCGCTGTCGTCCGTGGAGGAGGTCGTCGCCGCGCTGCGGGACGGCCGGGTCGTCGTCGTCGCCGACGACGAGGGGCGCGAGAACGAGGGCGACGCGATCGTGTCCGCCGCCCTCGCTACCCCGGAGTCGATCGCGTGGATCGTGAACCACTCGTCGGGGTTCATCTGCGCCCCGATGACGAACGCGATCGCGGACCGGCTCGACCTGCCGATGATGGTGCGGCAGAACCAGGACCCGCGCGGCACCGCCTACACGGTGAGCGTCGACGCGAGCGACCGGCTCGCGACCGGCATCAGCGCCGCCGACCGGGCGCACACCCTGGCCGTGCTCGCGGACTCCACGTCGACGCCCGCGGCCGTCAGCCGGCCGGGGCACGTCCTGCCGCTGCGGGCCGTCGACGGCGGGGTGCGGCAGCGCGGCGGGCACACGGAGGCGGCCGTCGACCTGATGAAGCTGGCCGGGCTGCCTCCGGTCGCCGCGATCTCGGAGATCGTCTCCCCCGACGGCTCGATGACCCGCCTGCCCGGCCTGCTCGCGCTGGGCGAGCGGGAGGGGGTACCGGTCACCACGGTCGCCGCGCTCGTCCGCTACCTCGACGAGCACCCCCTCGAGTGCGACGAGGCCGGGATCACCCGCCCCGCGCCCGCCCCCAGGGTCCGCTTCGAGGTCGAGACGAGCCTCCGCACCGCGCGCGGCACGTTCCGCACCCGCGCCTACCGCGACCTGCTCACGGGCGACGAGCACGTCGCCCTCGTCGCGGACGGCGACGGCACCCGGCCGCCGCTGGTCCGCGTGCACTCCGAGTGCCTCACCGGCGAGACCTTCGGCTCCGTCCAGTGCGAGTGCGGCCCGCAGCTGGACGCGGCGCTCGACCGGGTGCACCGGGAGGGAGGCGCGGTCGTCTACCTGCGCGGCCAGGAAGGGCGCGGCATCGGCCTGATCGACAAGCTGCGCGCCTACCGCCTGCAGGAGGACGGCCTGGACACGCTCGACGCGAACCTCGCGCTGGGCCTGCCGGTCGACGCGCGGGAGTACGGCGCGGCCGCCGCGATCCTCGCCGATCTGGGCCTCACCGACGTGCGGCTGCTGACCAACAACCCGGACAAGATCACGCAGCTGGAGGCGCACGGGGTGCGGGTCGCCGCGCGCGAGCCGCTGGTCGTGGGCGTCGGCGGCGCGAACCAGCGCTACCTGGACACGAAGCGGGAGCGCATGGGGCACCTGATCGACCGGCCGCGGGCCGTGAAGCGCGAGCGGAGGGCAGGATGAGCGCCGAGGGCAAGCCGCAGGAGCAGCCGATCGACGGCACCGGGCTGACCGTCGCGATCGTGCACGGCACCTGGCATCCGGTCATCGCGGGCGGCCTGCTCGCGGGCGCGCGACGGGTGCTCGAGGCCTCCGGCGCGACGGTCCAGGACCTCGCCGTGCCGGGCAGCTTCGAGCTGCCGGTCGTCGCGAAGGCGGCGCTGGAGGCGGGCGCGGACGCGGTCGTCGCGCTCGGGGTGATCATCCGCGGCGGCACGCCGCACTTCGAGTACGTGTCGTCGGCCGCGACGGACGGCCTCACCCGCGTCGCCCTCGACACCGGCAAGCCGGTCGGCTTCGGCGTGCTGACGCTGGACGACGAGCTGCAGGGGCTCGACCGGGCCGGCCTCCCCGGCTCCCGCGAGGACAAGGGAGCGGAGGCGGCGAGCGCGGCCCTCCTGACCGCCCTCATGCTGCGTGCGATCGGGGCCCGCTCCTCCTGAGCCCCTGTGCGGCTGATGACCCGACCGCGCGGGCACAGCAGCCGCACAGAGGCTCATCAGCGACCGGCGCCTGTCGCGCCCCGCAGTGACTGCCCCGCCCGCACCGGCGGGCGGGGCAGTCACCGGGGGCTGGGTCAGCGGGGCGCGGCGGGCTGGGCGCCCTCGTGCTCGACCGACTCCGCCGCGGCGGCGGCCGCGGCGCGCATGGCGGGCTCGCGGTCGAGGCCGGCGGCGAGGGCCGCCGCCAGGGCACCGCAGTACGTGTCGCCCGCTCCGGTGGTGTCGACGACGTGCCCCACGCGGTCGGCCGGGACCGCGGTCCGGTCCCACTGCGAGCCGTCGGCGCCGAGGGTCACGAGCAGCTGCTCGGGCCGTCCGCCCGCTGCGGCCAGCAGCTCCGCCTCCGTCTCGTTCGCCACGACCGGGTCGCCGAGGCCGAGCACGTCCGCCGGCAGATCCGCGTACGGCGCTGTGTTCAGCACGACCCGGCCACCGGCGGCCGCCGCCCGCCGCGCCGCCGCCGCGACCACGGCGAGGTCGATCTCCAGCTGCAGCAGCAGCACGTCCCCCGCCGCGATCCCGTCGAGAGCCGCGAGATCGGCCGGACCGACGGCCGCGTTCGCGCCCGGCGAGACGATGATCGTGTTCTCGCCGTCGTCCGCGACCGCGATGAAGGCGCGCCCGGTCGCCCCCGGCACGGATCGGACCGCCGCGACGTCGACGCCGAAGGCGGCGAGTCGCTCCCGGTACGCCGCTCCCTCCGCATCGTCGCCGACCGCGCCGATCATGCGCACGTGCGCGCCGGCCGCCGCGGCGGCGACCGCCTGATTCGCGCCCTTGCCGCCGAACGCCGTCTCCGGGTCGCCGCCGATCAGGGTCTCGCCCGGCGCCGGATGCCTCGGCACCCGAACGACCACGTCGACGTTCAACGAGCCCAGCACCCACACGTCCGCCACGGCTCCATCGTGGCAGCGCGCAGGGCCGCCGGGCGGATCACGAAGCCCCGTCGCCCCTCCGACCACCCCCGGCGCGCTGCATGCCCCGCGCGGCATGCGGAGCGCCGGCACCCTCCCGACGGAGGCCCAAGGCGCCGAAGTAGGGTCCGACGCGTGGGAGTGGTCTCGATCGCGGCGCCGTACGACGACCGGTGGTTCTTCGCCGAGGTGCTGCGCGGCGCCCGTGAGCACATCGAGGCCGCCGGCCACACCGTGATCGTCCACGTGATCCCGCCGTCGCCGACCGCGACCGTCGCCGCGGTGTCCGCGATCGCGGAGGACTTCGCCGCGGCGGACTCCATCGGCGCCATCGCGGTGGGCTTCAGGTCCGGGCCCGATCAGGCGAGCCGGGTGCTCGCGTGGGAGCGGCCGCTCGTGCTGATCGGCGGCAGCGCCCTGGGCTTCCCGACGGTGATGATCGACGATATCGGCGCGTCGCGTGCGGCGACGCAGCACCTGCTCGACCTCGGGCACCGGCGCATCACGCACTTCGCGGGCGACCTGCACGACCAGATGGACTTCTCGGTGCACAGCCGCCGCGCCCGCGGCTACCGCCAGGCGATGGAGCAGACCGGTCTCGAGCCGGTCGTGATCGAGGTGGCCTTCGATCGGGACGCGGCCCGCGCCGTCGCGCTCGAGGTGCTCGCGGACCCCGACCGTCCGACCGCCGTGTTCGCGGTGTCGGACGAGGTCGCGCTCGGGGTGCTCGACGCGGCGCGGGAGCTCGGGCTGGAGGTCGGCCGCGACTTCTCCGTCGTGGGATTCGACGACGAGCCGCGCGCGGAGGCGGCTGACCTCACCACCGTCCGCCAGCGCCCCGACGATCTGGGGGCGGCGGCAGCCGATCTGCTGCTCTCCGGGATCGGGCACGGCCCGGATCCTGAGCAGTCGCGGCTCATGCCGACGGGGCTCGTGCAGCGCGGCAGCACCGGCCCGCTCGTGCGCTCGTCGGGACCCGGACGCGCCCGCTGACTTCCGGCGGCCGAGTCGCAGGCGGCGCGGTCACCCCTCCCCGCGCCCGACGGTGCTCTCGCGCGCCAGCAGCCTGGGCGGCAGCACGACCTGCCGGTGCTCGTGCTCGTCGTCCTCGATCTCCTCGAGCAGCAGCAGCATCGCCTCGCGGCCGATGTGCCGCCCCGGCAGCTCCACGGTGGTCTGGGAGATCGGCCCGTTCCAGTCGCCGCTGTTGCCGTCCAGGCCCATCACCGCGACCCGATCGGGCACCGCCGCCCGGCCGTCGGTGACGAAGCCGTCGAGCAGGCCGCGCGCCAGGCTGTCGGTGACGGCGAGCACGCCGACCCGCGAGGCCTCGCCCGTGGCGCGCAGCCCGTCGGCGATGGCGTGCGCGGCCCGCCTGCCCTCGTCCCCGTCGAGGCTCGCGACCTCGATCTCCTCGAGGTCGAGGCCGAGCCGCGCGACCGCGTCGTGCACGCCCCGCCGCCGCTCGCGCACCGGCTGGAGGAAGTCGTCGACCGAGACGAGCACGACGCGGTCGCAGCCGACGTCGACGAGGTGCTCGACGCCGAGCGCGCCGACGGCCCGGTCGTCGACGAGCACGGAGCAGCAGCTGACGGTCGGGTAGGAGTAGTTCACGACGACGACGCGGCGGCCGTGCTGCCGCACCCGGGAGATGCCGTCGATGGAGTCGTGCATCGGCGCGAGCAGGATGCCGCCGGCGCGCGCCTCCGCGAAGGCGTCGAGGTGCCGGTCCTGCAGCGCGAAGTCGTCGTCGGCGTCCGCGACCAGGACCGCGAGCCCCCGCTCGCGCGCCGCCCCGAGCGCCCCCTTCGCGATGTCCACGAAGAAGCTGTTGCCGAGGCTCGGCACGACCAGGCCGATGCTGTCGCTGCGGTTGGCCGCGAGCGCCCTGGCAGCCCCGTTGCGGATGTAGCCGGTCCGCTCGATCGCGGCGCGCACGCGTTCCCTGGTGCTCTCGGAGACCACCTGCGGGTTGTTCAGCGCGTTCGACACGGTGCCGACGGACACCCCGGCCTCGCGCGCGACCTCCTGGATCGTGGGCTCCCCGGTGGCGCGGCGGCGCCCCGCGTCGTCGCCAGGGCCAGGCCGTCGTGTCACCACAGCATCGTGAGCATAGGATCCCCGGCCACCTCAGGCCTCCTGCAGCTCGGCAGACCCGTCCTCGACGACGACGCGCCAGGCGCCGGCCCCGACCTCGAACCGCGCCCCGCCTGCCCACGGCAGGTCGATGGTCGCCCCGGTGCTCGCCGGCAGCCGCACCGAGTACGTCCAGCGCGCGCGGTCCTCGGTGTACGCCCAGGACGCCTCGACGATCCCGTGGTCCGTGCGGGTCCGGCCCGCGGCGGAGGTGAGCGACCCGCCGGGCACCGGGTGCAGCAGCACGTGCTGCATGCCCGGCCGCGCCGGGTCCCGGTCGATGCCGACGACCCGGTTGAACAGCCACGCGCCGACGCCGCCGAGGGAGAAGTGGTTGAAGGAGTTCATGGCGTTGCCGCTCGCGAACCCGCCCTCCTCCGTGAACGAGTTCCAGCGCTCCCAGACCGAGGTCGCGCCCTGCGTGACCGGGTACAGCCAGGAGGGGAACGCGCGGTTCTCGATCATCGCGTAGGCGAGGTCGGACCGCCCGATGTCGGACAGCACGAGGTTGATCATCGGGGTGGTGAACAGCCCGGTCGTGATGCCGTAGGGCGCGCCGTTCCAGCCCCGCTCGACCGCGGCGCAGAGCGCCGCCTCGATCCCGGGCCGGTGCTCGGGGAACGGCAGGCCGTACGCGAGGGCGAGCACGCAGGCGGACTGCGACTCCCCCGCGTCGGGGCTGCGGAGGCGCCCGGAGGCCGGGTCGACGAACCGCGCGTTCCACTCCAGCCGCGCCGCCTGCCACCGCTCGTCGTAGTCGCGGGCCGTCGCGTGCTCGCCGATCGCCTCCGCCATCTCCGCGAAGCAGCGCAGCGACCAGGCGTAGACGGTCGCGTCCGTGTAGGCGTGCGGCGGCTTGTCGAGCGCGAGCCAGTCGCCGCAGGAGCCGCCGTCCGAGCTGAGGGCTGAGGATCCCGGCAGGCGCAGGCCGTGCATCGCCTCCAGGTACCGCCGCATCGAGTCGAAGGACCGCCGCACGACCTCGAGCGCGCCGTGGTGCCGGTACAGCTCGTAGGGCACGAGCACGCCCGCCGAGCTCCACGGGGTGCCCCAGGACCGGTAGGCGTCGAAGCCGGGCACGTAGCTCGGGTACATGCCCGACACGGCGGGCGCGGTGAACAGCGCGCGCGGCACGCCGTCCTCGACGGCGAGCACGGCGTGCCCGTCCTCGTGGAACCCGAGCGGATCCGTCGCGTCGCGCAGCAGCTCGTCGTCGACCTGGCTGTCCCGGAGGAGATCGAGGAACCGGCCGGTGAACGCCGCCGCGTCACTCGTGAACAGCGAGGTGCGCGCGAACTCCGTGACCGCCTCCAGCCATCCGAGCCGCTCGTTCCGCTGCGGGCAGTCGGTGGGGATGGAGAGGAAGTTGCCGGTCTGCGACCGCTGGATGTTGCGCATCAGCCGGTTCAGGGCGGGATCCGAGGTGTCCACGTCGCCGGTCATCTCGACCGAGCTGAGCACCAGGCCCTGCACCGCCTCGGGCGGCAGCGGTCCTGACGTGCCGCTGATCTCGACGTAGCGGTAGCCGTGGAAGGTGAAGCGGGGGTGCCAGCGGCGGGGACCGCCGGCCGCGGTGTAGAAGTCCGTCGACAGCGCCTCCCGCAGGTTCTCGGTCATCAGCAGGCCGTGCAGGCCCTGCTCGCGGTAGACGGGGAGGTCCGGGTAGCGCATCTCGGCGGTGCGGAGCACCAGCTCGGTGCCCTCCGGCAGGTCGACGTCGATCTGCGGGACGCCGACCATGTTGACGCCCATGTCGTAGATCCAGGCGTCGGAGCCGGACCGGGTCTCGCCGACCAGCCGCCCGATGCGCCGCTCGACGACCCGCACCGGGTCGTCGCGCTTCGCGACGAGCGCGGGAGCCGCGAACCGGGCCATCGGCTCCACGACGACCGCGTCGCGCCACCCGGACTCGGCGGTCTCGTTCGGCTCCAGCCGGGCGTCGTACCGCTCGCCCTGGAAGAAGGAGCCGTTCCGGATCGGCCCGTCGGTCCGCAACTGCCAGGTCCCCGGCTCCGTGACGACCGTCGTCCGCCGCCCGTCGGCCTCCTCCAGCACGAGCCTGGCGAGCAGCGACGGCCGGTCGCCGTAGAACCCGGTGTTCACCCGCAGGAACGAGACCATGTCGGACCACCAGCCGCCCGCGAGGCGGACGAGCAC
>NZ_CAXTOQ010000036.1:0-25461 GCF_964245895.1 uncultured Amnibacterium sp.
GGGGCTCGGTCATGGCCGTCGCCGTCGTCATGATGGCGCCGCCGGTCATCCTGTTCGCCTTCCTGAACAAGTACTTCAGCGTCGGCGGCATCGGCGGCTCCCTCGCCGGCCGCTAGCGCCCTCGCAGATCCGGATCCCTCTCGCGGATCCGGATCCGCTGGACGACACGCCGGTGCCGGCTCCTCGGCACCGGCGTGTCGTCCGTTCCATCCGGATCCGCGAAGGAGTGGGCGTGCAGGTGTCGAGCGGCATCCGGGCGGCGGTCGACCGGATCATCCCGGCGGACCGCTGGGCCGGCGGCTGGGCGGGCGGCGTCGGCGAGTACCTCGCCACCTCCCCGGACCTCGACTGGGCCGAGCCCGCCCTCGAGCGGCTCGCCCGGCGGCTGGAGCAGCTGGCGGGCGACCGCGCGTTCGCCGATCTGCCGCCCGCCGAGCAGGACGCGATCCTGGCCACGACGGAGGCGGACGCCGACTTCGCGGCCCTGCGCCGCATCTGCTTCGAGGGCTACTACGCGGCCCGGGAGGGCGCCTCACCCGTCGGGCTCGAGCTGGTCGGGTTCCGCGCGGTGCCGCAGGGGGTCGTGCCGGTCGAGCCGGACCTCGTGCCCGACGTCGGGGTGGTGGGCGTGCGCGCCTCCTACGACGCGATCGTCGTCGGCAGCGGCCCGGGCGGCGGCGTGGCCGCGCAGCTGCTGGCTCAGGCCGGCCGCAGCGTGCTGGTGATCGAGCGGGCGCAGCGGGTGCCGAGCGCGGCGCTGCGCGGCGACCACCTGCGCGGCAAGCGGAACGCGCTGTACCGGCCGACCGCCGGCCCGGGCGCCGGCCATCCTCGCGTCGCCCTGCTGCCCGATCGCGAGGTCGTCGTCGAGGGCACGGACGACGCCGCGCTGTACGGGCTGAACGCGAACGCCATGGGCGGCGGCACCCGCCTGTGGCAGGGCATGGCCTGGCGGTTCCTGCCCGAGGACTTCCGGATGGCGTCGACCTACGGGAACCCGGACGGCGCGAGCCTCGTCGACTGGCCGGTCGACTACGACGAGATGGAGCCGTACTACTCGCGCGCGGAGCAGGAGCTCGGCGTCGCCGGGGAGGAGGGCGGCCTCACCGGCCGGACCCACCGGTCCGCCCATTACCCGATGCCGGGCTTCGGCACCGAGCCGGCCCGCGAGCTGCTGGGGGCTGCGGCCGAGCGGCTCGGCTGGGGCTGGGGCCCGATCCCGCTCGCGCTGAACAGCGTGCCGCACGACGGGCGGCCCGCCTGCGTGCGCTGCCCGCAGTGCGTCGGGCACGCGTGCCCGGTGGACGCGAAGAACGGCAGCCACAACACCTTCCTCCCCCGCGCCGCGGCGACCGGGCGGTGCGACGTGCTCTACGACGCGGAGGTGACCGAGGTGCGCGACGGCGCCGACGTCGCCGGCGTGACCGTGATGGCGGCCGCGTCGACCGAGCCGGTGCGGCTGGAGCTGCGGGCGGAGGTGGTCGTCGTGGCGGCGGGTGCCGTCGAGACCGCTCGGCTGCTGCTCGCCAGCGGTCTCGGGAACGACCACCTGGGCCGCCACCTGCACGACCACCGCTTCACGACGGTCCTCGGCGACGTTGCCGAGCCGGTGAAGCCGTTCGTGGGGCCCGGGCACTCCGTCGCGACGCTCGACCACGTGCACGGTACGACGATCCCGTGGGGCGGCGGCGTGCTCGTCGACCTGATGAGCCTGCTGCCGCTCACCTGGGCCGGCACCGGCGCGGTCGGCGTGCCCACCTGGGGCCGGGGCCACAAGGACTGGATGGCCGGCCCGCGGGCGAACGTCTTCGGCGTCTTCGGCATGGGGCAGGAGATCCCGATGCCCACCTCCCGGGTCACCCTGGGCGCGGTGCGCGACCGCTGGGGACGGCCGGGCGCGGCGCTCGAGAAGCGGGTGCACGGCGCCTCCCAGCAGGTCGAGGACGGCATGGCGGTGCAGGGCGAGCGGTGGCTGCAGGCCGCGGGCGCCACCGGCGTGTTCCGGCAGCGCGGCACCGCGACCGCCTCCGCCGCGGGCGAGCACTCATGCGGCACCGCCAGGATGGGACTCGATCCCGCCGTCAGCGCGACCGACGCCTTCGGGCGCCCGTGGGGCACCCGGCGGATCGTGGTGTGCGACTCGTCGCTGCACCCGACCAACGGCAGCGTCAACCCGACGCTGACGATCACGGCGAACGCGTTCCGCGTCGCCGAGCACCTGGTGGCCTCCTGGCCGGCGGCCACCGCAGGAAGGACCCGATGACCGACAGGACCGCGCTGATCGTCCGCGGCGGCTGGGACGGGCACATGCCCGTCGAGACCACCGACTCCTTCGTCCCGTTCCTCGAGCAGCACGGCTTCTCGGTCGCGGTGGAGGAGTCGCCCGACGCGTACGCCGACGCCGAGCGGATGGCCGGCGTCGACCTGGTCGTGCAGGTCGTCACCATGTCGACGATCTCGAAGGAGGCCCTCGCCGGCCTGATCGCCGCGGTGCGCGCCGGCACCGGGATGGTCGGCTGGCACGGCGGCATCGCCGACTCGTACCGCGACAGCGCCGACTACCTGCAGCTGATCGGCGGGCAGTTCGCGCACCACGCCTCCGTGCGCCCGCCTGAGGAGGCGACCGGCGAGCAGTCCGACAACTACGAGGACTACACGGTCGAGATCACCGAGGTCGGCCGCAGCCACCCGCTCACCGAGGGGATCGAGGACTTCGATCTCACCACCGAGCAGTACTGGGTGCTGTCCGACGCCTACAACGAGGTGCTGGCCACGACGACGCAGGCGAAGCGCGACTGGGACGCCTGGGACCGCCCGGTGACCTTCCCCGCCGTCTGGACCCGGCGGTGGGGCGCCGGTCGCATCGTCGTGTCCACCCCCGGGCACCGGCTGGAGGTCGTGCAGCACCCGGCGGTCCGCACGATCATCGAGCGCGGCCTGCTCTGGGCGGCCAGGCCCGCGGAGTAGGAGGAGCACCATGACGCGTCCCGTCACCCTGTTCACCGGCCAGTGGGCCGACCTGCCGTTCGAGGAGGTGGCGCGGCTGGCGGCCGGGTGGGGCTACGACGGCCTCGAGATCGCCTGCTGGGGCGACCACCTCGACGTCGTCCGCGCGGCGGAGGACCCCGCGTACGTCGCGGAGAAGCGGGCGGTCCTCGACCGGCACGGCCTGCAGGTCTGGACGATCGGCAACCACCTGGCCGGGCAGGCGGTGTGCGACTCCCCGATCGACGAGCGGCACCGCGACATCCTGTCCGACCGGGTGTGGGGCGACGGCGACCAGGAGGGGGTGCGGCAGCGGGCCGCGGCGGAGATGATCGCGACCGCGAAGGCCGCGAAGGCGCTGGGCGCCACCACCGTCACCGGCTTCACCGGCTCGTCGATCTGGCACGCGGTCGGCATGTTCCCGCCCGCCTCCGAGGCGTTCGTGCAGCGCGGGTTCGACGACTTCGTCACCCGGTGGACGCCGATCCTCGACGTGTTCGCCGAGCAGGGCGTGCGGTTCGCCTTCGAGCCGCACCCGTCCGAGATCGCCTACGACTACTGGACGGCGAAGCGGGCCCTGGAGGCGATCGACCACCCGGCGTTCGGCTTCAACTTCGACCCGTCGCACTTCGTGTGGCAGCAGCTGGACCCGTCGATGTTCCTGCTCGACTTCGCCGAGCGGATCTTCCACGTGCACTGCAAGGAGTCGGTCACCCACCTCGACGGGCGCAACGGTCGGCTCGCCTCCCACCTCCCCTGGGCCGATCCGCGCCGCGGGTGGGACTTCGTGTCCGTCGGGCACGGCGAGGTGCCGTGGGAGCGGATCTTCCGCACCCTGAACGCGATCGGCTACGACGGACCCACGAGCGTGGAGTGGGAGGACGCCGGCATGGAGCGCACGCTCGGCGCCCCCGAGGCGCTCGCGATCATCCGCGGCCTGAACGCGATCCAGCCCCCCGCCGCCGCCTTCGACGCGGCCTTCTCCAGGAAGCAGGACGCATGACCGAGACGCTGAACGTGGCCGTCGCCGGCTACGCCTTCATGGGCCGCATCCACACCTCCGGGTGGGCGCAGGCCGCGAAGTTCTTCGGCACGCCCGCCCGCGTCACGCACGTGATCGGGCGGAACCGCGAGCGCACGCAGGCCTTCGCCGACGCGTTCGGCATCCCGACCGTGCTGACCGACTGGCGCGACGCGGTCGCGGACCCGGACGTCCACGTCGTCGACGTCTGCACGCCGGGCGACAGCCACGTCGACATCGCGATCGGCGCGCTGGAGGCGGGCAAGCACGTGCTGTGCGAGAAGCCGCTCGCGAACTCCGTCGCGGGCGCGCAGCGGATGGTCGCCGCGGCCAGGGCCGCCTCCCTCGAGGGCGTGCGGTCGATGGTCGGCTTCTCCTACCGTCGCACCCCCGCGCTCGCGTACGCGAAGCAGCTGGTCGACGAGGGGCGGATCGGCGACGTCCGCCACATCCGGGCCGCCTACCTGCAGGACTGGATCGCGGACCCGGAGTTCCCGCTCGTCTGGCGGCTCGACAAGGACGCGGCCGGCTCCGGGGCGCTCGGCGACATCGGCGCGCACATCATCGACCTCGCGACGTTCCTGACCGGGCACCGGCTCACCGGCCTGACCGGGATCACCGAGACGTTCGTGAAGACCCGCCCGCGGCTCGCGGAGCAGACCGGGGGGCTCACCGCGACGGGCTCGGAGGAGCGCGGCGAGGTCACGGTCGACGACGCGGCCGTCTGGGTCGCCCGCACGGACCGCGGCGCGCTGGCGACGTTCGAGGCGACCCGCTTCGCGGTCGGCCGGAAGAACGCGATGCGCATCGAGCTGAACGGGTCGAAGGGGTCGCTCGCGTTCGACTTCGAGCGGATGAACGAGCTCGAGCTCTTCGACGCCGCCCTCCCCGCGGCGGAGAACGGCTTCCGCCGGATCCAGGTCACCGAGCCCGAGCACCCGTACGTCGGCGCCTGGTGGCCGGCCGGCCACGGGCTGGGGTACGAGCACACCTTCACGCACGAGGTGCGCGACTTCGTCGACGCGATCGTCGCGGGCCGGGACCCCTCCCCCTCCTTCGCCGACGGGCTCGCCGTGCAGCAGGTCCTCGCCGCGATCGAGGCCTCCGGCGGCAGCTGGGTCGACCTGTAGCCCTCCGTTGTGAAGGAGTTCCTGGCCTTCGGCGCAGGAACTCCTTCACAACGGATCTACCAGGAGTCGGGGGTGGCGCCCTGCGGGACCGCGGCGGGGCGGTCCACCGTCGTCGTCAGGGTGATCACCGCGTGCTCCGCGCTGGAGCGGGGGATCGCGTCCATGATCTCGAGGACGTGCTGCGCCAGCTCGCCGGAGGCGCGGTGCGGGCGGTCGGTGGCGATCGCGTGCGCCATGTCGGCGAGCCCGTAGCCGCGGCCCGCGTCCGCGTAGCCGGCGTTCGCCGCCACCGTGCGCCACTCCCCCGTCTCCGTGGTCCACGCCTCGACCGGGAGGTCGAACGTGTTCGGGTCCGGGACGGCGATCGAGCCGGCCGTGCCGTGCACCTCGAACAGCGGCGCGCGCGTCGCCCAGGTGTCGAAGGAGAACGACACCCGGGACACCGCGCCGCTCGCGTGCTCGAGGATGCCGCTGACGCCCGTGTCGACGGCGACCGGCACCGCCTCCCCCGCCCGCGGACCCGTGGCGACGGTGCGCTCGCGCGGCGACCGGATGCTGACGCCGGAGACCCGGACGACCGGCCCGAGCAGGGTCACGAGGGCGGTCAGGTAGTACGGCCCCATGTCGAGCAGCGGCCCGCCGCCCGGCTGGTAGTAGAAGAACGGGGCCGGGTGCCAGCGCTCGTGCCCCGGCGCGCTCCAGTGCGCGTCCGCGGTCAGCACCTGGCCGATCGCGCCGTCGTCGATCAGGCGCCGCACGGTCTGCACGCCGGTGCCGAGCACGGTGTCCGGCGCGCTGCCGACCCGCAGCCCGCGCTCCGCGGCGAGCGCCAGCATCGGCGCGGCCTCGTCCGGGCTGAGCGCCAGCGGCTTCTCGGCGTACACGTGCTTCCCGGCCTCGAGGATCCGGGTGCCGACCTCGACGTGCACCGCCGGGATCGTCAGGTTCAGCACCGCGTCCACATCGTCGGAGGCGAGCAGCTCGTCGACCGTGCGGGCCTCGACGCCCTGCTCGGCCGCGACCTCGGCGGCGCGGCCCATGTCGAGGTCGGCGACCGCGACGAGCCGCAGGCCCGGCAGGCGCGGGAGGCTCGCGAAGTACTGCGCGCTGATCACGCCCACGCCGATCACGGCGATGCGGAGGGGGGAGTCGGTCACGGCAGCGTCCTCTCGGTCGGGTCCCAGTCCGCGGGCAGGGGGGCGGGCGTGAGGATGCGGCTGGCGACCTCGACCGTGGTGCCGGTCTCGGCGGAGCGGGCCGCGGCGAGCATCACGTCCAGCACGTGTGCGGCGAGCGCACCGGAGGCGCGTTCCGGCACGCCCGCGGCGACGGCGCGGGCCAGCTCGAGCACGCCGAGCCCGCGGCCGTCGTCGGGGCCGGCGGCCTCGATCGTCTCGGGCTCCGGCTGGTCCTGCCCGGTCACGCCGCGCCACGACCGCTGCGTCCACAGCTGCGACGCCCCGTCGAACATGTTCGGGTCCGGCAGCACGATCGCGCCCTCGGTGCCGGTGATCTCGAAGAACCCGGCCCGCGGCAGCGCCGACTGGAACGAGAACGTCGCCTGGGCCGAGCCGCCGCCGGCGAACTCGAGCAGCAGCGCGGAGTGCGTCGGCACCGTCACGTCGAACGTCGTGCCCGCGCGTGGGCCGGACTCGACGACGCGCTGCGGGCGGGCGATCCCGCCGACCGCCGAGACGCGGGCGACGGAGCCGAACACCGTCACGAGGGTCGACAGGTAGTAGGGGCCGAGGTCGAGCAGCGGCCCGCCGCCCGCCTGGAACAGGAACTCGGGCGCCGGGTGCCAGCGGTCCGGTCCGGGGTTCAGCACCATGGTCGTCGCGGTCTGCGGGGCGCCGATCCGCCCGTCCGCGATGGCGCGGAACGCGGTCTGCAGGCCGGCGCCGAGCACCGTGTCCGGCGCGACCGCGACCCGCAGGCCGGCCGCCTCCGCCGCGTCGAGCACGCGCCGCGCATCGGCCGCGCTCGTCGCGATCGGCTTCTCGCTCCACACGTGCTTGCCCGCGGCGAGGATCTGCAGATCCACCTCCGCGTGCACGGACGGCAGCGTCAGGTTGACGACGATCCCGATGCCGTCGTCGGCGAGCAGCTGCTCGACCGTGCCGGAGGCGGGCACGCCGAACTCCTCCGCCCTGGCCGCCGCGCGCTCGAGGTCGATGTCCGCGACGAAGCGGACCTCCAGGTCCGGGAACGTCGTGAGGTTCGCCAGGTACTGGGCGCTGATGACGCCCGCCCCGATCAGCCCCACCCCGACCGTCACCGGCCCTCCTCCACCGTGTCGAGGTACGCGAGGGAGGCGGCGAGGCCGTCGATCGTGTCGCCCTCGTAGTCGTCGAACTCGAGCACCCGCGTGGCGGTGGGCGCCGCGGCGAGCACCGCGGGCACGTCCATCGCGCCCTCGCCGGCCGGCAGCTGCCGCTTCACGTCGCGGCTCTTGTCCCCGTCCTTCACGTGGAGCAGGCGGACCCGGTCGCCGAGGCGGGCGAGCAGGTCGGGGGCGGAGATCCCGCCGACCTCGACCCAGTACGTGTCGACCTCGAGCACGACGCCGTCGTCGAGGCGGGCGGCCAGCTGCTCGAGCGCCGGGGTGCCGTTCGGCCGCGCCTCCACCTCCCACCAGTGGTTGTGGTACCCGAAGGTCAGGCCGAACCCGCGCGCCTGCTCGGCGGCCCGGTTCATCCGCTCCGCGATACGCGCGATGCCGGCGACGGTCTCCCAGTCGTCGGTGCGCAGCGCGGGGTCGATGACCGTCCGCACGCCGATCGAGGCCGCCGCCTCGAAGGCGGGCGAGGGGTCGGACAGCTCGAGGATCCCGGCGTGCGCGGACGGCGCGTCAAGGCCCGAGGACGCGAGCGCCGCGGCGTACGCGTCGGACCCGACGACGAAGACGCCGTACGGCTCGACCGCCGTGAACCCGAGGGCCGCGAGCCGCTCGAGCGTCCCTTCGAGGTCCTCGGCGAGGCGGTCGCGGACCGAGTAGAGCTGGACGGACACAGGGGCTCGGGTCATGCTGCACTCCTATCGCACTCCGCTGTGCGCGGTGCCGGTCGAGAAGATCGATCAGGCGTTGCCGACCATCCTGGCACGGTCTATGTTGCTTCCTGCAACATTTTGCCGCAAGCACCGACTTCGACGAGGAAACGGACCCTTCCATGGCGCTCACGCCGACCCGCGACGACAAGTTCTCCTTCGGTCTCTGGACCATCGGCTACAACGGGGCGGACCCGTTCGGCGGCCCGACCCGCGCTCCGCTCGACGTGGTGCACGCGGTCGAGCGGCTCTCCGAGCTGGGCGCGTACGGCCTCACCTTCCACGACGACGACCTGTTCGCGTTCGGCTCGACCGACGCCGAGCGGCAGACGCAGATCGATCGCCTGAAGCAGGTGCTCGCCGACACCGGCGTCATCGTGCCGATGATCACGACCAACCTGTTCAGCGCCCCGGTCTTCAAGGACGGCGGGTTCACCTCCAACGACCGCGCGGTGCGCCGCTTCGCGCTGCGCAAGGTGCTGCGGAACATCGACCTCGCCGCCGAGCTGGGCGCGAGGACCTTCGTGATGTGGGGCGGCCGCGAGGGCGCGGAGTACGACACCTCGAAGGACATCCGCCAGGCGCTCGAGCGCTACCGCGAGGCCGTGAACCTGCTCGGCGACTACGTCACCGACAAGGGCTACGACCTGCGCTTCGCGATCGAGCCGAAGCCGAACGAGCCGCGCGGCGACATCCTGCTGCCGACCGTCGGGCACGCGCTCGCCTTCATCGACACCCTCGAGCGCCCCGAGCTGGTCGGCGTGAACCCCGAGGTCGGCCACGAGACGATGGCGGGCCTGAACTTCACCGCCGGCATCCAGCAGGCGCTGTACCACGGCAAGCTCTTCCACATCGACCTGAACGGGCAGCGCTCGATCAAGTACGACCAGGACCTCGTCTTCGGGCACGGCGACCTGCACACCGCGTTCTCGCTCGTCGACCTGCTCGAGCACGGCGGCCTCGCCGGCGGCGCCGGGTACGACGGCCCGCGCCACTTCGACTACAAGCCCAGCCGCACCGAGGACGAGACCGGCGTGTGGGACTCCGCCGCCGCGAACATGCGGATGTACCTGCTGCTCAAGGAGCGCGCGCAGTCGTTCCGCGCCGACCCGGAGGTGCAGGAGGCGCTCGCGGCCGCCCGCGTCGCCGAGCTCGCGCAGCCCACGCTCGGCGACGGCGAGTCCTACGACGACCTGCTCGCGGACCGCAGCGCGTACGAGGAGTTCGACTCCGGTGCGTACTTCGACGGCAAGGGCTTCGGGTTCGTCCGCCTCCAGCAGCTCGCGCTCGAGCACCTGCTCGGCGCCCGCAGCTGAATTGCGCGGCCGACCGATGACGCTCGTCGCCGGCGTCGACTCGTCGACGCAGAGCTGCAAGGTGGTCGTCCGCGACCTCGACACGGGTGCGGTCGTGCGCTCCGGGCGCGCGACCCACCCGGACGGCACGGAGGTCGACCCGGCCGCCTGGTGGGACGCGCTGCGCACCGCGATCGCGGACGCGGGCGGGCTCGAGGACGTCGCCGCGATCTCGATCGCCGGCCAGCAGCACGGGATGGTCGTGCTCGACGCGGACGGCCGCGTGATCCGCGACGCGCTGCTCTGGAACGACACCCGCTCGGCGCCGGCGGCGCTCCAGCTGATCGAGGAGGCGGGCGCGGCGGCGCTCGCGAACGGCACCGGCACCGTCCCGGTCGCCTCGATCACGTCGACGAAGCTGCGCTGGCTGCGCGACGCGGAACCCGACAACGCGTCTCGGGTCGCTGCGGTCGCGCTGCCGCACGACTGGCTGACCTGGCGGCTGCTCGGCTACGGCCCCGAGGACGAGTCCCCCTCCGGTCCCGTGCTCGAGGCGCTCGCGACCGACCGGTCCGACGCCTCCGGCACCGGGTACTTCGACCCGACGCGGAACCGCTACGACCGCGGGGTGCTGCAGCTGGCGCTCGGGCACGACGTGGTCCTGCCGCGGGTGCTCGGCCCGTCCGAGGTCGCCGGCCGCACCGTCGAGGGCGTCCCGGGGGTGCCCGCCGGCATCGTGGTCGGTGCGGGTGCGGGCGACAACGCGGGCGCCGGGCTCGGCCTCGGCGCGAGCGCGGGCGACGTCGTCGTGTCGATCGGCACCTCCGGCACCGTGTTCGCGGTCAGCCCGACGCCCACGCACGACGCCTCCGGCACGGTCGCGGGGTTCGCCTCCGCCTCCGGCGAGTACCTGCCGCTGATCGCGACGCTGAACGCGGCGCGGATCCTCGACGTGACCGCCGCGCTGCTCGGCGTCGACCACGACGGGCTCGGCCGGCTGGCGCTCGCGGCGTCGCCGGGTGCGGGCGGCCTGGTGCTCGTGCCGTACTTCGCGGGCGAGCGGACGCCCAACAAGCCGGACGCGACGGCGTCGCTCCTCGGGATGACGATCGGCAACACGACGCGGGAGGACCTCGCTCGCGCTGCCGTGGAGGGGCTGCTCTGCGCGCTCGCCGACGGCCTCGCGGCGGTGCAGGGCCAGGGCGTCGTCGCCGAGCGGCTGCTGCTGATCGGCGGCGCCGCGCTGAACCCGGCGGTGCAGGCGGTGGCGGCGCAGGTGTTCGCCGAACCGGTCGTCGTGCCGGCCCCGGGCGAGTACGTCGCGCTCGGCGCCGCGGTGCAGGCGGGCTGGGCGCTGTCGGGCAGACGCCCGCAGTGGCCGGTGCCGGACGTCGCCTCCCCCGCTCCGGACCACCGCCCCGAGATCCTCGACGCCTACCGGGCGGCCGCCGCCCTCTCCTGAGCCCTCGCCCTTCGTTCTGCAGGTCCGGTGAACCTGCAGAACGAAGGGTCCGATCAGGTTCGCTGCAGGTGGTGGGAACATGGAGGGGTGACCCGCGCGACGTCGAGCGTGCCCCCCGCCGTCGCGGCCGGGCGGCCCGGCGGTCGCGTCGCGCTCTGGGACAACGCCCGCCTCGGGCTGATGGTGCTCGTCGTGTTCGGGCACTCGATCGAGACGCTGCGCAGCGGCAGCCCGCTGACGACCGCGATCTACGACGTCGTCTACGCCTTCCACATGCCGGCGTTCCTGCTCGTCTCCGGCTGGTTCGCCCGCGCGGACCGGCTCGACGCGAAGTCGCTCGTCGGCACCGCGAAGCTGCTGGTCACCTGGCTGCTGGCGGAGGCGGGCTGGGTCGGCATCCGCGCCCTGACCGGCGACGACCCGTTCCCCGCGGACTTCCTCGTGCTGCCCAGCTGGACGCTGTGGTTCCTCGTCGCCCTCGTCTCGATGCGGATCCTGCTGCCGTACCTGGCGCAGCTGCGCTTCCCGCTGATCACCGTGACCGCGGTCTCGCTGGCCGTCGGGCTGTCGCCGGTCGTCGGTACGCAGTTCTCGGCCAGCCGGACGCTCGCGATGCTGCCGTTCTTCGTGCTCGGCTGGCGGCTGCGGCAGCTGGGGGTCGGGGAGCGGGCATGGTTCCTCCGCCCGACCACGGGGGTGCGCATCGGTGCAGGTGCGGCGCTCGCCGTACTTGCGGGCGTCGTGCTGCTGCTGACGCGGCTGCCGGTGTTCACGAACCAGCTGCTGTTCTACCGGCGCGGCTACCCGGGCATGGACATCGCCGACCCGCTCGGGGTGCTGCTGCGGCTCACGTTCCTCACGATCGGCGCCGCGATGACCGTCGCGGTGCTGGTGCTGATCCCGCGCCGCGAGTTCCGGTTCTCCTCCCTCGGCGCGAACACGATGGCCGTCTACCTGCTGCACACGCCGCTGATCGAGGCCTTCCGCCGGCTGCGGGTGGACGACGTGATCGCCGGCCTGCCGCTGTCGCTCGTGCTGCTGGTCCTGCTCTCGGCGGCGGTCACGCTGCTGCTGGCGTCGACGCCGGTCGCGCGGATCATGCGGCCGGTGACGGACCCGCGGTGGCCCTTCCGGAGCCCGAAGCCCGTCTGAATCCGGGCGTGTTCGGTCGTTCCGGGCGCGAATCCACGCCCGGAACGACCGAAGTCGCCCGGAGTCCGGATCAGAGGACGCGGAAGACCAGCGTCCCGGTGACCTCGCGCGCGGCCAGGCGGTACTGCGGCAGGACGCCGGGGCCGCAGGAGGCGGTACCGATGCCGTGCTCCGCGAGGTCGAGCACGAGGCGGGTGCGCTCCCCCGCGGGCCGCAGGTCGGTCGGGTGCGCCGCGGCGGCGAGCTCGGCCGAGGTCCACGGGCTCGCCGTGAACGCGAAGCCGTCGCCCTCGACGGAGAAGCCGCGACCTCCCGTCGACACCGCGACCCGGGTCACGCCGGAGCGCGACCCGTTCTCCTGCGGCTTGACGTAGTCGGTGTGCAGCCCGACCGCTCCGTCCACCGCCCAGGTGCCGAGCCGCTGGGACTGGCCCGTGTCCGGGTAGCGCTGACCGGGGCCGTAGCCGTCCCACGCGATCGCGTCCGGCGCCCACGGCAGCTCGAGCTCGAGCCCGGCCCGCGCCCAGCCCGACGGCCACGCCCCCTCGGGGGTCAGCGTCAGGTCGAGCCGCAGCGCCGAGCCGTCGCTCGTCCACCGCTCGAGCATCCGCACGCGGTGGTCGGCGGCGGCCGTCGCGACGACGGTCTCGACCTCGAGCGCGTCCCCGGACGCGCGCACCGCGACGACGCGGGTATGAAGGCGGTCCAGCCCGGCGAGCGCCCACGCGTCCGCGTCGCTGACCCCGCCGGGAGCGAACTCGGCGACGCCGCGGTCGTTGTCCGTCGGTGCGCGCCAGAGCGCGAGCGCCGGACCGTCCACCGCGGTGTCCCCGAGGGAGCGGAGGCGCCCGGTCGCCGCGTCGAACGCGGCAGGCCCGAGCCGCAGCACCTCCCCCTCCGCCTCGGGAGCGCGGTCGCCGGCCGGCGCGGGCGCGGCGAGCGCTCCGCCCTGCACCCACGCGACCTCGTGCCCGGCCTGCGCCCACTCGGTGTCCGCGGCGAGCACCGCCCGCACGGTCAGCACGCCGTCGCCGAGCGCCTCGGCGGGCAGCCGCACCTCGGCCGACGAGCCGGGCGCGACCGCGGGCAGGTCGAGCGCCCCGGAGGCGGACCCGCGCGTCCACAGGAGGGCGAGATGGTCCAGCCCGGTGAAGTCGTACCCGTTCACGACGGTCAGCCGCTCGCCGTCGACGGTCATCCAGACCGGCTCGACGACCTTCTTGTAGTCGAGCAGGCCCGGCCGCGGACGCCGGTCGGCGTCGACGAGGCCGTCCGCGACGAAGTTGCCGTCGTGGATCTCCTCGCCGAAGTCGCCGCCGTACGCGAAGAACTCGCGGCCGTCGTCGGTCGTGCGGCGGATGCCGTGCTCCAGCCACTCCCACACGAACCCGCCCTGCGTGCGCGGGTAGGAGCGGAAGCTCGCCTCGTACTCGCTCATCCCGCCGGGGCCGTTGCCCATCGCGTGCACGTACTCGCACTGCAGGAACGGCAGCGCGCGCCGGTGGGCGTCGGCGGCCGCGTCGTCGAGCGGCTCCTCCGCCTGCCGGCCGATCGCGTCGACCTCGTCCTGGTGCGCGTACATCCGCGAGTAGACGTCGACGTAGGTGCTGGACCAGTCGCCCTCGTAGTGGATCGGCCGCTCCGGGTCGAGCGACTTCGCCAGCTTCGAGGCCGCCTCGAGGTTCGCCCCCGTGCCCGCCTCGTTGCCGAGCGACCAGATGATCACGCTCGGGTGGTTGCGGTCCCTGGCGACCGTGCGGCGCATCCGGTCCAGGTAGGCCGGCTCCCACGCCGCGTCGTCGCTCGGGTTGTCGCGCCAGTCGACGTGGACGAACCCGTGGGTCTCCAGGTCGCACTCCGCGACGAGCCAGAACCCGAGCTCGTCCGCGAGGCCGGGCAGGTCCGGGTGCGGCGGGTAGTGGGAGGTGCGGATCGCGTTGATGTTGTGCTGCTTCATCAGCAGCAGCTCCGCCCGCACCACCTCCGCCGGCACGACCCGGCCGAGGTCGGGGTGGTGCTCGTGGCGGTTGACGCCGCGGATCCGGATCCGCCTGCCGTTCACCTTCAGCTGCGCGTCCTCGACCGTGATCGAGCGGAAGCCGACCCGCAGGGCGGCGCGCTCGCTCGTGGTCGCGACCTCGACGTCGACCAGGTGCGGGGTCTCCGCGGTCCATGCCGGCACGTCCGGGAGGCGGTGCGCGACGCCGGTCGCCAGCCCGGTGAGGCCGAGCGACGGCACGTCCACGGTCGCCACGGCGCCGTCGCGCGTGACCGCGTCGACCGTCAGCACGCCCGCACCGTCCTCGAACGCGGCCTGCACCACGACGTCCTGGACGCCGCCGGCAGGCGCGGCCTGCACGGTGACGTCCCGGAAGATGCCGGGCAGCCACCACATGTCCTGGTCCTCGAGGTAGCTCGTCGCCGCCCACTGCACCACCCGCACGGCGAGCACGTTCGCGCCGGTGCGGAGGGAGGCGGTCACGTCGAACTCGTGCACCAGGCGGCTGCCCGCGGTGCTGCCCAGCCGCTCGCCGTTCAGCCACACCTCCGCGGTCGCGTCGACGCCGTCGAGCCGGAGGACCGCGCGGGTGTCGTCGGAGGCCCAGTCGAACGCGACGCGGTGGTCGCCGACCGGGTTGTCGTCCGGCACGTGCGGCGGATCGATCGGGAACGGGAACCGCGTGTTCGTGTATGCCGGGGCGCCGTGGCCCTGCATCGGCCAGCTCGACGGCACCGGGATGCGCTCCCACGCCGAGTCGTCGAGGCCGGCGTCGGCCAGGTCGTCCGGTGCGGTCGCGGGCGAGGCGGAGGCGCGGAAGGCCCACTCCCCGTTCAGCGACTGCACGGAGGCGTCGGTGGCGAACCGCGCGCGCGGCGGCAGCCAGCCGTCGCCGATCAGGGCCTGCTCGGTGAGCGCGTCGGTCATCGGACCTCCTCCAGCGTGAGCACGAGGGCGCGCTCCGGGTTCAGCACGGGCATCGGCAGCCCCAGCTCGGCCAGCGCACGGCCGGAGAGCACGATCCCGTCCGCCAGCCAGGGCGCGGCGGACCGCTGCGTGACGTCGGCGTCGTGGAGGGGCAGGGCGAGCGCCACGCGGTACCGCCGCTCGGGGGTGAGACCGGGCAGCCGCACCGGCAGCGGCGTCTCGAACGCGGAGGCGGACAGGGTCACCCACGAGTAGATCGCCCGCGAGCCGTCCTCCGCGACGACGCCGGTCAGCTGCGATGCGGGATCCGGGTGGTCCGCCCGCACGAGCCGGCCGGCGTGCAGCACGGGCCGCCACCGCTTGTAGACCTCGATCGCGGCGGCGAGCCCCTGCTGCTCCTCCTCCGTCGCGCCGCGGATGTCCCACTCGATGCCGAAGTGGCCGAGCAGCGCGGTCGCGGTGCGGAAGCCGATGTCGTGGGTGCGGCTCGTGCTGTGGGAGGTGGTGGGGCCGACGTGCGCGCCGACCAGCTCCGGCGGCACGAGCAGCTGCGTCCAGCGCTGGATCGTCTGCCGCTCGAGCGCGTCGTTGGTGTCCGACGTCCACACCCGGTCGGTGCGCTGCAGCACGCCGAGGTCGACGCGCCCCCCGCCCGACGAGCAGGACTCGATCTCGACGTCCGGGTGGCGCTCCTTCAGGGCGTCGAACAAGCGGTAGGCGGCGAGCGTCTGCTCGCGCGTCGACGCGCGCCCGTCGTGCCCCAGCTCCAGCTGGTCGCGGTTCTGGTCCCACTTCAGGTACGCGATCGGGTACTCGGTCAGCAGCTTCGAGATCGACTCGAACACGTGCTGCCACGCCTCCGGGTGCACGAGGTCGATCACCTGCTGGTGCCGCCACTCGAGCGACGTCCGGTCGCCTGGGCGCGAGATCCAGTCGGGGTGCTCGCGAGCGAGGTCGGAGTCCTCGTTGATCATCTCCGGCTCGACCCAGAGGCCGAACTCCATGCCGTGGTCCCGCACGTGGTCGATGAGCGGCCCGAGCCCGTCCGGCCACACCGCCGGGTCGACCCACCAGTCGCCCAGGCCCGCTCGATCGTGCCGGCGGTTGCCGAACCAGCCGTCGTCGAGCACGAACCGCTCGACGCCGATGCCGGCCGCGACGTCCGCCAGCTCGGTCAGGTTCGCGAGGTCGTGCTCGAAGTACACGGCCTCCCACGTGTTCAGCACGACGGGGCGGGGCGTGGCGGGGTGCTGCGGGCGCGCGCGGATCCACTCGTGCAGGCGGGCGCTGACGCCGTCGAGGCCGGTGGCGGACCAGGCGCCGTAGGCGGTCGGGGTCGCGTACGACTCACCCGGCCCGAGCACGACCTCGCCCGGCTCCAGCAGCTCCCCCGCGCCGATCGTCGTCTGCCCGCTCGGCAGCGCGTCGACGAAGGCCTCGTGGTTCCCGCTCCACCCGAGGTGCAGCGCCCACACCTCCCCGGTCCGCCAGCCGAAGCCGGGCGTGCCCGCGGCGATCACCGCGGTCGCGTCGTGGCCGGTGCGGCCGTGCCGCCCGGACCGCACCCACGTGCCCAGGTCGATCGCGCGGCGCTGCGGATGCTTCTCCCGCACCCAGCGGCCGGTGGTGTCGAGGGACTCCCGCGCGTGCGCCGGCACCGGCAGCACGAGGTCGAATCGGTCCAGCGCGTAGGCGTCGGTCCCCGTGTTGGTCAGCCGGCCGTCGACGAGCAGCAGCCCGGACGGCTGCAGGGCCAGCCGGATCGTCACCTCGATGCCGGCGAGCAGGTCGGCCAGCCGCAGCTCGAGCGACGTCGCGGTCGCCTCCACCCCGGTCTGCTCGAGCCTCGGCGAGAACGCCGCGCCGGCCCGGCTGCCCCGCACCGCCGGCCTGCCGCGCCAGCCGCGGGACAGCTGCGGCAGCAGCGACGGACGCACCGGCTCGTCGAAGTTCGAGGGCGGCACCGACGCCGCGAGCAGCGCCGCGTCGGGCACGTCCGGCCCGAGCGGGGCGCCCCAGTGCACGATCACGGGGTCGCCGCCGGCCGTGTCGACGAGGAGGCCGACACCCGCGGCCTCGAGGTAGTGCTGGTCGGGCAACGCGGTTCCTTCCGGTTCAGGACAGCAGGCAGTGCATTGTGAAGGCGATCTGGCGTGCCAGATCGCCTTCACGATGCAGTCGCGAGAAGCGGGTCAGCCCTTGTTCGCGCCGAGCGTCAGGCCGGCGACGAACTGCCGCTGCAGCGCGAGGTAGATGATCAGGGTCGGCAGGACGATGATCACCGCTCCGGCTGCGAGCAGGTTGTAGTTCGACAGGAACTGCCCCTGCAGGTTGTTGATCGCGGTGGTGACCGGCAGGCGGTCGCCGCTCTGGATGAGGATCAGCGGCCAGAAGTAGTCGTTGTAGATGAAGATGACCTCGAGCGTGCCGAGCGCCGCGAGCGCCGGACGGGTGAGCGGCATCACCACGGAGGTGTACTGCCGCCAGACCCCGGCGCCGTCCACCCGGGCCGCCTCGTTCAGCTCCATCGGCAGCGCCCGCATGTAGTTGGACAGCACGAAGGTGCAGAAGCCGACCTGGAACGCCGTGTTGATCGCGATGACGCCGACCAGCTGGTTCAGCAGCGAGCCCGAGTCGGAGATCGAGTACGGGATCTGGATCAGCTTGAACAGCTCGAACACCGGCGCCGCCAGCACCTGCGGCGGCAGCAGGTTGCCCGCCGTGAACGCGATCAGCAGCGTGGTGTTGAACCGCCAGGAGAAGCGGCTCACCGCGAACGCCATCAGCGAGGCCAGGAACAGGGTCAGCACCACCGTCGGGATCGTGATGATCACCGAGTTCAGGAAGTACTTCGCGATGCCGCCCTGGGTCCACGCCTGCGCGTAGTTGGCGAGGTTGTAGGTGCCGCCGATCGAGAAGGTGCCAAGGCGGTCGGTCTCGGCCTTCGGTCGCAGCGACGTGTACACGGACCAGAGCAGCGGGATCAGCCACATCACCGCGAGCACGGTGAGCAGCACGTACGTGCCGGTGTGCCGGGGCTTGCGCCTGGTGCGGGCGGCGGTCCTCGGGACCGCCGTCGCCGACGTGGTCCTGGTCGAGGTGGTGGCGGTCACTGCTCTGCTCCCTTGCCGAACGTGCGCGACAGGTAGAAGACGATCGGGATCAGGGAGACGACGAGCAGCACGACCGCGAACGCGGTGCCGATGCCGATCACCTGCCCCTCGCCCACCAGGTACTTCACCACCAGCGACGACACGAGCTCGAGGCCGTTCGTCGCGCGGTTGATGACGTACACGATGTCGAAGGCGCGCAGCGACTCGATGATCGTGATCACCACGATGATCACGTTCGTCGGGGCCATCGCGGGGAAGACGATGCGGAAGAAGATCTGCCTGGCGTTCGCTCCGTCGAGCGCCGCCGCCTCCTTCAGGCTGGGATCGACGCCCTTCAGCCCCGCTAAGTACAGGATCATGATGTAGCCGGAGTGCCGCCACGTCGCGGCGACGAGCGCCGCCCACAGGTTGACGTCGGAGTCGCCGAACCAGCTGACGGCCGCGGGGGTGCCGGCCGTGCCGAGCACGTTGTTCAGCAGGCCCTCGTCCTGCGCGTAGAACAGCTGCCACACGACGCCGATCAGCGCCACGGACAGCATCACCGGGGCGAAGAATATGCTCTGGTAGATGCGGCTGCCACGGATCGGCTGGTCGAGCAGCACGGCGAGCAGCAGGCCCAGCGGGGTCCCGATGATCGCGAGGAACAGCAGCCACACCACGGTGTGCAGGACCGCGGGGTAGAACTCCGGCGAGTTCGTGAACACGAACGCGTAGTTCGACACCCCAGCGGGCTTGAAGCTCGTGAGGCTGAGCCCGTCCCAGCGGAAGAACGACAGCACGATCGATCCGACCGTGGGCAGCCAGATCAGCACGAGCTCGATCAGGGTCGGGATCGCGACCATCACGCCGAGCACGATCGCGTCGCGCCGCGTGAAGGAGCGGAGGCGCCCGCGCCGGGCCGGGGGCGTGGCCCCCGACCCGGACTCGGTCATCCGGCCGACGCCGACCGGCTGGATGTCGACCATCTGCCTACGCGTCCGCGTAGAGCGACTTCGCCTGCTTCTCGACGCTCGCCAGGTCGACCGTGCCGGACTTCGTGAAGCTCTGCAGGGTCGGGATCATGACGTTCGATGCCATCGCGGGCAGCGCGTCGCGGTCGAAGAACTGGCTGATGTGCTTCGCGTCGGCGATCACCCCGGACAGCTTCTTCGTGAAGGCGGAGTAGCCGGACGTGTCGGCGTCCTTCGCCGTCATGATGTTCGACTTGTCGATGGAGTAGTACGCCTCCTGGCCCGCGCCGGTGCCGAGGTAGGCGAGCAGGTCCTTGGCGGCCTGGTTCTGCGCGCCCTTCTTCGACAGCATCAGGCCGTCGATCGGGGCCTCGACGGAGTCGGTGCCCTCGACCTTCACCTCGGGGAACGGGAAGAAGTCGATGTCGTCGAGCACCGCCTTGTCGGTGAACTGCTGCGTCACGAAGGAGCCGAGCAGGTACATGCCCGCCTGCTTCTTGCCGAGCTTCTGCGCCGCCTCCTGCCACGTGAGACCGAGCGCCGCGGGGTCCTGGTACTCGCGCATCTGCTTCCAGGTGTCGAACACCTCCTTGACCTGCGGGGTGTCCCAGCCCTCCTTGTGCGCGCAGAGGTCGACGTGGAACTGGTACCCGTTGACGCGCATGTTCAGGTAGTCGAACGTGCCCATGGCGGGCCAGCCGTCCTTGTCCGCGAACCCGATCGGGATGACGCCCTTGGCCTTCATCTTCTTGCAGAGCGCGATCAGGTCGTCGAAGGTCGCCGGGACCTCCCAGCCGGCCGACTGCCAGACGGACTTCCGGTAGAAGAAGCCCCACGGGTAGTTGTAGTTCGGCACGAAGTACTGCTTGCCGTCGTCCGCCGTGGACGCCTGCTTGAGGCCGTCGGAGAAGTTCGAGCCGATCTTCGTCCACACGTCCGACACGTCGCCGACGAGGCCCTTGGCCGCGTAGTAGCGCATCCGGTACCCGGCGAACCAGGTGAACGCGTCGTCGGGGCTGCCCTGGAGGTAGTTGTTGATCTTCTCCTGGAAGCCGTTGTGGTCGGTCGTGGTCGTGTTGACCTTGTCCTTCGACTTCTTCTCGAACGCGGAGACGAACGCCGCGTACGCGCGCTTGGGCACGTCGTCCGAGGCGGCCGAGCCGAAGCTGACCGTGCCGCCTCCGCCGCCGCCGGAGGACCCGCCGGTCGACGAGCCGGAGCACGCGGCGAGCAGCTGCGTCCCTCCGAGCGCGACGGCACCGAGACCCGCTCCGCGGATCAGATTGCGACGGTTGACCTCGAACCGCCCAGAACCCATTGCCACCATGAACCACTCCTTCGTGCGTCCGGCTCCCCGTCGTTCGTGCTGGCCGGCCGACGGTGCTGCTGCTGATGCGAAACGTTCACATCCGAGGTCGAATACTAGGGCCGCCGACCTCCCCGAGCGAAACACGTGCCGTCGGAAGAGACGGATTCGTGACCTGCGCGGTGCTGCGGCGGACCACCAGCTCCGGCGGCAGGCGCTCGTGGATGGCAGGGACCGCGTCCCCCTCGATCTCCGCGATCAGCACGTCGAGCGCTCGCCGCCCGATCAGCGGGAAGTCCTGGCGCACGGTCGTCAGCGCGGGCGCCACGAACCGCGCGACCGGCACGTCGTCGACGCCGACGACCGACAGGCCGCCGGGCACGTCGAGGCCCAGGTCCCTGGCGGCCGCGATGGCACCGATCGCCATCTCGTCGTTCGCCGCGAACACCGCGGACACGTCGCCGGCCGGCAGCGTGGCGAGCGCGACCCGGTACCCGCCGTCGACCGTCCAGTCCCCGCGCTCCGTCACCTCGGCGACCAGGCCGTGGTCGGCCATCGCTCGGCGGTAGCCGCGCTCCCGCTCCTCCGACTCGGCCCAGCCCCGCGGCCCGGGGATGTGCAGGATCGACCGGTGCCCGAGCGCGACCAGGTGCTCCACCGCGATCCTGGCCGCCTCCCGCTGGTCGAGGCCGAAGTCCTCCACCTCGTCCGGCCCGCCCTGCAGCGTGATGACCGGCACGTGCGCGTCGATGCGGTGCAGCGCGTCCCTGGCGCGGTCCTGCGGCGCGATGGCCACGATGCCGTCGATGCCGTGGGCGAGCAGCTGCTCGACCGCGTCCGTGATTGCCGCGGCGTCGTCGCTGGCGATCGGGGTGGTGGTGACCCCGTACCCGCGCTCGGCCGCGGCGTCCACGATCGCGAGGAAGGAGCTGTACGGCCCGTGCAACGTCTTCGCCGTGAGCAGGACGCCGATGGTGCGGGTGCGGCGGGTGACGAGCGCCCGCGCCGCGCGGTTCGGCCGGTAGCCGAGCTCGCCGATCGCCCGCTGCACGCGCTCGATGGTGTCCGGGCGGATCCGTGGCGCCCCGTTGAGCACGCGGGACACGGTCTGGTACGAGACGCCGGCGCGGCTGGCGACGTCGTGGATCGACGGCGGTCGCGCCCGCTCCTGACCCATGGTGCCTCCGCTCGGGGCCTCGCCCGTCAGCGGATGCTAGCGGCGACGCCGTCGGGCTTCGTCGGCGCACCCGGAGCGCCGGGGGTACAACAGGGTCGTGCGGATCGGAGGCGGGCGACGGGTCGTCGTCGCTCCGGACTCGTTCAAGGGCACCGCGGCCGCGCGCGACGCGGCCCGCGCGATCGCGGAGGGCTGGGCCCGCGTGCGGCCGGAGGACGACGTGCGGCCGGTGCCGACGGCCGACGGCGGCGAGGGCACGCTCGACGCGTTCGAGACCGCCCACCCGGGCGCCGTGCGGCATCCGGTGACGGTGCTCGGGCCGGACGGCAGGAGGGTGCGCACGTCGTGGCTGGGGCTGCCGGACGGGACCGCCGTGGTGGAGCTCGCCGCCACCAGCGGCATCACCCTGCTCGAGGTCCCGCTGCCCGACACCGCGCACACGATCGGCTTCGGGGAGGCGATCGCGGCGGCGCTCGACGCGGGCGCGCCGCGGCTCGTCCTCGCGATCGGCGGCAGCTGCTCCACCGACGGCGGCGCCGGGATGCTCGCCGCGCTGGGCGCCCGGATCCTCGACGACGACGGGCGACCCGTTCCCGCCGGCAGCGCGGGCCTCGGCCGCGCCTCCGCGATCGACCTGAGGGACCTGCGCCCGCTGCCTGCAGGCGGTGCGCTGGTGCTCACGGACGTCGTCGCGCCGCTCCACGGCCCTGCCGGCGCGAGCGCGGTGTACGGGCCGCAGAAGGGCGTGATGCCGGATCGCATCGACCTGTTCGACGACCGGCTGCGCCGGTTCGCGGCGCTGCTGCCCGACGTGGACGCGGCGGCGAGGGGCGCCGGGGCCGCCGGCGGCACCGGCTTCGGCCTGCTCGCCTGGGGTGCGCGGCTGATCCCGGGCTCGGCCGCGACCGCCGAGGCGCTCGGCCTCGACGCCCTCCTCGTCGACGCCGACCTGCTGATCACGGGCGAGGGGCGGTTCGACGAGCAGAGCACGACCGGGAAGGTCGTCGGGCACCTGCTGGGGGCCGCCCGCGCGGCCGGGACCCGGGTCGCGCTGGTCGCCGGCGCGGCGGAGGCGAGCACCGCGGCGTTCGACGACGCGGTGCTGCTCGGCGACCTCGCGGGCACGCCGGAGGCGGCGATGGCGGACCCGCTGCGCTGGCTCCGCGAGGCCGGCGCGGTGCTCGCCGCCCGCCGGACCGCCGCGGGCTGAGCCTGGCGGAGGCGGCGCCGAGGTCGCCCGCACCAGCGCAGGCGCAGACTCTCCTCATCCCGCGCTCGGCACGGGTGCCGGTTGCGGCCGGCCTGCGGATTCCGAGGAGGACCGATGACGGATGCGGCCTGGGCCGAGGTCGGGGCGGCGCCGTTCGTGTCGCTCGGCACCTACCGGCGCAGCGGCGAGATCGTCGCGACAGCCGTGTGGATCGCGCCGCAGGGCGACGCGCTGGTCGTCACGACGGAGCGGTCGACCGGCAAGGTGAAGCGCCTGCGGAACGATCCGCGCGTCACGCTGCGGCCGTGCAGCCGGATGGGCGCGGTGCAGCCCGGTGCGACGACCGTGGAGGCGCGGTGCGAGATCGCCGGTCCCGCCGACGGGCAGCCGGCCGCCTCCGCCGCCCTGCGCCGTAAGTACGGCCTGCAGTACACGCTCGTCCTCGGCTTCGAGCGCCTCATCCGCAGGCTCCAGCGCAAGCCGGGCGACCGCGTCATCCTGCGGATCACGCGCGCCTGACCGGGCCTCGAGCCTCAGTACGGTGCGGCGAGCCCCTCGATCATCGGGAAGTGCCGAACGTTGCGCGTGAGCAGCCGGGCCTGCAGCCGTTCGACGGTCGCAGCGATCGCGAGGTCGGCCGCGTCGATCCCGCTGTGGCTCGGCAACCAGGTCCGCCCCAGCTCGCCCGCGGCCCGCGCGATCCCGCCGTCGACCGGGTGCCACGTCAGCAGCTCGAGCAGCGCGCTCGTCGACGCCTCCTCGCCGCGCCGGACGCCGGCAAGCACCTCGATCCGGGTGATCTCGCTCGCATGGAGCGAGCCCTGGAGGCGCGCCCTGCGCACCGCGTCGACCGCCTCCATGCGGCCGCGCAGCACATCGATGAGCACCGAGGTGTCGACGACCGTCGTCATCGCTCGGACAGGCGGGAGCCCGATCGCAGCGAGTCGACCCAGTCCGCGCCGTCCGTCGACCGCCCCGTCCACGCCCCCGACACCGCGGACAGGACGGCGAGGTCGTCGTCGACGTCCCGGTGTCCGCCGCCGTAGGTCGCGTGCACCGCATCGCGGACCAGCGCGGACATCGAGCGACCGGTGCGAGCCATCTCCGCATCCAGCAGCGACCGCTCGGCAGGGTTGAGGGAGATCTGCGTCCGCTCCATGATGTAATCATACATCATCACTCAGAGCGCGTCGATGGCCGCCCGCTGGATCACCAGGCCCGCGCGGAAGCGGTCCAGGTAGGCCGCGAAGGCCGCCACGTCGTCCGCCTCCGGCTGCACCGTGCGGAACGACGCGCCCGCGAACACGCGCTCCAGGAGGTAGGTGGCCAGGTCGACCTCCGCACCCGAGGCGGTGTAGCCGGCGAGGACCGCCATGCCCCACGCGCCGCCCTCCGCGGCCGTCTCGCCGAGGGCGACCGGGGCGTCGATCGCGCCAGCGAGGAACCGCTCGGCGACGCCCTCGGTGCGGAACAGGCCGCCGTGCGCGAGCATCCGCTCGAGCCGCACCCCCTCCTCCGCGAGCACCCGCATGCCGAGCGCCAGCGTGCCGAAGACGCCGTAGATCTGCGCGCGCATCAGGTTGGCGAGGGTCAGCCGGCTGTCAGGGGTCCGCACGACGAGGGGCCGACCCTCCTCCAGCCCCGCGATCGGCTCGCCCGACAGCAGGTTGTAGGCGAGCAGGCCGCCCGCGTCCCCCTCCCCATCGAGCGCCTCGCGGAACAGCGCCGCGAAGACCGCGTCGGCGTCGAGCGGCGCGCCGACGACCTCCGCGAACCGCGCGAAGACCTGCGCCCAGGCGCCCAGCTCGCTCGCGCCGTTGTTGCAGTGCACCATCGCGACCGGATCGCCCGACGGCGTCGTGACGAGGTCGAGCTCGTGGTGCACCTGCGCGAGGGGACCCTCCAGCACCACCATCGCGAAGACGCTCGTGCCCACGCTGACGTTCCCGGCGCGGGGCGCGACCGAGTTCGTCGCGACCATGCCGGTGCCGGCGTCACCCTCCGGCGGCGCCAGCACGGCGCCGGGACGCAGCGCGCCGGACGGGTCGAGGAACGCGGCGCCCTCCGCCGTCAGCTCGCCCGCGCGGCGACCGGCGTCGAGCACCTCCGGCAGCAGCGACCGGAGGGGCGGCACGCGCCCGGCCGCGCGCTCGTCGTAGCGGGCCAGCAGGTCCGCGTCGTAGTCCTGGGTAGCGGAGTCGATCGGGAACATCCCCGACGCGTCGCCGACGCCGAGCAGGGCACGACCGGTCAGCCGCCGGTGCACGTACCCGGCGAGCGTCGTGATCGACGCGATCCGCGCGACGTGCTCCTCCTGGTCCAGGACGGCCTGGTGGAGGTGGGCGATCGACCAGCGGAGCGGGATGTTGACGCCGAGCAGCCCGCTCAGCTCGGCCGCGGCCGGGCCGGTGGAGGTGTTGCGCCAGGTGCGGAACGGCACCAGCAGCCGGTCGTCGGCGTCGAACGCGAGGTAGCCGTGCATCATCGCCGAGACGCCGATCGCGGCGACCTCGACCAGGTCGACGCCGTGCCGGTCGCGCACGTCGTCCGCGAGCGCCCGGTACGCCGCCTGCAGGCCGGTCTCCACGTCCTCGAGCGAGTAGGTCCAGCGGCGGTCGACGAAGCGGTTCTCCCAGTCGTGGCCGCCGGTGGCGAGCACCTCGGCGGCGTCGCCGCCGACCAGCAC
>NZ_CAXTOQ010000037.1:0-25394 GCF_964245895.1 uncultured Amnibacterium sp.
TCAGCACGGCGTCAACATCATGGAGTTCTGCAAGGCGTACAACGCCGCGACCGAGTCGCAGCGCGGCAACGTCGTCCCCGTGGAGATCACGGTCTACGAGGACCGGACGTTCACGTTCATCCTGAAGACCCCGCCCGCCGCCGAGCTGATCAAGAAGGCCGCCGGCGTGGCCAAGGGCTCCGCCACCCCCCAGTCCGCGAAGGTCGGCCGCCTCACCCGCGACCAGGTGCGCGAGATCGCGCAGACCAAGCAGCCGGACCTGAACGCCAACGACCTCGAGGCGGCCGCGAAGATCATCGCCGGCACCGCGCGGTCCATGGGCATCACGGTCGAGCAGTAGGGAGCGGGAACCATGGCACAGAAGAGCAAGGCGTACCGCGCTGCGGCCGCCAAGATCGAAGAGGGCAAGTTCTACTCGGCCGACGAGGCGCTGAACCTCGCCAAGGAGACCGGGTCGGCGAAGTTCGACTCCACCGTCGAGGTCGCCCTGAAGCTGGGCGTCGACGTGCGCAAGGCGGACCAGATCGTGCGCGGCACGGTCTCCCTGCCGCACGGCACCGGCAAGACCGCCCGCGTCATCGTCTTCGCGATCGGCCCGGCCGCCGAGGCCGCGATCGGCGCAGGCGCGGACGAGGTCGGCGGCGACGAGCTGATCGCCCGCGTCGCTGGCGGCTGGACCGACTTCGACGCCGCCGTCGCGACGCCGGACATGATGGGCAAGGTCGGTCGACTGGGCCGCGTGCTCGGCCCGCGCGGCCTCATGCCGAACCCGCGGACCGGCACCGTGACCCCGGACGCTGCGAAGGCCGTGTCCGAGATCAAGGGCGGCCGCATCGAGTTCCGCACCGACAAGCACTCCAACGTCCACTTCGTGGTCGGCAAGGCCGGATTCACGGAGGAGGCGCTCGCGGAGAACTTCAAGGCCGCGGTCGACGAGATCAACCGGCTCAAGCCCTCCGCCTCGAAGGGCCGCTACATCCAGAAGGCGTCGGTCTCCACGACCTTCGGCCCGGGCATCCCCCTGGACGTCGCCGCGCTCGCGTGACCTGATCCGACCAGAGCTGCGGGGTGGGCCTTCGGGCCCGCCCCGCTCTTTCATTCGTCAGTAGTCGGCGACCTGCACGACCAGCTTGCCGCGGACGTGGCCGTCCTCGAGCAGGCGCTGCGCCTCCGCCATCCGCTCGAGCGGGAACACCCGCTGCACGCTGACGCGGACGTCGCCGGAGGTGATCAGGCGCGCGATCACGGCCAGCGTCGCCGCGTCGGGCACCGTCGTGAACGTCGTCGCCCGCACCTCCGCGCGCTCGGCGTCGGCGAGGAGCGTCGGCCACGAGCCGCTCGGCACGGTGACGAGCAGCCCGCCCGGACGCAGCGCGCGGAGGGAGAGAGGACCGCTGCGGTCGAATCGGTCGGGGGCGAGGTCGAGCACGGCGTCGACCTCGCCGATCACGTCCTCGAACCGCGTCGCGGTGGAGTCGATCGTCTCAGCGGCACCCAGCTCGCGCAACCAGTCGAGGTCGCCCCCGGCGCCGGTGGCGATCACGTGCGCGCCGAAGTAGGCGGCGAGCTGCACGGCGAGGTGCCCGACGCCGCTCGCTCCCGCGTGGACGAGCAGGCGCTGGCCCTCGTGCGCCTTCGCCAGCTCGACCACCGCGCCCCATGCGGTCAGCGCTGCGAGGGGCACCGCCGCCGCGTCCGCGTGCGAGAGCACCTTCGGCTTCAGCGCGAGCTGCTGCGCCGGCACCGTCACGTACTCCGCGAAGCTGCCCGCCGACCGGGGGGCGGCGCTCACCCCGTAGACCTCGTCGCCGGGCTGGAGGCGGAACGCCTCGTACGGCGTCCGGATCACGACGCCGCTGAAGTCGTGCCCGAGCACCGCCGGGAACCCGGCCACCCCGGCGGCGGCGCCGGCTCCGGACCTGGTCGACACGTCGATCGGGTTGAGGCCGGCTGCGACCACGCGGACGAGCACCTCTCCCAGCACCGGCTCGGGACGGGGCACCTCGGCGATGCGCAGCGCACCGACGTCGCCGAACCGGTCGGTCACGGCCGCCCGCATGAGGCCGACCGGCGTCGGCGCGGTCACGGCGGCCGTCTCGCCACGGAGCGTCATCGGGTCTCCCGTCGTCGAGTCGTGCGAGGCGACGCCCATTCCATCGGCTCCGTGATTCCGTGCTGTTTCCGGGACGTCACCAGGATGGAACGGTTGGCCCGCGGAGGCCCAGCGCGAGCGAAGAGTGCAGTCCGACGGGGATCGGGTGCACGCGGCACCCGAAGTGGGGGACCGTGTCGTGCACGGTCGCGCGGGCCTCCGTGCATAGTTTGTGCTCCTGGCGAGGCCACCCGGCAGCGCGGTAGAGGCGACGGCGAAGCAGGTTGACCATGGGCACCACACGGATGTTCCGGATCCGCCGAGCCAGGCTGGTCCCGGTCGCGCTCACCACGGCCGCCCTGTGCTCTGCCCTGATCGGCGCATCGGTCACAGGCACGCTCTCCGCGTTTCAGGCGAGCATCACGAACTCGAGCAACACGGCCGCCGCCGGTTCGCTGACGATGCAGGAGACGGGGTCGGGCGGCACCACGTGCCTCAGCTCGTCCGGCACCAACAACAACTACGCGAGCTGCAGCGGCATCAACAAGTACGGCGGCACCGTCACCCCGTTCACGCCAGGGGCGGTGCACACGCAGACCGTCGCGTTCGCGAACACCGGGGTGTCCGCGGTCAACAGCTTCACGCTCGCTCCCGGCACCTGCACGAAGTCCGGAGGCAGCGGTTCGGGGTCGGCCTCCGACTCGACCAACCTGTGCGACAGCCTGTCGCTGACCGTGACGTGCGTGCAGACCGGCGGTCCGTCCCCGGCGACGGTCGTCAACGCGCAGACGCTGACCGCCGTGCAGGCGCAGACCTACACGATGCCGGCGGGCTGCATCCCGCAGGCCTCGAGCGGGAACACGATCACGTTCACCTTCTCGCTCGCGATGTCGACCGCGGCGAACGTCAACACCGTTCAGGGCCAGCAGGTGAGCCAGCCTCTCACCTGGACCTTCACCGGCGCGTGAGCCCGGATCCTCCCCCGTCCGGGGGGAGGATCCCCTCGCGGGCACCGTGCTCGGCGGGGAGGTGGGGACGTGGCCGAGACCATGCCCATCCGCGTGATCGCGCCCGCCGCCGTCCGGCCCCTCACGATCCTGCGGCACCACCGACGCGAGCTGCTCGCGATCGCGGCCGCCGGCCTGATCGTCGCCGTGCTCGGGATCGCGTGGGCCGCGGGGCTGCGTGCCTTCATCGTCGAGTCGCCGTCCATGGGCCGCGCGGCGCCGGTCGGCAGCCTCGTCGTCGGTGACGCCGACGCCCCGGTGCAGGTCGGGGACCTGATCACCTTCCAGCCGCCGGGGACGCTGGTCGCTCCGTACACGCACCGGGTCGTCGCCCGCGGCCCGTCGGGCTTCCGCACGAAGGGGGACATCAACGGCCGGGCCGATCCCTGGACCGTGACGCCCGCGATGGTCGTCTCGCGTGCGACCGCCGTCGTGCCCGGGGTCGGCTGGCTCGTGCGGGCAGCGCCGTACCTGCTCGTCGCGCTGGTCGCGGCCCAGCTGCTCGGACTCCTGATCCGCTCGCCCGCGGTGCGCTGGTCCGTCCGGACGGCGATGGTCTCCATCGGGCTGGCCGCCGTGTCATGGACGCTGAAGCCCTTCACGGGCTACGTCCTGCTCCAGTCCAGCGCGGAGGACGACGGCATGCGGGCGACCGTCGTGTCCACCGCGCTGCTGCCCCTGCGGCTGGCGACGTCGGACGGTCGGCACATCGAGCTCGCGACCGGAGAGGTGGGCCACCTGCTCATGCCGCGTCTCGCCGGCGGTCGGGTGACGATGACGGCCCAGCTCGGTCTCGACCCGTTCGGCTGGGTGGTCGTCGCCCTGCTCTGCCTCCTCCCTGTGATCCTCGTGCTGGTGCTCGGTGTCCCCGTGGAGGAGGCCGAGGATGCAGCGGTCTGACCGCCGCCGAGCGGGTGGTCTCGTGTTCACGGCGTCGGCGCTGCTCCTCCTCGGCGGCGTCGCCGCGTCGGTGCCCAGCACCCTGAGCGCGTTCACGGGCTCGGTGACGAACACCGTCGACACGGCTGCTGCGAAGAACCGCTTCACCTGTGCCGACGTGTTCGCCGAGCCGGCTCGGCGCGACACCGCGTTCTTCGAGTACGGTCTGCGCGACGAGGCGGGCGCCTCGGCTGCGGCCGACTCCGGCTCGGCGGGCAACGACGGCAAGTACGTCGGTGAGCGCGGCCAGGACCCCGACTCCCCGCGGGCGTGCCCCGCTGACGCGGGGACCCCCTACCGACTGGACGGCAAGTCCAGCCTCGTCATCACGTCGAAGCCGTCGCGCACGATCCGCCAGGACTTCTCGATCGAGATCTGGTTCCGCACGAGCGCCGTCAGCGAGAAGCTCGTCGGCTTCGAGGACGTGCAGGACGGAACCGCGTCCCACTACGACAAGCACCTCTACATCGATTCCTCCGGGATCCTCGACTACGGCGTCTACGACGGGGACACGACGACGCTGACGACGAGGTCGCCGGTGAACGACGGGCTCTGGCACCAGGCCGTCGCGACGACCTCCTCGTCCGATGGATCGTCGTTGTACCTCGACGGCGTCCAGGTCGCAGCGGACCCGAGGAAGGTGCTCGCTGAGGACTACGCGGGCTACTGGCGGATCGGCCAGGGGCGGACGGAGGGCTGGCCTGGCGCGCCCTCGACGTCCTCGTTCACCGGCTCGCTCGCCTTCGCGGGTGCGTACGCCACGGTGCTGAGCCCCGACGACGTCGGCCTCGCCTGGACGATCGGTCGTCCTGGTCCTCCGGCCGACACGAAGGTCGCTGCGCCGGCGCCGTCCTCGACGGCCGGCGCCGCACCGAGCGAGAAGGCGGCGCCGATCGCGACCGCGGATCCCACCACGAGCCCGCGATCCGCCGGCGCGACACGCGCGACGGCGCCCGCGGCGACGAGTCAGCCCGTCTCGACCGCACCCGGATCCGACGCCGTGTCATCGGCGCAGTGAGCGGACGGACGCCGGACCGGCGCACGGACGCGGGCCGGTCCGCCGGTCCGGCGATCAGACCTTCGCGGACGCCTTCTCGCTGACCCGGCCCTGCTTCAGGTGGATGCGGCGCTCGGCGCGGTGCGCGACCCACGAGTCGTGCGTCACGACGATCAGGGTCAGCCCGCGGTCCCGCCACACGGTCTCGAGCAGCCCGACGATCTCGCCCCGCGTGTCCTCGTCGAGCGCGCCGGTCGGCTCGTCCGCGAGCAGCACCGCCGGCTGCTTCACGAGCGCGCGGGCGATCGCCACGCGCTGCTG
The DNA here is from genome assembly GCF_964245895.1 of uncultured Amnibacterium sp. Lineage (GTDB taxonomy): Bacteria > Actinomycetota > Actinomycetes > Actinomycetales > Microbacteriaceae > Amnibacterium. The sequence goes on from NZ_CAXTOQ010000037.1 coordinate 5,357, forward strand.
CTGCCCGCCGGACAGCTCGCTCGGCAGGTGCTCCAGCCGGTCGCCGAGCGCGACGGACTCGAGCGCCTGCTTCGCGCGCTCCCGCCGCTCGCGCGCGTCGACGTGGGTCGGTGCGAGCGCGGTCTCCACGTTCTCCTGCGCGGTCAGCGTCGGGATCAGGTTGAAGCTCTGGAACACGAACCCGATCCTCGTGGCGCGCATGCGGGTGAGCTCGGAGGAGCCCATCCTGCCGAGATCGGCGCCGTCGAGCCGGATCGTGCCGGACGTCGGCTTGTCGAGGGCGCCCAGCAGCTGCAGCAGCGTCGACTTGCCGCCGCCCGTCTGCCCCTGCACGGCGACGAACTCGCCGTCCGCGATCGTGAGGTCCACGTCGACGAGCGCCGGGACGGGACGGCCGCCCTGGCGGTAGGTCTTCGAGACGCGTTCGAGCTCGTACATGGTGGGGATCTCCTCCTCGGGGTCCGGGTGCCTACGCGACGCTGCGCAGCGCCTCGGCGGGGCGGAGGCGCGACGCGCGCCAGCCGCCGAACGCGCCGGCGATCAGCCCGCCGAGCACCGCCAGGGCGACGGCGAGCACGATCGCCGACGGCGTGACGGGGAGGTCGAGCACGATGTCGGAGGCAGCGGTCGCCGCGGTGCCGGCCGCCTGGCCGAACCCCCCGGGCGCCCCGCTGGGCGCGGCGCCGCCGACTCCTCCGAACGCGAAGCCCCGACCGGCTGCAGCGGCGGACGCGGTGAGCGTCGGATGGACCAGGTCGACGACCAGGATGGCGACGAGGGCGAGCACGATGCCGATCGCGCCGCCGATGAGGCCCTGCACGAACGACTCGCCCGCGATCTGGCCGACGATGCGGCGGTCGCTCCAGCCGATCGCCTTCAGCGTGCCGAGCTCGCGGGTGCGGCGGGTCACGCCGGAGACGGTGAACAGGACCGCGATCAGGAAGGCCGCGGCGAGCACCAGCACGGAGAGCCACAGGCCGAGCGAGTTCGCGAGCGACGCGGCGGTCGACAGGGAGCCCGTCACGGTGGAGGCGAGGTCGGCCTGCGTGTTCACGGTCATCGAGGAGCCGAGCGTCGTCTGCAGCGAGGCCTTCACCGCGTCGATCTGCGCCGCGCTGGTCGCCTCGACGTAGACGCTCGAGACCTTGCTCTTCTCGCCCGCGAGCGTCTGCGCGGTGTCGAGCGGGATGTAGACGTTCGACCCGGAGGCGCCGGACGTCGCCGTCGACTTCACGATGCCGACGACGTCGAACGACGTGCCGCCGAGGGCGACGGTCGTGCCGACCGTCTTGCTCGCGCTGGTGGCGTAGTCGGCGTCGAGGACGGCGACGTCCTTGCCGGCGTCGGACGCCGTCAGCGAGCGGCCCTTCGTCAGCGTCGCCGCGGTGAGCGGGCCGATGGTCGCGCCCTTCACGTCGTAGCCGAGGACGGAGATCCGGTCCACGCCGAACGAGCTGCCGCCCGCGCCGTCCGGCCCGCCGGTCGGCTGCGTGGAGCCGCTGCCGCGCTGGCCGAAGCCGCCTTCGCGCTGCGTCGGCAGCTCGCCGCTGAACGTCGTGTTCGAGAGGCTGAGCACCCCGGTCGCGGCCTTGACGCCGAGCGTCTGCTCCGCCTTCGTCACGGCCGTCGACGCGAACGTCGTGGTGCCCGGCTCGGTCCGCAGCCGGCTGCGGCTGATCGACTGCGTGCCGCCGGAGGTGCTGCCCGAGCCCGCCCCGAACTGGAAGTCCTGCCTCCCGCCGTTCGCCGCGGCCGCACTCGCGGGCTCCGTGACCGTGATGTCCGTGCCCACGCCGTACACGTTCTGCAGCGCCGTGCCCTGCGCGTCCCTGACCCCTGCCGCCGCCGCGGTGACGAGGACGACGAGGGCGATGGCGAGCGCCATGCCGACGGCGATGATGGTCGTCTGCCGTCGGCGGCTCGCCAGCTCGCGGCGCAGGTAGGTTCCGAACACGGACGGGACGCTAGGGCGGAACCTGAACGGGACCTGTCGGTTCACCTCTGCGTTCCGTAAGAGCTCGAAGGCCGCGTGCTCCTGCGGACATGGATTGCTCCCAGGATCCGCATCACCCGTCCTCATGCGGTTCATAGGGTTCTGCGGTTCTCTCGATCACGTGTCCATGACCCGTTCCGCCGCCTCCGATGCCGCGCCGCAGAGCCGTCCCCGCCTGAAGCACCCCGACGGCAGCCCCATCCGCGTGCTCGTCGTCGACGACGAGCCGACGCTCACCGACCTGCTCCAGATGGCCCTCCGCTACGAGGGCTGGGAGGTCAAGACCGCCTCCGACGGCCGCAGGGCTCTGGCGCTCGCCCGCGAGTTCCGCCCCGACGCGATCGTGCTGGACATGATGCTGCCGGACATCGACGGCATGCAGGTGCTGTCCCGCGTGCGGCAGGACGGGCAGCAGACCGCGGTCCTGTTCCTCACGGCGAAGGACTCGCTCGAGGACCGCATCAACGGCCTCACCGCCGGCGGCGACGACTACGTCACGAAGCCCTTCAGCCTGGAGGAGCTCGTCGCGCGCCTCCGGGGCCTGATCCGCCGCTCGATGCTGACCGCCAGCGAGGAGGAGGACCCGCGCCTCGTCGTCGGCGACCTGGTGCTCGACGAGGACAGCCACGAGGTGTCGCGCGACGGCGAGCAGATCGACCTCACCGCGACCGAGTTCGAGCTGCTGCGCTACCTGATGCGCAACCCGCGCCGCGTCCTGTCGAAGACGCAGATCCTCGACCGGGTGTGGAACTACGACTTCGGCGGCAAGTCCAGCGTTGTCGAGATCTACATCTCCTACCTGCGCCGCAAGCTCGACGCCGGCCGCAAGCCGATGATCCACACCGTGCGCGGCGCGGGGTACATGCTGAAGGCAGCGGAGTAATCCGCCTCCCTCCCCCCTCCCGAAGGTCCACCATGCGGTTCTCGAGCTGGACGCTCCGCAGCCGGCTCATCGGTCTCACGGTGCTGCTCGTCGCGGTGACGAGCGTGCTCATCGGCGGCGTGATGACCGTGGTCATCCGCAACGTCGTGTCGACGCAGTTCGACAACAGCATCTCCGGGCTGGTCCGCGGGCCGACCCAGGCGCTGCTTTCTGCGGCCCAGGGCGACGGGCAGTTCATCGAGCGGAGCGACTCGATAGTCGCCGTGTACCTGCCGAGCTTCGGCGGCTACGCGGAGGGCACGCATTACTCGGTGCCCAGCGGAGCAAGCACCGCGAGCACGCTGGACAAGAAGGCCCTCAGCTCCTCCGCCATCGCAGCGATCCAGTCCACCGCGAGATCGGTGGTCTCCTCCGAACCTCGAGGGGGCTACGTCGATGTCGACGTCCCGGGCGTCGGTGCGTACCGGTTCGCCGTGAGCGGGGTCTCCCAGCAGGGAGCCGACGCCGTCTACGTCGGACGACCCCTGTCCGAGTTTAACAAGTCGTTCCTCAGCTACGTCGCGCCCATCGCGGTCGTCGTCGTGCTGGCGATCGTGCTCGCGGGGCTGCTCGGCGCGCTCATCGTGGGGCGTGCGCTGCGGCCGCTGCGCCGGGTCGCAGCTGTCGCCTCCAACGTCGCGTCGCTGCCGCTCGAACGAGGGGACGTCGACCTGCCCGAGCGCGTACCCGAGGACGACACGAACCCCCACACCGAAGTCGGCCAGGTCGGATCCGCACTGAACAACCTGCTCGACTCGGTGGAGAGCGCGCTCGCCGTGCGGCAGGCGAGCGAGGAGAAGGTGCGGCACTTCGTCGCCGACGCGAGCCACGAGCTGCGCACGCCGCTCGCCTCCATCCGCGGCTACGCCGAGCTGACGCGGCGGTTCGGCGGCGACCTCGGCGAGGACGTGCAGCACAACATCGGCCGGATCGAGTCGGAGGCGATCCGGATGACGAGCCTCGTCGAGGACCTGCTGCTGCTCGCCCGGCTCGACGCGGAGCGCGAGCTGGAGACGCGCGACGTCGATCTCTCCCGCCTGCTCGTCGACGCGATCGGCGACGCGCACGCGGCCGGCGGCGACCACGAGTGGGACCTGGACCTGCCGGAGGAGCCGGTGGTCGTCCGGGGCGACGAGGCGAGGCTGCAGCAGGTGTTCACCAACCTGCTGGCGAACGCGCGCGTGCACACGCCCGCCGGGACGCACGTGACCGTCGAGTTGGCGGCGCCGAAGGACGGTCACGTGATCGCCCGCGTGCGCGACGACGGCCCCGGCATCCCGGAGCAGCTGCGGCCCGCGCTGTTCGGACGGTTCGTGCGCGGCGACGCCTCCCGCAACCGGGCGACCGGCAGCACCGGGCTCGGCCTCTCGATCGTGAACGCCGTCGTGCAGGCGCACCACGGCACCGTCTCCGTCGCCTCCGAGCCGGGCGCGACCGTGTTCACCGTGCAGCTGCCGGTCGAGCAGCCGGTCGCCGCGAAGTCCGCCCCGACGCAGGAGCCCCAGCCCGCCTGATCACGTCCGCAGCTGCGAGCGCTTCGGCAGGGCAGAACGCGTTCGGCAGGACAGAACCGGCCGAATTCGCCTGCTCAAGCCGTTCTGTCATGCTCAAGCCCTCGCGGAGCAGTCCGGGCGAGCGGCTGCGCTGGACGAGGAATCCAGCAGGACCGCGAGGGATCCAGCAGGACAGGGGGAGGGCTTCAGCAGGACAGAACGCGTTAGGCAGGACAGAATCGGCCGAATTCGCCTGCTCAAGCCGTGCTGTCCTGCTCAAGCCCTCGAATCGTCCTGCTCGAGCGAGCGCGCCTGCTCGAGCCCTCGAGCGCGTGACCTCGAGCCCTCGAGGGCGGGCTACTTCTTCGTGAGGTGGGTCTTCTCGAGGAGGACGCGGTCGGGGTCGGGGTCGCTGACCGTCGGGATCGGCGCGTTCTCCAGGCCCGAGATCAGGGTGGTCGGCAGCGACACCGCCAGCGCGCCCCAGGACACGGCCGTCGTGAGCCCGCCCTCGAGATCGATGACGGAGCCGCCCTCGGCGCCCCGGGACCCCTCCCGGATCGAGTGGCCGAGGAATCCGGCGAGGGTGGCGTCGCCCGCACCCGTCGTGTTCACGAGCTGCGGCGCGACCGCCGCGCCCCAGACCGCGCTGTCCGCCGAGATCGCGAGCGCGCCGTCCGCGCCCAGCGAGACCAGCGCGATCTCGACGCCCTGCGCGTTCAGCTCGCGGCCCGCGTCGAGCGCCTCGCCGACCGTCTCCAGGTTCCGCCCGACGAGGTTCGCCAGCTCGTCCGCGTTCGGCTTGATCAGGTTGACGAGCCCGCTCGGCACGAGCCGGTCGAGCGGCACGCCGCTGGTGTCCAGCGCGACGCGCGCGCCCGCCTCCCGGGCCCGCTCGAACAGCGACGTCATGTCGACGTAGTCGCCGGTGTCGCTGTTGAACGGGTGCGTGCCGGAGGCGCACAGCCAGTCGGCGTCCATGTCGACGATCTGCTCGACGGTCAGGTCCACGACGCGGTCCCAGTCGGTCGTCGACATCGGGATCGCGGACTGGTTCACGTTCGTGGTGCGGCCGCCGTCCTCGACGATCGCCGTGTTCACGCGGATCCGCCCCTGGATCGGCACGATCCGCAGGATGTGCGGGTACGGCGTGCGGAACAGCAGGTGCTCGTCGTCGCGACCGATCGGCATCACGGCGGCGACCGGCGTGCGCGCGAGGTGCAGCGTGCGGGCCACGTTCAGGCCCTTGCCGCTCATGTACTCGTGGACCTCGACGGCCCGGTTCACCTTGCCGGGCGCCATGGAGGCGACGAGGTAGGTGCGGTCGAGGACCGGGGCAGGGGTCAGGGTGACGACGCCGCTCACGGAACGTCCTTCCAGATCGCGCGAAGACCGGGGGCGCACCCGCACGGTCTGCTGCACTCTACTGAGCGGGGTCCGCCGCCTCCTCCGCCGCGAGGCGGCGGCTGCCCAGCGCGCCGAGCACCGCGACGGCGACCAGCAGCAGCGCGGCGAGCGCGAGCGCGAGCCAGAACGCGACGAGGAGCAGCGCTGCGCCGGAAAGGGCGCCGAGGGCGAGCAGCACGACCGCGGCGAGCCGGCGGAACCACGTCTGACCGGTGCTGCGGCCCAGCCGCGAGTCGAACGCGAGGGCCGCGAGCGTCGACGTGATCACCACGGTCGTGACGTCGGTCACCGCGATGTGACGCGCGGCTCCGGCCTGCATGCCCATCGCGATCGCGAGCAGCGCCGTGACCGGCAGGCCGAGTGCCGGGTCGGCCGGCGTGGTGGTGATGAAGGCGGTGGGCACCAGCGCGACGAGCAGCAGCCCCGCGACGATCGACAGCACCGTGGTGTCGCGGCGGTGCCAGCCCTTCGGGACGCCGCGGAGGAAGCGCCCGGCCACGGCCGCGCCGACGACGAACCCCGCCAGCGCGACGATCGGCCCGACGATCGGCAGGCCGTCCTGACCGGTGAGGCCCATCGCCAGGATCACGACGTTGCCGGTCATGTTGGCCGTGAACACCTTGTCGAGACCGAGGTACCCGATGGCATCGACGACGCCGGTCGAGAAGGTGAGCACGAGCATGAGACCCAGGTGCAGCCGGCCCTGATCGCGCAGCATCCCGCTCCTCGAGCGTTCGTGGTGGTCTCGAGGCTCGCTGCGCTCGCACCGCCTCCAGCGTATTGGCGGCCTGCCGCTACCGTTGGCCCGACCCCTCGGAGGTGGCATGCGGTTCGACCTCTCCCGCTGGACGGCGGTCCAGCCCGGCTCCGACGCCGCGGTCTACCTGCCGGCGACGCCGGGGACCGTGCTGTGGGGCCGGCTGCCGTGCGCCGCCGACCGCCCGGCGCTGTCGGTCGCGTCCGGCACGGTCGTGACCGTCGACACGCTCTCGCACGAGGGGCTGCTGCCGGACCAGGGGCAGGACCCGCTCGCGTTCTTCGCGCGGGAGGGGGTGCCGCCCGAGCTGGTGCTCGACGACGCGGTGCGGATCGCCGCCGAGTCCGTGCACGACGAATCGGACGGCCCGCACGTCGTCACCGGGCCGATCGGCGTGCAGGGCGCTCAGCCTGGCGACCTGCTGCGCATCGACGTCCTGACCCTCGAGCCGCGGGTGCCCTACGGCGTCGTGTCCAACCGCCACGGGCGCGGCGCCCTGCCGGGGGAGTACCCGCAGGTCCCCGGCAGCGTGAGCGTCTTCGCGGCCGTGGAGGAGGCGGGGGACGGGCTGGTCGGGCTGCTGCCCCGCACCGCCGACGGCGACGCGGTCGCGCGGTTCCCGCTCGCCCCGTTCCTCGGCATCATGGGCGTCGCGGCGGCGGGCGACGTGCGGCCGCACTCCGTGCCGCCGGGCGCCTACGGCGGCAACATCGACGTGAACCTGCTGGTCGAGGGCGCCGCGCTGCTGCTGCCCGTGCAGGTGCCGGAGGCGCTGGCGTACGTCGGCGACCCCCACTTCGCGCAGGGTGACGGCGAGGTCGCGCTGACCGCGATGGAGGCCTCCCTCCGCGCGGCCCTGCGCCTGTCCGTGGTCCCGCGCGCGGAGGCCGAGGCCGAGTACGGCGTCGTCACCGGCCCACTGGTCATCACGCCCGAGTACCTCGTGCCGACGGGCCTGAGCGAGGACCTCGACGAGGCGGTGCAGCGCTGCGTGCGCGCCGCGATCGAGCTGCTGCATGCCCGCTTCGGCATGGACCGCCCGAACGCGCTCGCGTACCTGTCGGCGGCGACCGACTTCGACATCTCGCAGGTCGTCGACGTCGTCAAGGGCGTGCATGCCAGGATCCGCGTCGCGGACTTCGATGGCTGACCTCCCGGTCGACGCGTCCGCGCCGGTGCACGCCGACGCCGACCCGCCCGCGGGCCTGCTCGACGCCTTCTGGCGCTACGAGCGCGCGCTGATGGCGGACGACGTGCCGGCGCTGGACGCCCTGTTCGCCGACGGGCCGCAGACGCTCCGGGGCGACGCGGGCGGCCTGCTCGTCGGGCACGACGCGATCGCCGCGTTCCGCCGGGGACGGGGCGGGGCGCCGCAGCGGCGGGTCGCCGCCGTGCACGTGCGGACGATCGACTCCGCCGCCGCGCTCGTCGTCGCCGAGCTCGCGCCCGCCGCCGGCGGCCGCGGCCAGCAGACGCAGCTGTGGCGACGCGGTGACGCCGGATGGCAGGTCGCGGTCGCGCACGTCAGCGGACCGGTCCCGGCCGTCGACCTGCGGATCTGGCGTCGGGTCGGCACGCCGCTGCTCCCGGGGGAGCGCACCGGCCCGCTCGCCGGGCACCGGGTGGCGGTGAAGGACCTGTTCGCGATCGCCGGGCACCGCATCGGCGCCGGCGTCCCGGCCTGGCTCGACGCCGCCGCGGTCGAGCCCGCCACCGCCTCCGCCGTGCAGGCGCTGCTCGACGCGGGCGCTGAGGTGACGGGCATCGCCAGGACGGACGAGCTCGCGTACTCGATCGCCGGCGCGAACCCGCACTACGGCACCCCGCCGAACGCGCGGGTGCCGGGTGGCCTGCCGGGCGGCTCCTCCAGCGGGCCCGCCTCCGCGGTCGCGCTCGGGCAGGCGTCGATCGGCCTGGCGACCGACACGGGCGGCTCCATCCGAGTCCCGGCGTCGTACCAGGGGCTGTGGGGGCTGCGGACGACGCACGACCGGGTCGCGCGCGACGGGATGCTGCCGCTCGCCCCCTCCTTCGACACGATCGGCTGGCTGGCCCGCGACCGCGCTGTGCTCGCGGCGTGCTCCCGGGCCTCGGCGATCGCTGCACCAGCGGTGCCGCTGCCCGACCGCCTCGTGATCGCGCCGCGGCTGCTCGCCGCCCTCGATCCGCCGGTGCGCGACGCGGTGGAGGGCTGGGCCGCGCGGCACGGCGCGGCGGACGAGGTCGAACTCGGCGACGTCGCCGCCGCGCAGGAGGCGTTCCGCGTCGTGCAGGCGTTCGAGGCGTGGCAGTCGGACGGCGCCTGGCTCACGGCCCACCCCGGTGCGGTGTCCGGCGCGGTCGCCGAGCGGTTCCGCGTCGCCGCCGCGATCCCGGCCGACGAGGCGGCTCGGGCGAGGGACGACCTCGCCGCGCACCGCGAGCGGTTCGAGGCGGCCCTGGTCGGCGCGGTGCTGGTGCTCCCCTCCACCGCGTCGATCGCCCCGCAGGCGACCGTCGATCCGGAGGAGGTCGACCGCGTCCGCACGCAGACGCTGCGGCTCACCTGCGTCGCGGGGATCCTCGGCGCCCCCGCGCTCTCGGCGCCGCTGCTGGAGGTGCAGGGTGCTCCGCTCGGGATCTGCCTCGTCGGCCCGAGGGACAGCGACGACGCGCTGATCCACCGCGCCGCCGGATTCCGTTTCGAAGGAACTCCTTCGCCGTCGAGCAAGAGGTTCCTTCAGAACGGAACGTCACGAGACTGAAACGACCGTTGCCGTACGATCGAGCGGAGGAACACCGGTTGCAGACGAGGAGCAGCATGCCCGCAGGCCCGATCGACCCGCCCGCCCGGCTGCTGATGGGACCCGGCCCGATCACCGTGTACCCGCGGGTGCTGCAGGCGATGTCCGCCCAGCTCGTCGGTCAGTACGACCCCTTCATGACGGCGACGATGGCGGAGACGCAGGCGCTCTACCGCGAGGTCTTCGTCACGGACAACGACGCGACGCTGCTCGTGGACGGCACCTCCCGCGCCGGCATCGAGGCCGCGCTCGTCTCCCTCGTCGCGCCCGGGGACCGGGTGCTCGTGCCGCGCTTCGGCCGCTTCGGACACCTGCTGGTCGAGATCGCGGAGCGCTGCGGCGCCGAGGTGCACACCATCGACGTGCCCTGGGGGCAGGTGTTCGCGCCGGAGGCGATCGAGGCGGCGATTCGCGAGGTGCGCCCGAAGGTGCTCGCGATCGTGCACGGCGACACCTCCACGACGGTCGCGCAGCCGCTCGACGAGCTCGGCGCGATCTGCCGCGCGCACGACGTGCTGCTGTACTGCGACACCACCGCGACGCTCGGCGGCAACGAGTTCCTGACCGACGCCTGGGGCCTCGACGCGGTGACCGCCGGCCTGCAGAAGTGCCTCGGCGGCCCCTCCGGGTCCGCCCCGATCACCCTCTCGTCCCGCGCGGTCGAGGTGATCGAGAGCCGCAAGAGCATCGAGGCCGGCATCCGTGACGCGGACTCCGTCGTGCGCGCCGATCGCATCCGCTCCAACTACTTCGATCTCGGCCAGATCCTCGACTACTGGGGCCCGAAGCGGCTCAACCACCACACCGAGGCGACGACCATGCTGTACGGCGCCCGCGAGTGCGCCCGCCTCCTGCTGGAGGAGGGCATCGGCGCGGCCGTCGCCCGGCACCGCCTGCACGGCGACGCGATGCTCGCCGGGGTGCAGGGACTCGGCCTCGCGGTCTTCGGCGACGTCGCGCACCGGATGACGAACGTCGTCGGCGTCGAGATCCCGGAGGGGATCGCCGGCGACGCCGTGCGCGCCGAGCTGCTCGAGGACTACGGGATCGAGATCGGCACCTCCTTCGGGCCGCTGCACGGCCGGGTCTGGCGCATCGGGACCATGGGCTACAACGCCCGCCGCGACGCGGTGCTGGTCACGCTCGCCGCGCTCGAGGCCGTGCTGAGGCGGCACGGTGCGCCGGTGCCGACCGGAGGCGGCACGGAGGCGGCGCAGGGCGTCTACGGCGCGGTCGCGTGAGCGCCCGCACGGCTCCAGTCGGCGCGGCGCGGGCGCTCGCTCGCTGCGAGGCACTGGCCGGCCTCACCTCCATGGCGGGCGGGCTGGAGCGGGTCTCCCTGTCGCCAGAGCACCGGGCGGCCAACGCGATGGTCGGCGACTGGATGCGGGAGGCGGGGCTGACCGTGTGGCAGGACGCCGCCGGCAACGTGTGCGGCCGGCTCGAGGGGGAGCGCGACGGGCTGCCTGCGCTCGTGCTCGGCAGCCACCTCGACACCGTGACGGATGCGGGCCGGTACGACGGGATGCTCGGCGTGCTGCTCGCGATCGAGGTCGCCGACCGGCTCGAGGCGGGCACCCTGCCGTTCGCGCTCGAGCTGATCGGCTTCACCGACGAGGAGGGCACCCGGTTCGGCAACGCCCTCTTCGGGTCCCGCGCGTTCGCGGGGAAGGTCGGCGAGGCGTGGCTGGCCACCCCCGACCGCAAGGGCGTCACCGTCCGCCAGGCGATGACGGAGTTCGGGCTGGACTCGGACCGGATCGGCGACGCGGCGAGGCGTCCCGAGGACCTGGTCGGCTACCTCGAGACGCACATCGAGCAGGGCCCGCACCTGCTCGACGCCGATCGGGCGCTCGGCGTCGTCACCTCGATCGCGGGCGCGCGGCGCTTCGCGCTGCAGGTCACCGGGCGCGCCGGGCACGCCGGCGGCACCCCGTACGCCCGTCGGCGGGACGCGCTCGTCGCGGCCGCCGAGATCGTGGTCGCGATCGAGCGGATCTCGATCGAGACGCGGACCATCGGGACCGTGGGCCGCATCCGCGCCTTCCCCGGCGGCGTCAACGTCGTGCCGGGCGCCGCCCGCTTCTCCCTCGACCTCCGCGCCGAGACGGACGCCGCGCGCGACGCCGCCTTCGACCGCATCGACGCCTTCGCCCGCGAGGTCTGCGAGCGGCGCGGGGTCGCCTGGCGCCACGACGAGTTCTACCGGGCCGACACGACGACCTGCGACCCGGCGCTCGTCGCCGCCGTCGAGGCCGGCGTCCGGGCCACCGGCGACGGCGACCCGATGCGCATCTGGAGCCGGGCGGGCCACGACGGAATGGCCGTCGCCGACGTCACCGGGGTCGCGATGCTCTTCCTCCGCTGCGGCAACGACGGCATCAGCCACCATCCCGACGAGACGGTCACGGAGGCGGACACCGCCGCAGCGCTCGACGCGTTCGAGGCGACCGTGCAGGCCGTCGCCGCGCAGCGCCGAGCGTGACCGGCCCGACCCTCGCGACGCGGATCGACGAGGCGTGGACCGGGCTGACCCCGCACGAGCAGCGCGTCGCCGGCTTCCTCCGGTCCCGGCCGGAGGAGTCCGCGCTGTACAACTCGAGCGAGCTAGCCCGGCTGACCGGGGTGTCGAAGGCGACGGTGTCCCGGCTGTTCCGACGGCTCGGCTTCACCGGGTCGCAGGAGGTGCGCGACCTGCTGCGCGCCCAGCGCACGGCGGGGGTGCCGGTCGTCGTCGACGCGCTCGCGGATGCCGCCGCCGTCTCGCTCGCCAGGGACGTCGGCAACCTGCAGCGGTTCGCCGCGGCCCTCGACACCGGGGCGCTGGGGGCAGCGGCCGCCGCGATCGCCGCGGCGCCGCGGGTCGTGGTGACCGGCTTCCGGTCCGGGTTCCCGATCGCGGCCCTGCTGCGGCAGGCGCTCGCGCAGGCACGGGCGGACGTGCGGCTGGTGCCGGAGGCGGCGCAGACGATCGCGGAGGAGCTGGTCGGGCTCGGTCCGGAGGACGCCGTCGTGATCGTGGGCCTGCGCCGGCGTCCCTCCGGCTTCGGCGAGATGGCCGCCGCCGCCCGGGCGATCACGCCGAACCTCGTCCTGATCGCGGATCCCACCCTGCGTCCGACCGCCGCCCGCTGGCGGTTCGACGTGCCGATCGAGTCGGCGTCGCCCTTCGACTCCTACGCGGCCGCGGCGTCGCTCGTCAGCGTCCTCGCGGGCGAGGTGCTCGCCCGCTGCGGCGCCGAGGGCGCCGAACGGGTCCGCTCGATCGACCGGGCCTACGCGGCGCTGGGCGAGCTCGAGCCCTCCTGATCTCATTTCGAAGGCGATCCGGTCGACCAGATCGCCTTCACAATGGAGGACGGTCGACGTCCTCGCCCGAGAACAGGTCGCCGCACTCCACGTGCGTCACGCCGTGCTCCTCGAGGAACGCGCGGCCGCCGCGATCGCCGCGCAGCGCGTCCCGGAACGCGTCCCAGTGGTCGCGACCGAGCAGCACCGGATGCCCCGGCACCCCGCCGAAGACCGCGCGAGCCAGCACGTCGCGCTCGGTGCCCTCGGCGAGCACGCGGGCCACGACCGAGCCGGGCAGACCCGGCAGGTCGACCAGCGTCACGAGCGCGGCGTCCGCCTCCGGCAGCGCCGCCATCCCCGCGGCCAGGGAGGCGCCCATCCCGCTCCGCCAGCGGCTCGCGACGACGACCGACGCACCGCGCGGCACGAGCGGGCGCGCGGCGTCGGCCTCCGCGCCGAGCACGACGACGACCCGCTCGCAGCCGGCGTCGACCAGCAGCGCGACCGCGCGGCCTACCCACGGCTCGCCCGATGGCGTCCGGGCCAGCGCCTTCGGCCCGCCGAACCGGGTTCCGGCGCCCGCCGCGAGCACCAGCCCGACCAGATCCGTCACGTCGGACCTCCGAGTTCGTCAGCAAGCGCTTGCGGCCCGTACGGTGTCCCATCGTGCCCATCACCAGGACCGCGCCCAGCCGCGAGCTGATCCGGTGGCGGAACGCCGTGTTCACCATCTTCGCGCTCTGCGGCTTCCTGTTCGCGAGCTGGGCGAGCCGCGTGCCCGCCGTCCGCGACATCCTCGGCGCGAGCACGCAGGAGATGGGCTTCCTGATCCTCGGCATGAGCGCCGGATCGATCGTCGGCGTGATCGCCGCGAGTCACATCGTCGCCCGGCTCGGTGCGACGCGGACCATCCTGGTCGTCTACAGCGTGGTGAGCGTCGGCATGATCGCGCTCGGCCCGATCGTCACGTTCGCGCCCTCCTTCCTCCCGATCTTCCTCGTGCTGATCACGCTGGGCGGCTCGAGCATCGTGGACGTCGCGATGAACCTGTCCGGGGCCGCGAACGAGCGGGCGATCGGGCGGACGATCATGCCGCTGTTCCACGCCGCCTTCAGCGGCGGCACGGTCGCCGGAGCGGGCGTCGGCGCGCTGCTGGAGGCGTGGGGCGTGCCGATCGGGTTCCACTTCTCCGGCGTCGGGATCCTGTCGCTGGTCGTCACGTTCGTCCTCGTCCGCTTCCTCCAGCCGGCCGAGCAGCCGCTCGAGCACGGGGAGGAGCCCGCCCCTGGCGGCTTCCTCAGCCGGCTCGCGGTGTGGAAGGACCCGCGCGTCCTCCTGATCGGCGTCATCGTGCTCGGGATGGCGTTCGCGGAGGGCAGCGCGAACGACTGGCTGAGCCTCGCGATGGTCGACGGGCACGGCTTCGACAACGCGGGCGGCGCCGCGGTGCTGAGCCTCTTCCTCGCCGCCATGACCGCCGGCAGGATCGGCGGCGTGTTCGTGCTCGACCGCTTCGGTCGCGTGCCCGTCCTGCGCGCCTCCGCGGCGCTGGCGGTGGTCGGGCTGCTGATGGTGATCTTCGTGCCCGTCGACGCGCTGGTCGTGGTCGGCGTGGTCCTGTGGGGGATCGGTGCCTCGCTCGGCTTCCCCGTGGGCATGTCCGCGGCGGCGGACGACCCGCGCACCGCGACCGCGACCGTCGGCGCCGTCGCGACCATCGGCTACACGGCGTTCCTGGTCGGGCCGCCCCTGATCGGCCTGATCGGGCAGCAGACCGGCATCCTGCTGGCGCTGCTGGTCGTGCTGGTGCTCATCGCCGCCGCGGGCCTCGCCTCCGGTGCCGCTCGGCCGGTGAGCACCCGGGCCGTCGCCCCGGAGCCGGCGGGAGGCGCTCACTAGGCTGGATCGGTGCTCGATCCGCGTTCCGCCGACGGCCTCGACCGGCTCGCCGCGGCGCTCGGCATCGGCCGGTGGGTGGAGGAGGTCGCCGACGGCGGCCCCTACGCGGACGTCGACGCGCTGGTCGCCGCAGGGCTGCGTGCGGCTGCCGGGATCACCGACGCCGAGCTCGACGAGGCCGTCGCGCACCACCCGCGCATCGGGCAGCGGTCGGCAGGCAGCGGCGCCTCCGACCGGCTGTCGCAGGGTGAGCAGGCGGGGCTCGGCGCGAACGACGAGGGCGTCGACGCCGCGATCGCGAAGGGCAACGAGGTCTACGAGCAGCGGTTCGGCCGCGTGTTCCTGATCCGCGCCGCGGGCCGGTCCCGGCAGGAGGTGCTGGACGAGCTGCAGCGCCGGCTGAAGCAGGACGAGATCCAGGAGGCCGAGGAGGCGAAGGAGCAGCTGCGGCAGATCGCCGCCCTGCGGATCGCCGCCCTGTTCGGGGAGGACGTATGAGCCAGGTCACGACGCACGTGCTCGATGCCGCCTTCGGTACGCCGGCGGTCGGCGTCGGGGTGGGGCTCGACCGGCAGACCGACGACGGCTGGCGCGAGGTCGCCAGCGGGGCGACCGACGCCGACGGCCGCATCCCCGAGCTGGGGCCCGAGCGCCTCGAGAGCGGGGTCTTCCGGCTGACGTTCGCGACGGGCGACTACTTCGAGGCGACGAGGCGGCCGAGCTTCTACCCGGAGGTGCAGGTCACCTTCCGCGTCTCCGGCACCGAGCACTACCACGTGCCCCTGCTGCTGAGCCCGTTCTCCTACAGCACCTACCGCGGGTCCTGACCGGCTCGGTCCGGAACCGGGGGAACCCGAGCCGGATCCATGCCGCTCGCGGCATCAGACGGCGAGCGCCTCCAGCGAGCGGATCGTCGCGTCCGGCTGCGGCTGGTCCGCCTCCCGCCCGGTGCCGCGGCGGTCGAGCCAGACGCCGCGGATGCCGACCGCCATCGCGCCCGCGACGTCGTGCCACAGGTGGTCGCCGACGAGCAGCGCCTCGGCCGCGAGGACGCCGCCGCGCGCGAGCGCGACCTCGAAGATCGCCGGGTCGGGCTTCTTCACCCCGACCTCGCTCGAGATGATCAGCGGATCGAGCCGGCCCGTCAGCCCCGTCGCGTCGAGCTTCTCCCGCTGCACCACCGAGGCCCCGTTCGTGACCATGCCGACGCGGATCCCGGCCGCCGCCAGCGCTTCGAGCGCGGGCAGCACGTCCGGGAACAGCCGGAAGGAGGCGCGCTCCTCCTCCGCCCAGATCGCGACGGCCCGGTCCACCACGGCGTCGCCCTCGAGCCCGCACGCCTCGAGCGTCGCCCGCCACGGGTCGCGGCCGACCTCGTCCCCGCGCCTCCCGCCGAGCATGTAGTCGTCCTCGACGTCCGGCCAGAGCCGCTGCCAGGCGGCGGTGTTCGCGGCGACCAGGTCGTCGGCGGAGACGCCGGGCAGATCCGCCGCGAGCGCCGCGCACGTCGCCCGCATCGCGGCGGGCAGCCCGGAGCCGTCGAGCAGGGTGCCGTCGAGGTCGAGCAGCACGAGGGACGTCACCCTCCCATGCTCGCGGATCCGCAGCTCTTCCGCGGCGCGCCGGTGCGGGGCTCGATCCTGCGGCGCGTCGCCGCAGCTCTGCTGAACCGCGAGAGGTCTGCGGATCAGCGGACGTCAGGTGAGGCCGGTGTACGCGAGCCAGGCGTCGCCGGCCGGAGGCGCGTCGTCCCGCAGCGCGGACGCGAAGATCAGGCCGTAGGGCCGGTCGTCCGCGTTGAACACCTCGTTCGCGTTCTCCTCGTCGAACCGTGAGAAGTCGACGGGGAAGTGGTGCTTGTTCGGGGCCACGAGGCGGATCTCGGTGATCCGCGGGAACGCCTCCAGCGCTGCGCGGCCCATGTGCCAGAGCGTCTGCTGCAGCGCGAGGCTGTCGAGCGTCGCGAACCGCTCGAGCATCACCGCCTTGACCTCGTCGTACATCGCGTTCCAGTCGACGTCGTCCTCAGGATCGGTGACGCGCCACCGCGCGGTGAGCGACGTGGCCATCACGCGGTCCTCGGTCGGCTGGAGCAGCGTGTACTCGTCGACCAGGAAGTCCTTGAAGCGGCTGCCGGTGCTCTTCAGGACGACCAGGTCCTTGAAGCCCTGCACGACGTGCGTCGCGGCGGGTTCGAGCGTGATCGCCGCCGTCCGCACCTCCTGGCCCGTCCGCACGAAGGTGTGGTCGTGCGGCACCCCGCCGACGACGGCGCGCGTCCAGTCGTAGCGCTCGATCTCGATGCGGGCCGCGTCCACCGGCTCGTACCCGTCGACGAAGTGGCGGGCGAGCGCCAGCCCGTACCGCTCGACCGGGTCCGGGTTCACCTTCTTGGACCAGACGTACGCGGTCCACTTCTGCGTGTCCGTGGGCAGCACGCTGCGCTGGTCGCCCTCGAGGTACGCCGCGTCGAACCGGCCCCGCAGCGCGGACGACACGTTCAGGTCGGTGATCTCGTGCCGCGCGGTGTCCCGGACGATCCGCACCACGCGGGTCTCCGCCTTGCCGTACTGATGGGGGCCGAGCACGATGGACATGCGCCGAGCCTGGCACCGGCGTGTGTCCCGCGTGTTTCCGTGCTGCAGGAGATCCATGACCGACGCCCCGACCCTGCTCGCCGCCTACGACGCGCAGCTGCGGGGCGAGAACGAGGTGCTCGGCGCGACCACCCGGGTCCGCCTCGGGCCGCTGTGGGTGGCCACCTGGGGTCGCCGCCGCGGCTTCATCACCGCCGCGGATCCGGAGGCCGTCGCCCTCGCCGACCCGCGGGCGCTCGTCGCGGAGGCGCTGGAAGCCGCCGCCGCGGATCCGGAGGTGGCCGTCGTCGAGTGGAAGACGCGAGGGCACGACCGGGATGCGGGCCTGCTCGACGCGCTCGTCGCCGCCGGCTTCGTGCCGCAGGAGCCGGAGTCGATCATGATCGGCGCCGCCCAGCTGCTCGCCCTCGACCTGCCCCTGCCGGACGGCGTGACCCTGCGGGCCGCCACGACGCCGGAGGACGTGCGGCGCGGGTCGGCCGCGGCCGACCGGGCGTTCGGGGAGGAGCCGGACGAGGACCGGGTGGCCGAGACCATGGCGCGGATCGCCGGCGGCGACGAGCTGTGGATCGCGGAGGCGGGCGGCGAGATCGTGTGCACCGGTCGGCTCTCGCCGGTGCCCGGCACGGAGTTCGCCGGCATCTGGGGTGGAGCGACCGACGCCGCGTGGCGACGCCGCGGGATCTACCGGGCGCTGACCGCCGAGCGCGCGAAGTCGGCGGTGCGCAGGGGCGTCCGCTACATCAACAGCGACTCGACCGAGGGCTCCCGCCCGATCCTCGAGCGCGGCGGCTTCACGAAGGTGTCGACGACGACGCCGTACGAGTGGCACCGGGGGACGCCGGGCGGGTGAGCAGCCGGCCTCTCGCCTCCCCGTCGAGGTCGATCGGGCTGCCCGCCAGCCAGGTCCCGCGCACGACGCCGACCAGGTCGTGCCCGATGTACGCGCTGACCCGGTTCCGGTACCGCAGCTCCGTCGCGTCGATGCGGTGCGGCGCCTCCGGCGCGAAGACCGCGAGATCGGCGTCCGCACCCGCGGCGATGCGTCCCTTCGTCGTCAGGCCGGCGAAGTCGGCGGTGCTGCGGCTGAACCAGCCGACGACCCGCTCGAGCGGCACGCCCCGGCGCCGCGCCTCGGTCCACACGGCAGGCAGACCGAACTGCAGCCCCGAGATCCCGCCCCACGCGACCTGGAAGTCGCCCGCCCCGGCGAACTTCCGCTCCGCCGTGGAGGGGGAGTGGTCGCTCACCACGAGGTCGATCGTCCCGTCCAGCAGGGCGGCCCAGAGCAGGTCCTGGTTCGCGGCGTCGCGGATCGGCGGGCAGCACTTGTACTGCGTCGCGCCGTCCGGGATGTGCGCCTCGTCGAAGACGAGGTAGTGCGGGCAGGTCTCCGCGGTGACGCGCAGCCCCTCCGCCTTCGCCGCCCGGATCAGCGGCACGGCGGCGGCCGCGGAGAGGTGGAGGATGTGCGCCCGCCCGCCGGTGCGGCGCAGCCCGTCCAGGACCGCCTCGATCGCCGTGGTCTCCGCCTCCTCCGGTCGGGACTCGACGAACGCCGGGTAGTGCGGCCCGCCGGCGTTCGCGTGCCGCACCAGCACCTCCGGATCCTCCGCGTGCACGATCAGCAGCCCGTCGAACGCCGCCAGCTCGTCGAGGGCGGCGTCGAGGCGCTCCCGGTCGAGATGCGGGAACTCGTCGACGCCGGACGGCGCGAGGAAGCACTTGAAGCCGAACACCCCCGCGTCCCACAGCGCCCGCAGGTGGCCGAGGGAGTCCGGCACCGCGCCGCCCCAGAACCCGACGTCGATCACGCTCGACGGTGCCGCCGACGCGCGCTTCACCGCGAGCGCGGCCGGGTCGATCGTCGGCGGGATCGAGTTCAGGGGCATGTCGATCAGCGTCGTGACGCCGCCGGCCGCTGCCGCCGTGGTCGCGGTGCGGAAGCCCTCCCACTCGGTGCGCCCGGGCTCGTTGACGTGCACGTGCGTGTCGACCAGCCCGGGCAGCAGCACCTCGTCGTCGGCGAGCCGGATCGCGTCCGCGGGCGCCTCGTGGAGGGGGGCGACGCGCAGGATCCGCCCCGCCTCGACGACCACGGCCGCCGGCCGGAACGCGCCGTCGACGAGCACGCGGTCGCCCGCGATCACGACGTCCACCATCAGAACTCCCTCCGCCGGGTGCGGCGAGTCAACCAGGGCCGTTTTTCCGGCAGATGTCGCGCGATCGGTCCCCGTCGTCCGCACGGTCGCGCACACTGACCCCATGACCGCACCCGTGCAGCAGGGGCCGGAGGCGGACCGGCCCGGCGCCCGACCGCTCGCGGCGCATCGACCCGGGCGGCGGACCGTGCTGCTCGTCGCGGCGGCCGCGCTCGTCGTCGGCTGCGGATCCCTGGTGCTCCTCGCGCTCGACGCCGGCGCCGGGGTCGACGGCCGCACGAGCGCCCCGCCCTGGCCCGCACCGGGCGACGTCGAGCAGCGCGCGCGGGCCGCGGGGCTCACGATGCTGACGAAGGAGGGCACGGTGCTGCACCTCCACGAGCACCTGTCGATCACGGTCGACGGGAAGGCCGTGACCGTGCCGGCGCACATCGGGATCGACGTGCCGGCCGACCGGTACTCGCCGATCCACACGCACGACAGGACGGGCGTGCTGCACGTCGAGTCGCCGGTGCAGCGGACGTTCCGGCTCGGCCAGGCCTTCACGGAGTGGGACGTGGCGCTCGGCGAGGGCCGGATCAGCGGCTACCGCGACGGCCGCGACGGCGTGCGGGTCGGGATGTTCGTCGACCGCCGGCCGTTCCGCGGCGACCCGCGCACGATCGTCCTCCGCGAGAGGCAGGACCTCGACCTGGTCGTCACCACCGACGGGTCGGTCCCCCGTCCGCCGGCGG
>NZ_CAXTOQ010000038.1:0-25195 GCF_964245895.1 uncultured Amnibacterium sp.
GGGCGCAGCGGCGCGTGCGCCTCGAGCCGCCGGTCGTCCGTCGCGTCGGGCGCGGCCCGCTGCGCCGCCTGCACGACCCGCGGCAGGCTCGCCCTGCCGCGGAAGCCGCCGGTCGCGATCCGGCCGGCCCGGAACTCGTCCACGACGTGCAGGGGGTCGAGGTCGTCCATCCGCCCGAACGTGAGCGCGTGCGGGAACAGGATCATCGTCGCCGCGAACCGGTCGCCGCCGATGTGGGAGCACTCCCAGGTGTCCTCCGGGTAGCGCTCGGCGAGCGTCGCGGCGACCGGGCGTCCCCGCACGGCGCAGCACTCGTCGTGCCGGCCCTGCGTGCACACCGCGATGAGCGGCCGGTCGGACGGGGTGCCGGTCGACCCGTCGAGCGGCACGGCGAGCAGCTGCTCGGCCATGGCCACCTCGCCCCAGCGCATCCCCTCCGACCCGGCCCGGCTGTCGACGACCGCCCACCGCCACCGGACGGGTCCGCGGGCGCGGCCGGGGCGCCGGATGGCGAGCAGCCGGACGCCGGCCCGATGGGCGCGCTTCGCGAGCGCGGCACCGACGGCGGGATCGAGCACCGGGGAGTCGGTGAACGCGTTCCAGCCCCAGGCGCCGGCGATCTCGACGAGCAGCCAGCGGGAGCCGGGCGACGCGGTCGCGCTCAGCGACTCCCCCAGCAGCCGCGAGGCGGCGCTGCAGGCGGGGCCGCCGTCCGCGTGCGGTCGCAGGCTGCCGCGCGGGACCGTGGTCCGGATGCCGCTCACGCGTCGAGGAGGAGCACGCCCTCGCGGACCAGCCTGCGCGTGACCACCAGGGAGTCGTGCTCGTCGAGCCCGGGCAGCGCCCCCGCTGCCGCACCCCCTCCCGCCTCCAGCGCGGTGATCGCATCGGCGGTCTGCAGAGGGAGGCGGACCGTGCGGTCGCCGAGCCCGATCGCGACCTCGGCAGCGGACACCGCGACGCGGGCGCGCAGCCCGTGCCGCCAGCGCACGCGCGCAGCGGGGTCGAGGGCCGCGGGCGCGTCGACCGTCGCGAGGGGCCGGACGGGCTCGGGTCGGCTCATCCGCGTCAGCCGGCGACCGAGCACCTCCGCCGCCCTGCTCGGGTCCTGCTCCCCGGACAGCGCGGCGACGAGCGCGTCCGCGGCACGGCGCACGGCGTCTGCCAGCTGCCGCGGGTCGCCGATGTCGACACCGATCGGCAGCGGCTCGCGCAGGGCGTCGTCTCGGAGCGCCGCGGCGATCAGGTCGCGGCCGACGTCCGCGAGCGTGAAGGCGGGCATGCCGACCGTGATGTGCACGGTCGTGCCGCCCTGCGCGACGGCGGAGTGGATCCAGCCGCTCGGCAGGTAGAGGGCGTCGCCGGGACGCAGCACGGTCTCGATCGCGGGCGCCTCCGCCGCGCGGGCCCCCACCGCGGCGGCGTGCTGCGACCAGGGCTCGTCGGCGAACGGGTGATCGCGCACCGGCTCGTGCACGACCCAGCGCTTCTCGCCGCTGATCTGCAGCACGAACACGTCGTGCACGTCGTAGTGCGGATCGAACCCGCGCGACTGGGCGGGCGTGATGTAGGCGTTGATCTGGACCGGGTGGCCCAGGTCGAGGATCAGCTGCCGGCTGAAGTCGCGCAGCGGCTGCCAGGTGCGGTGGAGGCCCTGCAGCACGATCGTGGCGCCGGCGGCGAACTCGGCGAGCACGCGATCGGTGCTGACCTGGTCGGCGATCTCCGCGCCGAACCCGCCGGGCGCCGTGTAGGCGGACTGCGGCAGGACGGTGCCCTCCTTCGCCATCCGGATGAACGGCGTGCGGAGCGCGCGGTCGGCGAGCAGCTCGTCGACCGCGTCGGCCGTCAGCAGGTCGTCGAAGCCGCGACCGAGCTCGGCCGCGGGGCTGAGCAGCGCCCGGCGTCCCCAGATGTCCGCGGCGAACCGGTCGGCGGGCACCGCGATGCACCGGCTGAGGGCGGGCCGGTCGCCCGCCCCGCCCCCAG
The DNA here is from genome assembly GCF_964245895.1 of uncultured Amnibacterium sp. Taxonomy (GTDB): domain Bacteria; phylum Actinomycetota; class Actinomycetes; order Actinomycetales; family Microbacteriaceae; genus Amnibacterium. Next base: position 1,990 of record NZ_CAXTOQ010000038.1, read on the forward strand.
CGGGCGCGTCCACGTCGGGGACGCGCGTGTCGGTCGTGCTCAAGCGCTGCCGTCGGCCCCGCCGTCATGGCCGTCCGGGTTCGCCCCGCCGTCCGCAGGACCCTCGCCCGCATCGGCCGAACCGTCGGCCCCGCCGTCGTGCCCGTTCGGGTTCGCCCCGCCGTCCGCGGGACCCTCGCCCGCATCCGCGGAGCCGTCGGCTCCGCCGTCGTGGCCGTCCGGGTTCGCCCCGCCGTCCGCGGGACCCTCGCCCGCATCCGCGGAGCCGTCGGCCCCGCCGTCGTGGCCGTTCGGGTTCGCCCCGCCGTCCGCGGGACCCTCGCCGCTCTGCGTCGGGTCGGTGCTGATGTCGTCGTCGTCGATGGGCATGAGTCGTCCTCCGGAGGTCGCTGGTTCGCGGTCGGTCCGGATCGTACGCGGCCGTCCGGCGGACAGCCTGGGCCTCGGCTACCGGCCGCGGACGGTCGTCGGACGGCCGCCGAACAGCAGCACGAGTCCCATCAGCACGACCACGCTGCCGAGCACGCAGGCGGTCGGCACCAGGGACGCCGGCACGATCAGCACGGCGACGATCAGCATCGCGGACACGGCGAGGACCGCGATCACGGCGCCGGTCGCGCCGCCCCGCCTCCGTGGTGCCGACATCGGTCCTCCAGCGCGTATCGGACGTCCAGTGAAGCCCAGGCCGCGGCCGCCGCGATGTCCCCAGTTCGCGGCGGCCGCGGACGCCCGCGTCGGACCGAAGGCGCCCGCGGGACCAACGCGAACGCCCCGACCGGGCCGGAACCGCCAACGGCGTGCGGGGGGCAGCCGACCACCTGGGCGATCCGCCGTCCGGGCAGGCCCGGCGGAGTCAGCGATGTATCGTCGAGATCGCCCCGCGGTCGCGGGGCGGAACCCCGAGAGCGAGCCATGACCAGGCCTTCGACCAGCATCCCCGCCGGCTCCCGCACGCGGGAGGGGGTCGCCCGCGGCCTGTCCGGCATCCGCGAGGTGCTCGACGAGCTGCGGAACCCGTCCGACCGGCGCTCGGCGACCCGCGGCGAGCGCCCCGATTCGCGCGACGAGGTGCTCGAGGCCCTTGCGGAGGGTCCCGCCGACGGCTACCGGATCGCCCGCCTGCTGGCGGAGCGCGGGCAGGGCGAGCCCACGCCCGGCGCCGGCGTCGTCTACCCGACGCTGCAGCTGCTGGCCGACGAGGGGCTGGCCACCGCCGAGGACACCGACGGCCGCAAGGTCTGGACGCTGACGCCCGCCGGCCACGCCGCAGCGGCCGCCGCCCGCACCCGGTCGGCTCCGGAGCAGGAGGCGCCCGCCGCGCACGGGCCGGCGCACCGGGCCTCGATCGTGCGGTCCGGCGCCCAGCTGGCGCAGGTCGTGGCGATCGCCGCGCAGAGCGTCGAGCGCGACCGGGTCGGCGAGGTGGTCGCCGCGATCGACGAGGCCCGCCGCAGGATCCTCGCGGTCCTCGCCCGGAGCTGAGGCGTGCCCGAACGAGCGCTGCGCCGGGCCTCCCCCGCCACCGATCGCAGCGGGCGCGCCCGCTACCGGCGCATCATGCGGTTCGCGACGCGGTACATGGTCGAGAACTGGTGGTTCGAGCTGTTCCTGCCGCGGATCGGCCTGACCGCGCTCGGCGCCCGCGGTCGCACCCGCCGGTGGCAGCGGATGGCGCGGAGCTTCTTCGCGCTCGCGACGGAGCTGGGCGGCCTGATGATCAAGGTCGGGCAGTTCCTGTCGTCCCGCCTCGACGTGCTGCCGCCCGAGGTCACCAAGGAGCTCGAGGGGCTGCAGGACGCGGTCAGGCCCGAGCCGTTCGCCGCGATCCGCGCCCTCGCGGAGCGCGAGCTGGGCATGCCGCTCGAGCGCGCCTACGCCGCGTTCGAGGCGGAGCCGCTGGCCGCCGCCTCCCTCGGCCAGGCGCACCGCGCGCGCCTCACCCCGTCGGCCGCCGAGGACACCGGGTTCGCGGACGTCGTCGTCAAGATCCAGCGCCCCGGTATCGAACGGATCGTCGACATCGACCTGGCGGCGCTGCGCAAGGTCGCGCTGCGGCTCAGCCGCGTGCGCCTGGTGTCGCGCCGGGTGGACCTGCCGGCGCTCGCGGAGGAGTTCGCCGAGACGAGCATGGAGGAGGTCGACTACCTGCACGAGGCGTCCAGCGCCGAGCGCTTCGCCCGGCAGGTCGAGGCCGACGACCGCGTCCGCGTGCCGGGGATCGCCTGGGAGCGGGTCACGCGGCGCGTGCTGACCCTCGAGGACGTCAGCGCGATCAAGGTCAACGACCTCGACGGGCTGCGGGCCGCTGGGATCGACCCGGCGGAGGTCGCGGCCGACTTCGCGGAGGTGATGTTCGACCAGCTGTTCGTCGACGGCTTCTTCCACGGCGACGCGCACCCGGGCAACATCTTCGTCACCCCGGTCGCCGGCGATCCCGGCGGCGGCGCCTGGGTGCTCACCTTCGTCGACTTCGGGATGATGGGGCACATCCCGGACGGGCTGCGGCGCGACCTGCAGGGCTTCCTGATCGCGGTGGCGTCGCGGGACGGCCGCCGGCTCGTCGCGAGCATGCGCGAGCTGGGCGTGCTGCTGCCGTCCGCCGACACCCGCGAGCTGGAGCGGGTGATGTCCGCGCTGTTCGCCCGCTTCGGCGGCGTCGCGTTCACCGACCTGCAGAACGTCGACCCGCGCGAGATGCGCGCGTTCGCGAACGAGTTCGGCGCCACGATCCGCGGGCTGCCGTTCCAGCTGCCCGAGCACTTCCTGCTCGTCATCCGGGCGGTGTCGCTGATCTCCGGGCTCTGCAGCACCCTCGACCCGCAGTTCAACATCTGGAACGCCGTCGAGCCCTACGCGGACCGGCTGCTGCGGGAGGAGCGGGGCGGCATCGTCGAGTCGTTCGCCCGGGAGGCGGCGGACACGGCCGCGATCGCCGCCCGCCTCCCCCGGCGGCTCGACGGCCTAGCCACGCGGCTGGAGGACGGCGAGATCGCCGTCGAGACCCCGCGGCTGGACCGGCAGATCCGGTACCTCGAGCGGGCGGTGGCGCGCATGACCTCCGCCCTGATGTTCTTCGGCCTGCTGCTCGGCGGCGTGCTGCTGCGCTCGAGCGACGCGGTCCTCGGGACGGTGCTGATGGCCGCCTCCGCGGTCCCGCTGCTGCACGCGCTGCTGTCCGGGCTGCTCGGGGGCCGGTCGCGGCGCTGACCCCCTTCCTGGTCGCTTCCTGGTCGCGGCGCGGCACGCCGCGGGCTCGGCTCGGGCCGGGAGCCGCGGCGCCGGACGCTGGCGTCCCCCGCGCAGCAGGCCCCCGCTGCGCCGCAGCAGGAGGTCGATGGAGCACGCGACGACGAAGCTGCGCACGCCCCTCGCCGTGACCCACGAACCGGGCGGCGTCACCGTCGCGACCGTCGCGGCCGCCGACGTGTCGAGCACCGGGCGGTGGGCGGTGCTCGCCGTCTCCGGCGAGCACCGGAACCGCCGCCGTCGGCCCGTCGCCGCCGCGGCGGGGACGGTGTCGTCCCCGCCGCGCCGCATCGGCGCGCTCGTGCTGCGGGGCGGCTGAGCCCGGCCGCGATCACCCCGCGTCGGCGATCCGCAGCGCGCGGGCGAGCAGAGGCCACGCGTGGTGCAGCTCGCGCTGCCAGTACGGCCAGGTGTGGGTGCCGGGGGTCCCGATCTCGGCCTGGACCGGGATGCCGAGGGCGTGCAGCCGCGCGACGAAGGCGACGTTCTCCGCGGCGAGCGTCTGCTCCGTCTCGTCGTGGTCGTACTCGCCGACCTTCGTGTCGAAGGGGCCGTACTCCCCCGTCCCGCACGACACGAAGAGCGCGACGCCCCGCAGCCGAGGCGCCAGGTCGTACGGGTCGTGGGCGCGCCAGACCGCCGCGTGCTCGACCGGATCGCCCCACAGGTCGTCCGGGTCGCCGACGTCCGTCGACAGCAGCAGGTTCAGGTAGACGGTCGGCTCGTAGTCGCTCAGCGAGCTGTCGACCATGCCGCTGAAGGACGCGGCGGCGACGTACTGCCCCGGGTGCCGCGCGGCGTAGGCGAGTGCTCCGCGGCCGCCCATCGACAGGCCCGCGACCGCCGCTCGATCGTTGACCCGGAACCGGGCGGCGAGCAGGCGCGGCAGCTCGGCGGTGTGGTACCGCTCCCACCGCGGTCCGCGGCGCCAGTCCGAGTAGAACCCCACGGGTCCCCCGTCGGGCATCACGATGATGACCCCGGCGTCCTCGGTGAGCTGCAGCACGTCCGTCGACCGCGTCCAGGACGCGAACGTGTCGCAGCACCCGTGCAGCAGGTACAGCACCGGGTACCGCGTCCCTGGGTGCTGGTCGTACGTGCGCGGCAGCAGGATCCGCACCGGCTGCTCGCCCGGCACCGACGGCGTCCGCACGGTCCAGTCCACCGTCCGGCCCGATCGGGTCGAGACGACGACGCGCGGCGCCTCCGCCGCGCTCGATGTCGGCGCGGGCGGGGACGGCAGGGCGCCGCAGGCCGTCAGGAGCAGTCCCGCGACGACCAGCACCGCGAGCAGGACGCGGTGCCGGCTCCCTCGCGCTCGCATGCGTCATTCTCGCGCGCGGTCACCCGGCCTTCGCGCGACGCCTCCGCCCGACGCCCTCGAGACGGACGCCGGTGACCTCGAAGCCGATGGGGAAGAAGCGGAAGCCGGTCCGGCGCGCGACCAGCCCCCAGATGCCCTCCGGCAGCCAGATCGCTGCGGCGACGGACACCGCGCCGAGCACCACGAGGTACCACGCGCCGTAGTCCGAGAGCAGGTTCTGCAGAGCGAAGAAGATCACGGCGCCGACGATCGGGCCCTCGATGCGCCCGGTCCCGCCGAGCACGACGATGAAGATCATGTACGCGGACCACTGCACGCTGAAGATCGCGTCCGGCTGGACGGACAGCGCCTGCACGAGCAGCAGGCCCCCGGCCGATCCTGCTCCGGCCGCCGCGACCAGGTAGACGATCCGCTTCGCGCGGACGACGTCCACGCCGAGCGATCCCGCCGCCGACTCGTTGTCGCGCACGGCGGTGAGCGCCAGCCCGATGCGTCCGCGGAGCAGCAGGAAGCACGCGCCGACCGTCGCGAGGGCGAGGGCGAACGCGACCCAGTAGGTGATCGCCCCGCGCAGGGCGGGATCGATCGCGGACAGCTGCGTCAGCGACGTGCCGCTCGGACCGCCGAGACCGGGCACGCGGATGATCAGCAGCCGGTACACCTCCGCGATCACCCAGGTCCCGACGGCGAAGTAGTCCCCGCGAAGGCGGAACGCGAGCAGGGAGGTGGGCAGCGACACTGCCGCGCAGACCGCGGCGCCGAGCAGGATCGCGAGCCACGGCTGCACCCCGGCGAGCGAGAACGCGAGGGTGCCGTACGCGCCGATGCCGATGTAGGCCTGCTGCCCGACGGACACCAGCCCCGCGAACCCGGCCAGCAGGTTCCACATGCTCGCGATGATGAGCAGCACGAACAGCGTCACCAGCTGGTCCGTCACATCGGCGTAGGCCACGAACGGCATCACGGCGAGCACGACGATCAGCGCCGAGCCGAGCAGCGTGCCGACGGTGGACGGGCGCGCGGTGCGCGCCCGGTGGATCGAGTCGACGGTCGGGCGGGCGGTGGTCACACGGTCCTCCCCGCCAGGACGCCTTGCGGCCGGAACGCCAGCACGGCCAGGAAGACCAGATGCCCCGCGAGCAGGGACAACGACGGGTCGACGACCGCGACCACGGTCTGCGTCACCCCGAGCACCATCCCCCCGACGAGCGTGCCCCACAGCGATCCGAGCCCGCCGATCACGACGGCCTCGAAGGCGAAGATCAGCCGGGTCGGTCCGAGCGAGGGGTCGAACGACGATCGCATGGCGTAGAGCACGCCCGCGAGGGCGATCGTCGCGAACGCGATCGCGGTCGCGACCCCGTAGATGTGCTTCGCGTTCGAGCCGACCAGCGCCGCCGTGGCCGGATCGTCGGAGGTCGCGCGCATCAGCCGACCGGTGCGGGTCCTCGAGAGGAACAGCTGGACGGCGACGATCACGCCGATCGCCAGGGCGAAGGTGACGAGGGCGAGGGTCGAGATCGCGATGCCCGGGGCGACGCGCCACGCGGCGGTGGTGAGGACGCCGGCGTCGAGGGTTCGGGTGTCGGCGCTGAACCCCTCGAGCAGCAGGTTCTGGATGATGATCGACAGGCCGAACGTGACGAGCAGCGTCGCCAGCGGCCCGGTGCGCAGGCTCCGGCCGAGCAGCAGCCGCTGCACGCCGTAGCCGAGGAACCCGAACACGACTACCGCGGCGATCACCACGATCCACAGCGGCAGCGCGGTCTGCACGACGAGGACGAAGGCGACGAACGCGGCGAGGATCGCGAGATCGCCGTGGGCGAGGTTGACGATCCGCATGACCCCGAACATGATCGACAGCCCGGTCGCGGCGAGCGCGAAGAGGCCGCCGAGCAGCAGGCCCTGGATGACCGCGGCGAGGACTTCCACGTGCTTCGGCTCCTTGTCACGCCGGGACGCCGAAGTAGGCGTCCTCGATCTGGTCGCGGGTGAGGTCGCCGGGACGACCGGTGAGCACGGTGTGGCCCTCGAGGAGGCAGACGACCCGGTCCGCGACGCGGATCGCCTGCGAGATGTCCTGCTCGACCAGCAGGACGGCGGTGCCACCGGCCACGATCTCGGGCACGACCGCGTAGATCCGCTTGATGATCGCCGGCGCCAGGCCGAGCGAGAGCTCGTCGATCATCAGCAGCCGCGGGTTCGACACCAGCGCGCGACCGATCGCGACCGCCTGCTGCTCCCCGCCGGAGAGCTGCCAGGCGCGCTGCGCGCGCCGCTCCCGCATCCAGCCGAACAGGTCCATGACGCGGTCGACGGTCCAGTCCCCGGGCCGGCCCCTCGAGACGCCGGTCAGCAGGTTCTCCTCCACGGACAGCGAGCGGAAGAGCCGTCTGCCCTCCGGGACCAGGCTCACCCCGAGGCCGACCCGCCGGTGGGCGGGCACGTGCGTCAGGTCGCGCCCGTCGACGGTGATGCGTCCGGAGGCCGCCGGCAGCAGTCCTGCGATGCTGCCCATCAGCGTCGACTTCCCGGCCCCGTTCGAGCCGACGACGGCGACGGTCTCGCCCTCCTGCAGCTCGAGGGAGAAGTCGGTCAACGCCTGCAGCTGCCCGTGCCGGACGGAGAGGGCGTCGATCGAGAGCACGCTCACGGCTGCTCCTCCTCCGCCTCGGTGTCCGCGCCGGTGCCGAGGTACAGGTCGCGCACCTCGCGGTTCGCCAGCACCTCCTGCGGCGTCCCCTCGGCGACGAAGTGGCCGCCGGCCAGGCAGAGGAGCCGGGAGACCGTCGCGGTCAGCGCCCTGACCACGTGCTCGATCCAGATCACGGCGACCCCGGAGGCCGCGATGTCCCGAACGAGCAGGACGAGCTCGTCGACCTCCGGGTCGGTCAGGCCGCCGGCGACCTCGTCCAGCAGGATGATCCGCGGGCCGGTGGCCCAGGCGCGCGCGACCTCCAGCCGCTTCCGCTGCAGCAGCGTCAGGCTGCCCGCGCGCTCGTTCGCCTGCGCGACGAGGCCGGACTGCTCGAGCACCTCGATCGCTCGCGGCCGGGCTTCGGCCGGCGCGAGCCCCGCCCCCTCCTGGGCGCAGACGAGCACGTTCTCGTACACGGTCATGCCTTCGAACGGCCGAGGCACCTGGAACGTGCGGCCGATGCCGAGCCGTGCTCGCCTGCTCGGACGGAGGTGGGTGATGTCCGTGCCTGCGGCCCGGATCCGCCCGGCGTCGGGCCGGATCTCCCCCGCGATCATCGCGAAGAAGGTCGACTTGCCCGCGCCGTTCGGGCCGACGACGCCGACGACCTCCCCCTCCTGGACGGAGAGGTGCAGGTCGTCGGCGACCGTCAGCTTGCCGAACCGCTTGGACAGGCCCTCGATCTCGAGGACCGCCATCACGCGAAGGTGGGCTGCAGATCGCCCTGCAGCGGCACGGCCGTGTTCGCGGAGTTGTCGACGATCGTGATGTCCCACGGGAACGTCTTCCCGGGGCGCCACTGGCCGCCGACCGGATGCTGGATCGCGACGCCGGGCTGCGGACCCTTCGTGAAGTCGAGCGGGCCGCTCATCCCGGTGATGCTCATCTTCTTCAGCTTGTCCGCGACGTCCTTGCGGTCGCGGGGGTCGCTCGCCTGCTTGAAGGCCTCGATCGCGATCTCGAACAGCGAGTAGACCGAGCCGAGCGCCTGCGTCCACTGCTTGCCGGCCGACGCGGCGAAGGCATCGGCCAGCTTCGCCGCGGACGAGCCGTCGAGGGTCGACCTGTACGGGTGGCCCGGACTCCACCAGATGTCGGTCGCGATGTTGTTCGACAGCGTTCCGAGCGCCTCCGCCTCCGACGGGAACAGCATGACCTTCGCGACGGTCGCCAGCTTCGGGCGGAAACCCTGCTGCGCCGCCTGCTTCCAGTAGGTCTGGAAGTCGGGCGGGATGGGCGTGCAGGTGAACAGGTCGGCCTTCGCCGCGGTGAACTTCGCGATCTGCCCGGTGAAGTCGCTCGCGCCGTCGTTGTACTTGCCGCCGTCGATCGGGGTGTACCCGTCCTTCTTCATCGCTGGGCCGAGTCCGTTCCGGAACGCGTTCGCGTCGGTGTCGTCCGGCCACAGGCAGGCGACGTCCTTCCCGTCCGCACCGACCTTCTCCCACATCGGGAAGAAGCACTCGCCGAACTGCTGCATCCCGAAGAAGAACAGCGTGGAGTACTCGAAGCCGACGCCGTCCTTGCCGTTCCGGCCGAAGAACCACGCCTCCCACGGCGCGATCGTGGTGATGTTCGGGATACCGGCCGCCTCGCAGGCGTCCGCGACCGGGTTCGTGGTGTCGGGCGTTCCGGAGGCGACGACCAGGTCGACCTTGTCCTGGGTGATCAGCTGCCGGGTGACGTCGGATGCGCGGGTGGGACTCGACTGCGTGTCCTTGACCACGATCTGCAGCTGCTTCGTGCTGCCTCCCGCCGTGAAGCCCTTGCTCGTGAGCGCGGAGATCGTCTTCACGACGAAACTGTCGCTCGACGCGAAGCTCGCGAGCGCGCCCGTCTGCGGGCTGACGAACCCGATCTTCAGGGTGTCGCCGGAGGCGGCGCCGCCGCCCTTGATGCCGCAGGCCGCGAGCAGGTCGGCGAGCGCGAGGGCGCCCGCGCCGGCGCCTGCGGTTCGCAGGACGGTGCGGCGGGTGAACGGGGTCGGTGAGCTGCTGGTGCCCATGGGAACTCCTCGGTCCGGGGTGATCGGCGGTCAGGCGGTGAACTGCAGGACGGGTTTGACGACCTCGCCCGCGCGGACGGCGGCGACGGCGTCGTTGATGCGGTCGAAGGGGTAGTGGCGGATCAGCCGCTCCAGCGGGAACCGACCCTGCTCGACGAGCGCCGAGAGCGCGGGCAGGAACACCTGCGGGACCGAGTCCCCCTCCGTGATCCCGATGTACCGTCGGCCGTTCAGCCAGTGGTTGACGTCGACGGCGAGGGTCGTGCCGGGGGCGGAGGCGCCGATGGAGGCGAGCGTGCCGAGCGGCGCCAGCACCGACATCGCCGTCTCGAGCACCGCGGGAACACCCGTCGCGTCGACGGCGTGCTCCGCGCCACGACCGCCGGTGAGCGCCATGACCTCGTCGCGCACATCGGCGGACCGGGGATCGATCGTCGCGGTGGCGCCGATCTCCTCGGCGAGCCGCAGCCTCGACGGCACGATGTCGACCACGACGATGTGGAGGGTCGCGCTGAGCGCCGCGGCCATCACCGCGGACAGCCCCACCGCGCCCGCGCCGAAGACGACGAGCGTCGTCCCGGGCTCGGGCCGGAGGACGTTCAACACGGTGCCCGCACCCGTCTGCACGCCGCAGCCGAGCGGAGCGAGCAGGGAGAGGTCGGCTTCGGGGGCGACCCGGACGACGCTCCGCTCCTCGGCCAGCGCGTGGGTCGCGAACGAGGACTGCGCGAAGAAGTGGGCGTGCAGGTCCTGCCCGTCCCGGTGGATCGGGGAGCTGCCGTCCGCCCGCTGCCCGCCGAGCAGGTTGCGCGGCAGGAAGTCGTCGCAGTACGCGGGATGCGCGGTCCGGCAGCTGCGGCACCTGCCGCAGCTCGTGAAGGTGAGCAGCACCTGATCACCCGGCTCGACGGACGTGACGCCCGCGCCGACCGCCTCCACGACGCCCGCGCCCTCATGGCCGACGACCCCGGGCAGCGGGAACGGGATGCCGCCGTGCTGGACGTGCACGTCGGTGCCGCAGACGCCGGTCGCGACGGTGCGGACGAGGACCTCGCCTGGGCGGGGGTCGTCGAGCTCGACGGGCTGGATCTCGAAGTCGGCGCCGATGCCGTCGAGCACGGCGGCGTGGATGGTCCTGGTCATCGTCGTCGCCGATCAGAACGGGTAGGTCGCGATGTCGGCCTGCACGGTGACCCACTGCGTCTCCGTGAAGGCCTCGATGTTGGCCTCGTGACCGCCGAACCGGCTGCCCGTGCCCGACGCCCCGACGCCGCCGAACGGCGCCTGCGCCTCGTCGTCGACCGTCTGGTCGTTGATGTGCAGGATGCCGGTGCGGATCCGGTCCCCGAGCTCGAGGGCGCGGTACGGGTTCGCGGACAGGATGCCGACCGACAGCCCGTACTCGCTGCGGTTCGCGAGATCGACGGCCTCGTCGACCGACTCGTACCGGACCACCGGGGCGACGGGCCCGAAGATCTCGTCGCTGAACGCCGGCTGGTCGGGCGTCACGCCGGACAGCACCGTCGGCGCGTAGAACAGCCGGTCGTGCGTGCCACCGGCCTCGATCACCGCGCCGGCGGCCACGCTGCCCCTGACCACCGCGTCCACGTGCTGCAGCTGCTTCGCGTCGATCACCGGCCCGAGCGGGGCGCCGGAGGCCGGGTCTCCCGCGTGCAGCGCCGCCGCCTTGCCCGCCAGCAGCGCGACGTACTCGTCGTACAGGTCGGCGGGCACGAGGTGCCGACCGGTCGTCATGCAGATCTGGCCCTGGTGGAGGAAGGAGCCCCACGCGCCCGCGGACGCCGCCGCGGCGACGTCCGCGTCGGGCAGCACGAGCAGGGCGTTGTTGCCGCCGAGCTCGAGGTGCGCGCGCTTCAGCAGCCGGCCGGCGCGCGCGCCGATCTCGCGTCCCGCCGGCGTCGAGCCGGTGAAGGAGACCACCCGGACCTCCTGGGCGTCGACGAGCGCGGACCCGACAGCGGCTCCGCCCGTCACGACGCTGAACAGCCCAGCAGGCAGACCCGCCTCCTCGAGCACGGCGGCGAAGAAGAGGCCGCCGGTGATCGTCGTGCGCGGATCCGGCTTGTGCACGACCGCGTTGCCGAGCGCGAGCGCCGGCGCGATCGACCTCGCCGACAGGATGCCCGGGAAGTTGAACGGCGAGATCACGCCGACGACCCCCACCGGGAGGCGCCGCGCGAGGCTGAGGCGCGGCCGCCCCGTCCGCAGCAGCTGCCCGTACGGGGCCATCGCGGTGTCCGCCGCGAGCCAGAACTCGGCGCTGACGAGACCGGCCTCGAACGCGGCCTTGCCGGCCGAGGAGCCCGCCTCCGACTGCAGCCAGCCGGACAGCACGTCGGTGCTCGCGTCGATCAGCTGCGCCGCGCGGCGGAGGACCGCGGCGCGCTCCGGCGGGGGCGTCGCCGCCCAGGCGACCTGGGCGCGTGCCGCGACGCTCGCAGCGCGGGCGACGTCCTGCGGCGAGGCCACCGCGTAGTGCGCGATCGTCTCGCCGGTCGACGGCGACACGACGTCCGCCGTCGCGCCGGTCGTCGCCCAGCCGCCGAGGTAGGTCGTGCCGTCCCAGGTCGGCTGATCGAAGAACGCCATCGTCCACACTCCGCAGGTCGGCGGGCGCTCGCGGCCCGGACGACGCAGGTTATGACCGCTCCGACGCCGTTCCGTCGGCGTTTTGTGCACCCCTCGGGAGCGGACGACGCCGGTCGTTGCAGGCGGTCGCGGGGTCATCTACCGTCCAGGTACTCGAGGAGGCGGAGCCCATGGATGTGCTGGTCGCGGACACGCCCGACGACTGGGCCGACGTGGTCAGCGGCTGCTTCGTGCCGCTGCGCTGCACCGCCTCGGGCCCCGCGTTCCGCGGGCGGATGGAGTACCGGCGCATCGACGAGACCGTCGCGGTGTCCCTCGTGACGACCGACGGCACGACCGCCGACCGCACCGCTCGGCTCGCCTCGAAGGCCAACAGCGACGACCTGCACGTCTCCCTGCAGCGGCGCTCGCGCGGCACGGTGTTCCAGAACGGTCATGCGACCCGGGTCTCGGCCGGCGCGGTGACCGTGTACGCGACCGACGCCCCCTACTACCTCGACTACTCCGCGCCGGACCAGCAGCAGGAGATCATCCAGATCTCGCGGGCCTCGCTGGGCGTGCCGGCGGCGATGGTCGACTCCGCCGTCGACCGCCTCCTGGTCCCCGCCGGTCAGCCGGACTCCGCGCTGTTCTCGTTCGCGGAGCACCTGCGAGCCGGCGATGCGGCGCCCCCGGGTTCGGAGGACGCCGACGTCCTCCGCGACCTGACGGCGACGATGCTGCGCTCCTCCGTCGCGGCGGCACGGGTGATGCCGAGGACGACCGGCGCCCTGCGCGTCACCGTGCAGGACTTCATGCAGCGGCACCACACGCGTCCCGCGCTGACGGTGGGGACGGTCGCAGACGCGCACTTCATCTCCCGGAGGCGGCTCTACCAGCTCTTCGACCACCTGGAGACGACGCCGGCCGACTACCTCCGCGACCTGCGGCTGGCCGCCGTCGCGCGGGCGCTGGAGGACCCGTCGGACACGCGGTCGGTCCTGACGATCGTGCGCGACTGCGGCTTCGCCGACCCGACCACGTCGTCCCGCGCCTTCCGTCGTGCGTACGGCACCTCCCCGCACGAGTACCGGGCGCGCGCCCGCCTGCGCTCCCGGACCGCCTCGAGCTGACCGCCGGCCTCCCGGGGGCGGCGCAGGCGGCTCGACCATGCTCTGCCGGCGAGCCGCAGCAGGGAGCACCGGATGACCGACGTCGACGAGACCCGTTCCGCCCTGGTCGCCCGCGCCCGCGCGCTGGCGGCGTCCGGGCCGTTCACCGCGGACTGGGCGTCGCTGCGGACGATCGGGGTGCCGCCGTGGTTCCGCGACGCGAAGTTCGGCATCTTCGTGCACTGGCTCGTCAGCGCCGTTCCCGCCTACGGGACCGAGTGGTACGCGCGCACCATGTACGTGCCGGGCACCCCCGAGTTCGAGCACCACCTCGCGACGTACGGCCCGCAGGCCGAGTTCGGCTTCAAGGACCTGATCCCGATGTTCCGGGGCGAGCGGTTCGACGCGGACGCCTGGATCCGGCTGTTCCGCCGCGCCGGCGCGCAGTACGTGGTCCCGGTCTCGGAGCACCACGACGGCTACGCGCTCTACGACAGCGCGCTGACGCGGTGGAAGGCACCGCTGATCGGACCGGGGCGCGACGTGATCGGCGAGCTCGCAGCCGCGGCCCGCCGAGCGGGGATGACGTTCGGGGTGTCCAACCACCGCGCCGAGCACTGGTGGTTCTTCAACGGCGGCACCCGCTACGACAGCGACGTGCTGGATCCCGAGAACGCGGACCTCTACGGGCCGGCTCGCCCGTTCCACACCCAGCCGGACGCCGCCTTCCTCGACGACTGGCTCGCTCGGCTCGTCGACACCGTCGAGCGGTACGACCCCGCCCTGGTGTACTTCGACTGGTGGATCGAGCAGCCGGTGTTCCGGCCGTACCTGGCCGTGTTCGCCGCCTACCTCGCCAACCGGGCCGCGGGGACCGGCGGCGCGCCCGTCATCAACGCGAAGTGGGACGCGTTCGACGAGGGCGCCGCCGTCCACGACATCGAGCGCGGCACCGCGCGGTCGATCCAGCCCCGCGCGTTCCAGAACGACACGTCCGCGTCCCGCATCGGCTGGGCGCACCTCGACGTGAACGACTTCAAGTCCGCCGCGGAGGTGGTCGGCGAGCTGATCGACGTGGTCGCGAAGAACGGCTCCCTGCTGCTGAACGTCGGACCGCGGCCGGACGGCACCTTCGTCGACGACGAGGTGGCGCTGCTCGAGGGGATCGGCGACTGGCTGGCGATGAACGGCGAGGCCGTCTACGGCACGCGGCCGTGGCTGGTGTTCGGCGAGGGGCCGACCGAGCCCCGGGTGGGCTCGTTCGCCGACACCGAGGCGACGGCCTGGACGTCGCACGACCTCCGTTTCACCAGCCGTGACGAGCACCTCGTCTACGCCTCGTACTTCACGTGGCCGGACGCCGAAGCGGTGGTCCGATCGCTGGGCGCGGACCTGCGCATCACGACGCAGCGGATCGTCGGGGTGGCCGTCCTGGGGCACGGTGACGTCGCATGGCGCATCGAGCCCGATGGGCTGCGCGCGGACCTGGCCGGGGTCGAGCGACGGGGCATCAGCCCGGTGCTGCGGATCGAGCTGGAGCAGCCCCGTCCGGTCGAGCGCCACGAGCCCGGCTTCCCGATGTGACGGCGACGTGGAGCGGACGGCCTCAGCGCCGCACGACGGGTCGCAGCACGTCGTGCCCGAACCGCGCGATCGGCGGCGCCGCGGCGAGCGCCGCCCGGTCCCGCGCGCCGAGCCCGGTGCTGCGGCGCAGCACCATCGTCGCGGATCCCGAGCGGAGGTAGTCGAGCAGCAGGCGCTGCCAGCGCGCGTTCTCGGTGCGCAGCACCGCGTGCCCGCTCGGGGTCCGCTCGTCCGCGGCGTCGTACGTCCACCCCGTGACGTCGGGCCAGACCAGGCAGCGAGGGTCGCGCAGGTCCCGGCTGAGCACGTCGGTGACCGCCAGCGCCGTCGGGTCGTCGGCGGTGATGCAGCCGCGGGTGCGCTCGACGGCCTGCACGAACGCGACCGGCACCGCCTTCCCGGACCTGCGGCGGTCGTCCACGTGCAGCCCGGACAGGAGCACGAGGGCGCACACGACCGCGGCGAGCACGCCCTGCGGCCGGTGGCCGACCGGCAGGCCGCGCAGCGCCCGCTGGACGGCGATGCCGGTGCACAGCGCGAGCGGCGGAGCGGTGAACGCGCCGTAGTGCTCGAAGTAGGACGGGCTCGCCAGCAGCACCGCGGCGTCCGCGACGAGCAGGGCGCCGAAGACCCGCACGCCCGGGGTGAGCAGGGTGATGAGCACGGCGACGCACGCCAGCACGGCGAGCGCCGCGGTCACGCCGCGCAGGTCGAGGACGCCCACCCGGTGGGCGTCGAGCATCTCCGCGACCCGCCGCAGCAGGCCGATCACGTGGGGCCGCCCCAGCTGGTCGAGCACCACCTCCCGGATCATCGCGCCCGGCGCCGCGACCAGGAACGGCAGCTGGACCGCGACGACCGCGATCGCGGCGCCGGCGAGGTGGCGCAGCCGGTGCCGGGGCACGAACGCGGCGATCACGGCGACCGGGACGACGTACCAGATCTTCACGTCGATCGCGCTGCCGGCGGCGATGCCCGCGGCGAGCGCGACGCGTCCCGAGACGGCGCCGCCGAGCAGCAGCAGGCAGAGCAGGATCCCCAGGGTGCCGAGCGGCTCGAGCAGCACGGACCGCTCGGCCCAGACCGCCGGCAGCAGCACCGCGTAGAGCACCCCTCCGGTGGCGGCGGCGACCGTGCCGGAGCGGCGGAGGACCAGCACCACGAGCGCCGCGTTCAGCCCGCCGATCAGCTCGAAGGCGAGCCGCGCGACGACCAGGCCGACCTCGTCGGAGGTGATGTCGCCGAGCGCCGCGAACGGCACGACCGCGAGCGCGACGCCGGGCGGATGCAGCAGCAGGAAGTCGGCGTACGGCAGGCGCCCGTGCAGCAGCGCGGCTCCCGCCGCGTAGTCGACCCCGTCGTCGTAGCCGCCGATGCCGAGCAGGCCGCCGCCGTGCAGCAGCAGCCGCAGCCGCACGGCGAAGGCGAGCACCCCGATCGCGACCGGCAGCACCCTCGCCGGGACCGGCGCGCGGCGGCCGACCGCGCCGCCGGTACCCGGGGCGACGCGATCGCTGCGCAGCGCGACGGTGTCCACGGGCAGACCATCCACCACCCGCTGCCAGGAACCTCGGAGAATGCGCGAACCGCGCGGCCTGCACGCACCCTGGACACCGGGGCGGACCGTTCGTCCGCACCCGCCCCGTGATGCACGATGAGGCGGTGCGCACCGTTCCCTCCCGACCAGCGGGAGCCGGGCCACGGCCGCCGCTGCTGGTCGTGGAGGACGATCCCCGGCTCGGTCCGGTGACCGTGGAGATGCTCGCCGGACAGTACGACGTGCTGCTCGTCGCCGACGCGGCCGGGGCCCTGGCGATCACCGAGCAGCAGGACTTCGCCGCCGTGGCGCTGGACCGGCTGCTGCCCGACGGCGACGGGCTCGACGTGGTGCGGCGGATCCGCAGCCGGGGCAGCAGCGTGCCGATCATCCTGCTGACGGCGCTCGGCTCGCTCGAGGACCGGGTCGGCGGTCTCGACGCCGGCGCGGACGACTACCTGACCAAGCCGTTCGCCGCGACGGAGCTGCTGGCCCGCCTCCGCGCGATCACCCGCACGCACTCCGTCACGGAGGACGTGCTGATGATCGGCGACTGGGAGTTCCGCCCCGAGACCCGCATCATCAACTCGCCGTACCGCGGGCGGATCGTGCTGAGCCGCACGGAGGCGCAGCTGCTGCACCTGCTCGCCCGCCACGACTCCGAGACCCTGTCGCGGGAGCGCATCCTGCGCGAGGTCTTCCCGCCGGGCGACGTGCCCGGCACCGTCGACACCTACGTCCACTACGTGCGGCGCAAGACCGACCGCGACATCGTGACCACCGTGCGCGGCCTCGGCTACCGCCTCGGCACGCCCTGAGCCGTCTTCGAGGTTCCTGGCACCTCGAGGCCGACGATCGGACCAGGAGGTCCGGATGCCCACGTGGTTGTCGTCGCTGCCGATCCAGACGGACCGCACGCTCGCCGTCGTCTACGCGCTCGCGGTCCTCGCGCTCGTGGTGCTCGTGCTGCCGTTCGGCGTCGTGGGCCGCCGCGGTCCCTGGTACGCGGCGCTCGGCGGAGCGACCACGCTCGGCGGCGGGATCGGCCTGGGGCTGGTCTGGCTGCTCGGCGACGTGCAGGACCTCTTCGGCGTGCAGCTGTCCGCGGTCGTGCACGCCGCGGGGGCCGCGCTGTTCGCCGGGCTGGCGATCGCGGTCGTGGGCCTCGTGCGCACCAGGTGGTGGCGCAAGGCCGTCGCCCTGGTCGCGGTGCCCGTGGTGGTGCTGGCCGGCGGCCTGATGATCAACGAGGACTTCGCCTACTACCCGACCCTCGGCGACGTGTTCGGCGACACCGGCGTCGGCGCGCTCGTGGCCGGCGGCCTGCACGCCGGCGACACGTCGCTGTCGCACTGGCGGGCGCCCGCCGGCATGCCGGCGGACGGCACCGTCGGCACGGTGACGATCCCCGGGACGGTGTCGCACTTCGCGGCGCGCCAGGCGTGGGTGTGGCTGCCGCCCGCGGCGCTGGTGAAGGACCCGCCGCGGCTGCCCGTCGTCGTGGGGCTCTCCGGCCAGCCGGGACAGCCGTCGGACCTGTTCCTCGCGGGTCACCTCGACACCGCGCTCGACGCGATCGCGCGGGCCCACGACGGCGTCGCACCGATCCTGGTCGTGCCCGACCAGCTGGGCAGCCCCTCCAGCAACCCGATGTGCGTGGACTCCCGCCTCGGCGACGTCGCGACCTACCTCACCGTCGACGTGCGGCACTGGATCCTGACCCACGAGCCGGTCTCGGCCGCCAGGCGCAGCTGGACCATCGCCGGGTTCTCGGAGGGAGGCACCTGCGCGATCCAGCTCGGCGCCGGATTCCCGGCGATGTTCGGCAGCATCGTCGACGTGTCCGGCGAGCTGGCCCCCCGCAACGGCACGGTCGCCCAGACCGTCGCGCGGGGCTTCCACGGGTCCGCGCGCGCCTACGCGGAGGCGTCGCCCCTGCACGTCCTCGCCTCCCGGCGCTACCCCGCGACCCGGGCGCTGTTCGCGGTCGGCGGTGACGACGCCCGGTACGCGCCGATCACGCGGGCGATGGCCGCCGCGGCGAGGCGCGCGGGGATGACCGTCTCGACCTCCGTGGTCCCGGGGACGGCGCACGACTGGCACACCGCGTCGCAGGGGCTCGGCTGGGGTCTGCGGCAGCTCACCGCGCGGTGGGACCTGCCCGCCCGATGACCCCGTTCCTGCGCCGACGGCCCGTGTCGATCGGCTTCGCGACCCTCCTCCTCGTGCTGGCGGTCGCCACCGGCTCCGCCTTCGGCATCCGCCCCGGGCTGCGCGACGTCGTGGGCACGGGGCTCGACGCGGTGCTGCAGCGGCACGACCTCACGACCCTGCTCACCGCCGCGGTGTTCGTCCCCGGCCCGGTCGTCCTCGTGCTCGCGCTGGTCGCCGCGGTGCTGCTGATGGGAGCGGCGGAGGCGCTGATCGGCCCCGCGCGCACGCTGCTCGTCGCCCTCACGACCACGGTCGCGGGCGTGCTGACCGGGATCGGGCTGCAGGCGGCCGGCATCCTGGTGCGCGGCGTCTGGTCGCAGGCGCCGCTCGACACCCTGGTGGTCGACCCGTTCATCCCGATCGCCGGCACGGTGCTGGCCGCCAGCGCGTTCGCCGGCCCGCTGTGGCGCCGCAGGACCCGGGTGCTCGGGCTCACCGCGCTCGTCGTCCTGCTGCTCTACTCCGGCGGTCCCGCCGACGCCTACCGCCTGTGCGCCGGCCTCGTCGGGCTGCTGCTGGGCGCCCTGCTCACGCGGGACCGGCCCCGGCTCGGGTGGCGGCGCAGCAGCCACCACGAGGTCAGGAGCCTGCTCGCCGCGGTCGTGGGCGTGGTGGCGGTCGGGCCGCTGGTCGCGATCGTGTCGCCGCACGGGTACGGCCCGCTGCGACCGCTGGGGCTGCTGTTCCGGGACGCGCTGCCGGGCACCGGCGTGCTCCGCGCGCCCTGCGTCCCGGCCGGCGACCCCGGCTTCTGCGCCCGCCAGCTCGCCCTCGCCCACGTGAACGGACCCGGCACGGCGGTGATGCCGATCCTCGTCCTGGCCGCGCTCGTCGCCGCGGCCTGGGGCATGTGGCACGGGCGTCGCGCCAGCGCGGTCGCGGCGGTGACCATCGACCTGCTGGTCGCCGCGCTCACCACCGTGTTCTACGGCGTGCTGCCCGCGCTCAGGAACCCGGCGTCGCTGCTCGGGCCGGCGCTCGGCGACGGACCGACCCTGCAGACGGCGCTCGCCGCGGCCGTGCCCGCGGCGGTCGCGGCCGTCGTGCTCGCGAGCATCCGCCACTTCGACGTGCGGGCGCGGCGGCGCACCCTGCTGCGGTGCGCCGTCGCCATCGGCGCGGCGTTCGCGGCGGGCGGCGTCGCCTACGTGCTCGCCGGCGCGCTCCTCCCCGGGCAGTTCCAGCCGAGGGCGAACGCGCTGTCCGCGCTCGCGGACCTGCCGCGGCGGTACGTGCCGATCGGCTTCGTCGACCTGCGTCACGTCGCGCTGGTGCCGGTCGGGCAGCCCGCGCACCTCGTCCACGACTGGATGGGCCCGCTGCTGTGGCTGGTCGTGCTGGCGGTGACGATCGTGCTGCGCTTCGACGTGGCCCGCGCCTCCCCCGCCGACAGCCGCCGGCTCGCCCGGCTGCTGCGCGTGGGAGGCGGCGGATCCGTCTCGTACATGGCGACCTGGCCGGAGAACTCGACCTGGTTCTCCGACGACGGGCAGCACGCGGTCGCCTACCGGGAGGTGGGCGGCGTCGCGCTCGCGCTCTGCGAGCCGATCGGCCGCCCCGACGGCGCGCTCCCCGCCGCGCGCGCCTTCACGGTCGCGTGCGACGACCGCGGCCTGACGCCGGTGTTCTACGCGGTCCCGGCCGGCTTCGCCCGGGCGCTCGCGGACGACCGGCAGTGGTCGACGGTCGTGATCGGGGAGGACACCCTGATCGATCCCGCGACCGTGACGCTGACCGGGAAGCGCTGGCAGGACGTGCGCTCCTCCATCAACCGCGCGGCCCGCCTCGGCATCCGGACGACGTGGCTGACGTGGGCGGAGTGCACGACGGCGCAGCGCGGGCAGATCGTCGCCCTGTCCGAGCTGTGGGTCGCCGACCGCGGCCTGCCCGAGCTCGGCTTCACCCTGGGCGGGCTGGACGAGCTGCGCGATCCCGCGGTGCGCCTGATGCTCGCGGTCGACGCCGACGGCCAGGTGCTCGCGGTCACGAGCTGGCTGCCGACCTGGCGGGAGGGGACGGAGGTGCGCTGGACGCTGGACTTCATGCGGCGCGCGCCCGACGGCATGAACGGGCTGATGGAGTTCCTGATCGCGGCCGTCCTGCAGCTGGCGCAGGAGCGCGGCGTGGAGGTGGTCAGCCTGTCCGCCTCCCCGCTGTCGCTGTCGGCGGCCGACGGCGACGGGCCGCTCGAGCGGCTGCTCGAGGTGCTCTCCCGCGTGCTCGAGCCCGCGTACGGGTTCACCTCGCTGGCGTCCTTCAAGGCGAAGTTCCAGCCTGCGCTGCAGCCCCTCGTCCTCGCCTACCCGGACCCGGTCGCGCTGCCCTCGACCGGGCTCGCGCTCACCCGGGCGTACCTGCCGCACCTCACGGCGCGGGCGGCGGTGCGATTGGTCTCCGCGTTCCGCTGACCCGCCGCCGTCGCTGCACGCGACCTGAACGCCTCCTGGCGCCGCGCGCGCCGGACGGACGGGAGCCCGCCGCGCCAGGTCCAGACTCGACCGGTGCGACGCCCGCAGCTCACCAGGAGGACCCTGCTGGCGATGGCGGTCGCCGGACCGGCGATCGGCGCGCTGACCGGCACGGGCCGGGCGCCGCGCAGCATGCTGGTGCTCGGCGACTCCTGGGCCGCGGGGCTGCACGCGGACCCGCGGCACGCGCTGGGGCAGGTCGCCGCCGCACGGCTCGGCCTCGCCGTGACCGTCGACGCGGTCTCCGGCACCGGCTACGTCAACGGCGAGACGGCCGGCAGCTCCTACGCGGATCGCGTCCGCCGCCTCGGCGGCCGGGTGCGCGCCGACCTCGTCGTCGTCCAGGGCGGCAGCAACGACCATGCGGCGTCCGCGGCCGCGCTGACCGCGGCGGCGACCCGCACGATGGCGGCGCTGCGCGACCGGTTCCCGGCGGCGCAGCGGGTCATGCTCGGGCCGGGACCGGACCCGGTGCCCGTCACCGCCGAGCAGCGCGCGGTCGACGTCGTCCTGCACCGGGTGGCCGCGACGCAGCAGGTCCGCTACATCTCCATGCTGCGGCAGCACTGGATCTCCGAGCGCCACCCCGACGGCGTCCTCGACCCGCAGAACCACCACCCGACCGTCGCCGGCCAGCGGTACCTGGGCCTGCGGCTCGCGCAAGCGCTCGTGCACCTGCACCGAACCTGAACGGCGCTCCGGTCCTGCGCGCGCGACGGGATCCGTGCACGGCGGCCGGGCGAGACTGCACACCGTGAGGCCGGCGTTCTCGAGCGAGTCCGAGGAGCGCGTCTCCCGGTACTTCGAGCGCTTCGTCGACCGCTCGGGGTCGCAGCTGCGACACGTGCTGACGCACCCGCGGAACACCGTCGCCCTGCTCCGCACGATCCGCGCGCTGCCCGCGGTGGAGGTGCGGCTGCCCGGCGGCCCGCAGGCCGACGCGATCCGCGCCCAGCTGGGGCGCGCCTGGCTGCGCCGCGGCGCCCTGGCCGGCGCCACCTCCGTGCTCGGGCTGCCGGAGCGCGCCGAGGACTACGCCCGCGGGTCGTCGGGCTCGCGCTACACGCTGCGGAAGCGCAGCCGGGCGGCGAGCGAGCTCGGGGTCCTGGTGGAGCGCGTGGACGACGCGGAGGCGCGCCGGGCGCTGTGCGCGGTCGCCGACGCGTACGAGCGGGTCAACCCGCGCGCCGCGTCCCGGAACGAGGCCGCGGACAACAGCGACATGATGACCCACCGCTTCTGGTTCGTCGCCCGGGTCGACGGCCGGCCCGTCGTGCTCGCGGTCCTGCCGGCCGAGGGCGAGTGGGCGGCGATGCGCTACTTCCGCACGCTGGAGGAGTCGGAGGTCGCGACCCTCGCGCGGTACCTGCTGATGCGGGAGATCGTGACGGCGCTCGTCGCCCACGGCGTGCGGGCGGTCGTCGTCGGGCTCGGCCCGCACCGCATGGGCAACGGTGTGCGCCAGTTCCAGCGGATGATGGGCTTCCGGATCGTGCGGCTGCGCGTGGTCCGCGCCTCCCCTCGGGAGGTGCGCCGCGGCACCCTCCTCGCGGCGGCGGTCAGGCCGCGCTGGAGCGCACGCCGTTCCTGACCCGCAGCCGCACCAGCAGCGGGGCGGCCAGCACGAGGGCGGCCGCGACGGCCGCGACGGTCGTGACCAGCGCCGACTGCGGCTGACCGACCGCCCGCGCGACGGCGATCCACGCCAGGCCCCACGCGAGCGACAGCGCCGGGGCGACGCGGCCGCCCGTCCGCAGGGACGTCGCCACCCCGATGCCGACCGCGACCGCCAGCACGACGACGGCCCACGCCTCCGGCGCGACGCCCGCTCCGGAGAACCCGGCCTGCTGCAGCAGCGCGGTGACGTTCGCGACGGTCGCGATCGCGACCCAGCCCAGGTAGAGCCCGAACACCCCGTCGGTCAGGATCCGCTGCGGCAGGGAGGCAGCCGGGCCGAGGCGCAGCACCAGGGCGACGAGGACGAGCAGCAGCCCCACGATCACCGGGACGGACAGCAGCAGCAGGCCGAACTGGACGCTGAGGATCCACGCGGCATTCAGCAGCATCGACGCGGCCGCGAGCCAGCCGATCCGGCGCTGCCGGTCCGAGTGCCGCTGCCCGGGCAGCGCCTGGAGGACGGCGTAGGCGATGAGCCCCAGGTAGATGACACTCCAGATCTGGAACGCCCCGGTGCCCGGCGCGAGCAGGGTGGCGTCCGCGGCGAGCGCGCCGCCGGCCGCGTCCTGGATCGGGGTGCCGCCGAACGCGCCCGACCCGATCGCCGACCCGACCAGCGCCAGGACGATCGACACTGCGACCGTGCCGACCCGGACGGCGTCCCGGTTCCTCATCGTGGACCTCCGATGCTCAGCCTGCTGACGGTTTCACCGTCCCACCCGGTGCTGGTACCCGGCTGAGCGGCCGCGGCC
>NZ_CAXTOQ010000039.1:0-14720 GCF_964245895.1 uncultured Amnibacterium sp.
CCCCGGGGCTGATACACGACGACCTCCGCCTCCTCCCCCCTGGCGGGGGTCGTCATTTTTTGTGGACCTGTGTCCAGCCCACCGTCTTTTTGCCCACGTCAGTTCCTATGTTGCCGGGCGCCTCGGTAAATCGGCTCTTCATGATTGACGGTGTAGTTGGGGTGTGAATCCGCCGGTTTCCAGGAGGGATCTGGCGACGTAGTTGGCGAGGTTGCGGAAGCCCAGTGCGGATCCGTCGAGGTGTTCGAGGCGGCCGTTGATCGCTTCGGTCGGCCCGTTGGAGGTGTGTGGCCGGTCGAAGTAGGCGATCACGTCTGCGGCTCGCTGCTTCAGGGTGCGGCCGAGGCGGAGCAGCTCGACCAGGGCTGACGGGACGCCGGCGCTGATGGCGTCGATCAGGGCGGTCATCGCGGTCCGGCCTCGGTGCCGGTCGTGGTCCCGGTAGGCGGCGATCATCCGCTGGTAGATGCCCCAGGTCGCCTGAACCTCGACATGCTCCGGGGTCGCGAACAGCGCCGTCAGCCGGGCTCGTTGCTTCTCGGTGAGCAGGTCGTCGCCGGTGTTCAACGTCCTCCTCGCCGCGTGGAGCGGGTCACCTGCTCGGCCGCGGTGGCCGTGCAGGTGCTGCTGGACGCGACGGCGGCAGCGGTCGAGCGCGTCGGCAGCGAGGCGGACGACATGGAAGGGGTCCATCACCGCGGTCGCTGCCGGGATCTCCTCGGCAGCGGCGGTCTTGAACCCCGAGAACCCGTCCATCGCGACGACCTCGACCCTCGCCCGCCAGTCTTCAGGGCGGCCAGCCAACCATTCCTTGAACACGGCCTTCGAGCGGCCCTCGACCATGTCCAGCAGCCGGGCGGGCCCGGTCCGGTTCTTCACCGGGGTGAGGTCGATGATCACCGTGACGTACTTGTCGCCGCGGCGCGTGTGCCGCCAGACGTGCTCATCGACACCGAGCACGGTGACGCCGTCGAACCGGGCCGGATCGTCGATCAGCACCCGGCGGCCCTCCGCGATGACGGCGTCGTTGGCGGTGTGCCAGGCGACGTCGAGCGCGTCCGCGACCCTGGCCACGGTCAGCTTCTGGACCAGCAACGCCTCCAACGACCACCGCAACGCGGTCTTGGTGAGCTTCGCTCGGGGAGCCGCGGCGTCGCCGGTGTCTTGCCGCCAGACATACCCGCAACCCGTGCAGGCGTACCTGCGGAGGACCACGTGCAGAGTCGTCGGCCGCCAACCGAGCGGAGCATGCGCGAGCTTGCGGACGACGCTGTCACGCGGGACACCCTGACAGCCGCAACGCCGGCACCAGTCGTCGTCCGCGACGACCCGACATGCGATGACAGCGCGGTCGGCCTCGAGCCGCTGCCCGACCGCGCGGAGCCCGAGCCCATCGAGGCCGGCGAATGAGGACAGGTCAGAGGCAGCGAAGGTAGCGTCAAGCACGTCGAGGTCTTCCGGTTGGGCGGCGTAGGAACCTCCATCCTCAGGGAGACCTCGACCCACCTCCCGCCCACAGACGCCTCAGCGCGGAGCCATCCGAACTACACCCTCAACTGCGAAGAGCCCGATATCCCGCCCTTCTTGTCCCGTTCGGTCACGGTGCTGTAGTACGAGCCTGGTCCAGCAGCGTCGTCCGACTTCAAGTCGTCGTCGCGGGAGAAGAAGCGGATGCTTGGTGGATGTAGTAGCAGCCACTCGTTGAGGCTCTCGCGCGCCTTCGAAAGTTCCTCCCACTGCTCCACGTCCCCAGTCTGTCGCAGGACGAGCGTCCCGTCACTTGTGCTGCGCGCCGGAGGCGTCCACTCCATCCAGCAGGGGGATTCCCCACGCCAGGTGCGCATCGATGACCTTGGCTCGTGCGCGCTCGAGCAAGGGTCTTCGACGGGTCCGCTGCGCTGATCGCCTCTTCGTCCTCGGTCGTTGGCGTGGTCACGGGTTGGGCAAAAAGTTGCGCCCAGAACGTGATCGAGGTCCGCTCAAGGTGATTGGAGAAGCCCGGAATGACGGGGATGCGGGCCGCGCTCAGCGCGCGCTCGGGCGGAGGGCGTGGGATTCGAATATTCGCGTCGACGCTTGGACGCCGGTCGCCGGTCGCCGGACAGCGGCTTCTCGTGCTGTCCAAGCCGCGCTCTGCGCTGCTCGCCGTGGCCACATTTTGGCCACATCTCGAAAAAAGCGTCGTGATCGGGGCCGGTCTCCGTCGGTCTCGATGCCCGTACTTCCGAGGCTCTGTGATCGGCGGACAGCGCCGTGAGGTCCTGTGTCGAGCACACGGCTCATAATCGTGGTGTCGCGGGTTCAAGTCCCGCCCCCGCTCCATCAGGCCCGGATCTCCTCAGGGAGTCCGGGCCTTCGCCGCGGGGAGCGATCCGCTCCCGTTCGCCGGAGCGACCGGCCTGGAAGCCGTCCTCGCGGTAGAAGGCCGCTGCCAGGTCGGCGAGCACGTCGAGGTCGTGGTGCGTGGCGGCTCGGCACCGTCGCGCGGCGGCGATCATCGGCCGGAGCCCGCTTCGGGAGCGACCAGCCGCTTCGTGAGCACGACGAGATCGTCGCCGTCGGCCCAGTAGTCGCGGATGCGCGCCTCCTCGTCGTAGCCGCGCGCGGCGTAGAACGAGCGCGCCCCTGCGTACTGCGGGCCGGCGGACGTCTCGACGACCAGCAGCCGCTGCCCGCGCGCCGCGAGCTCCTGCTCGATCGCGCCGGTGAGTGCGGTGCCGTCGCCGGAGCGCTGCTCGCCCGGCCGGACGCCGAGCATCGTCAGCTCCCACACCCGATCGGCCGCCGGCCGAATCGCCGCGTACGCGACCGCGGCCAGGCGACCGGCGCGCTCGACCACGAGGCAGCGGTGGTCGTCGCCCGCGTCTGCGAGACCGGCCCGCAGCAGGTCGTCGACGACGGCGGACTCCTCCGGCGGGAACATGCCGGCGTCGACCACGAGCGCGACGATCTCCTCGCGATCGGCGTCCGTGGCGGACCTGATCATGCGAGCCCCTTCCCTCGACCACAGCGCCATGACGCCACCATCGTCGACCAGGTCGGGCCCGCCAGTCGAGAGGCCGCCACCCCGTGCCCCCGTCGGCTCGGAGGTCGCTCACGAAGCCCGCGCGGCTGCGACCGCCGTCCTAGGTTCGCGAGATGCGCACCAGGTCGATGTTCGCGGCGATGTTCGACGACTACGGGCCCGCCTCCGTGCTGCGGTTCGAGGAGTCCGCGCGCCCCGAGCCCTCGCCCTCGCAGGTCCTGGTGCAGGTCGTCGCCTCGGGCGTCAGCCACATGGACGGCTACGTGCGGGAGGGCCGGTTCCGCGACGAGATCCCGCTGCAGCTGCCCGCGCGGCAGGGCGTGAGCTTCGCCGGCATCGTGCGCGCGGTGGGCCGGGACGTGCGGTCGGTCAAGGTCGGCGCCGAGGTGCTGGGCCACGACCCCGCGCACGGCGCCCACGCGACCCACATCGTCGTGGACGCGGACGCGGTCGTCCGCAAGCCGGATCGGGTGCCGTGGGAGGTCGCCGGCGCCCTGCACCTCGTCGGGCTGACCGCGTACGCGCTGGTGCAGGAGCTGCGGCTCGGGCCGGACGACGTCGTGGTGGTGTCCGCGGCGGCGGGCGGGGTGGGCCACATCGAGTGCCAGCTGGCCCGGCTCGCCGGGGCCCGGGTCATCGGGATCGCCGGCCGGGAGAACCACGACTACCTCCGGTCGATCGGGACCCGGCCCGTCGCCTACGACGGGGACCTCGCGGAGGCGATCGGGGTCGCGGCGGAGGGGCGTTCGGTCACTGCGCTGCTCGACAACTTCGGCGGATACGAGGACCTGGGAGCGCGGCTGGGCGTGACGAAGGACCGGATCCGGACGAGCGACCGGCGGCGGGAGGTCGAGATCGACCACTGGACGGCAGGCGCGGACCGCGCTGCGAGCATCCGGCTCGCCGACGTGGCCGAGCTGGTCTCGGAGTGGAACCTGCGGGTCCTCGTCTCCGGCTACTACCCGTTCCCGAACCTCGTCAGCGCGGTCGAGGAGCTGGAGGCGCGCCACAGCCGCGGGGTCGTCGTGGTGGGCATGAACCCCAGCGCCCCGCCGAAGGAGTACCTCCGCCAGCGGCTGCGCGCCCGGTACGAGGCGAGCACCGCGGCGACCGCCTGACCGCCGCCGGATCGGCGGTCAGAGCACCGGGTCGGCGAGGCGCCCGGACGGCTCGGCCGGCGCACCCTCCAGCAGCGCCTGCGCGGCGGCGACCGCGCCGAGCACGCCGGACAGCTCGCCGAGGCCCGGCTCGACCATGAACTCGAACGCGTCGCCGGGGATGGCGTGGCCGGCGTGGGGCCCGCCGGTGACCACGGGCAGCTGCCGTCGCGCCTCGTCCAGCAGGCCGGGAGCCTTCATCACGCCGCCGCCGAGCACCACGCGCTGCACGCCGGTGCTGTACGCGACCGCCGCGACCGTCTGCGCGATGTAGTACCCGAGGATCTCGAACGCCTGCTGCCGGATCCGGGGGTGGAGGGAGGAGGAGTCCGTCCCCCACCGCGCGGTGACCGAGGGCCCGGCGGTCAGCCCCTCGAGGCAGTCGCCGTGGAACGGGCAGCCGCCCACGTAGTCGTCGAGCGGGTGGCGCCGGACGAGCAGGTGCCCGAACTCCGGGAACCCGTTGCCGTGCAGCACGCGGCCGCCGATGACCACCCCGACCCCGACCCCGGTGCCGAACGTGGCGTAGGCGACCGAGGAGACGTCGCGGCCAGCACCCCAGCGCTGCTCGCCGAGCGCCGCCCCGCTCACGTCGCTGAGCAGCGCTGTGGGCTTCCGCGACGTGGCGCCGATGCGCTCGAGCAGCTTGGTGTTGGCCCAGCCGGGCTTCGGCGTCCCCGTGATCCAGCCGTACCGCGGCAGCGCCGTCTCGACGTTCACCGGGCCGAAGGTCGCGATGCCGACCGCGTCGATGCCGTGCCGTTCATCGGCCTCGACGAGGAACGCCTCGATGCGGGCCGTGGTCTCGCCCGGCGTCGTCGTAGGAAAACGTCGGGACTCGAGCAGGCCGCCCGGGTCCGCCGGATCCGCGACGCCGCACACGACCTTGGTCCCGCCGGTCTCGATGCCCGCGATCATGCAGCCTCCAGACCGTCCGACGCCGTCCACGTGCTGTGGTGGCAGCCATGCCGCCGGTGCCATGAGCGGCCCGGCGGCGATGGTCAGTGTCGCCATTTTGTCCCACGTTGTCAACACCGCTCCGCCTCCGCCTGCCCCGCGAATCGGCGATTCCGGCGGGGTCGTCGCCGCCCCTACGCTGAGCCCATGCCTGACCAGGACACCCACGGACCGCGACCCGTGCCGGGTCGGGCGACGGTGTCGGACGTCGCCCGGCTGGCCGGGGTGAGCATCAAGACCGCCTCCCGCGCCCTGAACGACCACCCGAGCGTCAAGAGCTCGACGCGGGCGCGCGTCGTGCAGGCCGCGAGCGCGCTGCGGTTCCGGCCGAACGCCATGGCCCGCGAGCTGCGGCAGGGCAGCCGCGCCTCCACGGTCGCGTTCGTGATCGGCGACATGACGAACCCCTTCTACTCGCAGGTCGCGGTGGGCGTCAGCGACGCGACCGCCGAGCGGGGGCTGACCCTGGTGATGGCGGCGTCCGGGGACCAGGAGGCGCGGGAGCGGCCGACCGTGGACAGCATGCTGGAGCGGCGCGTGCTCGCCCTGCTGCTGGTGCCGATCGCGGACGACCACTCGTACCTCGAGGGCGAGCGCCAGTTCGGCACGCCGATCGTCGCGGTCGACCGGCCGCTCTCGAACGCCGCGAGCGACTCGGTGATCTTCGACAACCGCGGAGGCGCCCGGTCGGGCGTGCTGGCGCTGGCGGACGCCGGCCACCGCCGCATCGGCTTCGTCGGCAGCTCGAGCCACCTGTTCACGCACCGCGAGCGGCTGTACGGCTACCACGACGCGCTCGTCATCCGCGGGCTGGACCAGGACCCGGCCCTGGTCCGGGAGGACGCCGCCTCCATCGACACGGCGGAGGCCGCCACGGCGCAGCTGCTCGACCGGGCCGAGCCGCCGGAGGCGATCTTCGCGGGGAACAACCGCGCGGCCTTCGGCGCGTTCCGCGCGATCCAGCGGGCCGGCAGCGCGACGGCCCTGGTGGGCTTCGACGACTTCGAGCTGGCGGAGACGCTCGGCGTCTCGGTCGTCTCGCACAGCCCGGCCGAGATGGGCCGCGTCGCCGCGACGCTGGCGCTGCGCCGCATCGACGCCCTCGACGGCGGGCTCGAGCAGATCGTGCTGCCCACGCAGCTGCAGCTGCGCGACTCCCACCGCGCCTTCCACCGGGTCTGACGGCGGTCAGCGCCCCGCTCGCTCGCGGAGGAAGGCGACGGTCTTCGCCTCCTGGAACTCCTCGCCGTTCTCGTGCCCGTTGTACGGGTACACCTCGATGCGCTTGTCGCCCGCGTAGTGGTTGTACGCGGCGTAGACGGTCGACGGCGGGCACACCTGGTCCATCAGGCCGACGGAGAAGAGCGCCGGGGCGCTCGCCCGGGCGGCGAAGTTGATGCCGTCGAAGTAGGACAGGGTGCGGAAGACGCGCTCCTCCGCCCCGCGGTGCACCCGCAGGTACTGCCCGATCTCGCCGTACGGGTGGGAGTCGACGAGGCCGACGGCTCGGCGGAACCCGCAGAGGAAGGGCACGTCGATGACGGCCCCGGCGAGCCCGTCGCTCAGCGCGGCCGCGGCGAGGGCGATCCCGCCGCCCTGGCTGCCGCCCTGCACGAGCACCCTGGCCGGGTCGGCGAGGGGGTGCTGCCTGGCGGCGTCGACGGCCAGCACGGCGTCGGTGAGCAGCCGGCGGTAGTAGTGCCCGGCCGGGTCGTCGATGCCGAGGGTCATCACGCCGCCGGACCCCGGGCCGGTGAACGGCCCGTCTGCCGTGTCGCCCGGCCGGTAGCGGCTGCCCTGCCCGCGGGTGTCCATCACCAGCTGGGCGAAACCGGCCGCGGGCAGCTGCGACCAGGACCCGACGAGCCCGCGGCCGCCGCCGTAGCCGATGTAGGAGACGACGACGGGCAGCGGCCCGGTGCGGTGCCGCGGAGCGACGAACCAGCCCTTGACCGGCTGGCCGTCGAAGCCGTCGAACTCCACGTCCTCGGTGACCAGCTCGGAGTAGCCGGCGTCGACCTCGACACGGCGCAGCCGGCCGGCTCGCGCGCGGGACCGCTCGATCGTCGCCGCCCAGAAGGCGTCGAAGTCCGCCGGCTCCTCCCGCTCGGGCAGGAACCGCTCGAGCTCGGGCAGGGGCAGGTCGTAGAACGCCATCGTGGTCTCCTCAGCCGGCTTGGATCGCGTGCAGGTTCGCATAGATCCCGTCCGCGGCGAGCAGCTCGTCGTGCGTCCCGGACTCGACGATCGATCCCGCGTCGAGCACGACGATGCGGTCGGCGGAGCGGATCGTCGAGAGGCGGTGGGCCACCACGAGGGTGGTGCGCCCCTGCCGCAGCCGGGCGAGCGCCTCCTGCACCAGCTGCTCCGACTCGCTGTCGAGCGCGCTGGTCGCCTCGTCCAGCAGCAGGATCCGCGGATCCCGGATCAGGGCGCGCGCGATGGAGATGCGCTGCCGCTGGCCGCCGGAGAGCCGCGCCCCGCGCTCCCCCAGCAGCGTGTCGAGGCCGTCCGGCAGGTCGCGCACGATCTCCCAGGCGTTCGCGTCGCGCAGCGCCGCGACGACCTGGGGGT
Organism: uncultured Amnibacterium sp.; assembly: GCF_964245895.1. Lineage (GTDB taxonomy): Bacteria > Actinomycetota > Actinomycetes > Actinomycetales > Microbacteriaceae > Amnibacterium. The sequence continues at coordinate 7,714 of NZ_CAXTOQ010000039.1, forward strand.
CGTCCACGTGGTCCATGCCGTAGGTGACGTTGTCCCGGATGCTGCCGGTGAAGAGCACGGACTCCTGCGGCACCACGGAGACGGAGGACCGCACGCTGCGCAGGTCGAGGTCGTTCATGTCCGTGCCGTCGAGCAGGATCCGCCCGGACGTCGGACGGAGGAAGCCGAGCGCCAGGTTGAGCACGGTGGACTTGCCCGACCCGGACCTGCCGACGAACGCCACCGTCTCCCCGGGGCTGATGTCCAGGTCGAGGGCGGCGATCGCGAGGTCCTCCGCGTCCGGGTAGCGGAAGCCGACCCGCTCGAACCGCAGCCGCCCGGTGACCCGGCCGGCAGCGCGCTTGCCCTCGTTCCGCTCGACGTCGGGCTCCTCCAGGACCTCGGCGATCGACCGCAGCGACTCCCGGCCCTTCGACACGAGCGGCGCGAGGTTCAGCAGGTTGACGATCGAGTTGGTCAGCATCACGAAGTAGGTGCTGAGCAGCACCACCTGGCCGGGGCTGATCGCCAGCACGCCGGTGACCGAGAACAGCGCGGCGCCGATCAGGCAGGCGATCGACAGGAACTGGAAGGCGACCCAGGCGAGAGCGGTGAAGCGGCCGTTCAGCAGGTCGAGCGTGAAGCCCGAGTCGCGCACGGTCCGGGCGCTCGCGACCATCCGGCGGGTCGCCACCACCTCCAGCCCGTGCGCGCGCGTGATGGGCAGCAGCGAGGCCATCTCGCCGACCTGGGAGGAGAACCGCTCGACGTCCCGCCGGAAGCGCTCGTTGCGGGTCTCGGACCGGCGCCGCACGCCGCGCACCAGCGCGACCGAGACCGGCACGACGAGCAGGAAGAGCAGCAGGAAGCCCGGGACCTGCACGGCGATCACGACCAGCGCGCCGATGATCACGCCGAGCGCGCTGAGCAGCGGGTTGGCGCCCTGCTGCAGCATCAGCTCCACGTTCTCGACGTCGCGGACGACCTTCGTCTGCATGACGGAGGCGCTGGAGCGGTTGTGGAAGCCGATCGACAGCTCCTGCAGCCGGTGCGCCAGCCGGTTGCGCAGGGACACCCCGAGATCGCGCACGGTCGACATGAAGAGGCGGATGTACACCTGCGAGACGGGGTAGTTCAGCGCGACCAGCAGCAGCGCCGCGCCGCCCAGCAGCACGAGCCGCAGCGGGGCGCCGCCGTCGACCACGGTGTCGATCACCGCGGAGGTGATGACGGGCAGGACCCAGATCGGGCTGTCCTTGATCAGGTAGGCGACCACCGCGACGGCGAGCCGGCCACGCGCAGGCCGCAGCGAGGCGAGCAGGCCGGCGAACGGCCGGTCGGCCGAGATCGCGAGGCGGACGTCCCGGTGCTGCTCACTCGACTGACCCACGATGTCATCGTAGGCCGCCCCGCTGCCGCGATTCGGAGCCGCTTGGTTGCGGATGTGCCACGGAACAGCCTGAAGTCTGGGCGATCGGTGGGTGGAGCGTGGCTGAACGCGGAATGACAACGATGGTCAATTCGGCTTGACCCACCTCCGGGGCGCGTGTACCGTCCCCCGGGACGCAGCAGCCGCGACCGCGGCTTCCCTGTCGGTCAATGACGATCTAGAGGAGAGAGCATGAAGATGCGGCGCGTTCTGGCCGGCTTCGGAGCACTCGTCGTCGCGGCCGGACTCACCGCCTGCTCCGGCAGCGGCGGCGGTTCCGACTCGAGCGGCAGCGGGCTCGACGGCAAGGTCACCGGTTCGATCAAGGTGCTCACGCAGCGCACCGACCTGATCACCGACGGCACCATGAAGAAGTACGCGGCGGAGTTCACGAAGGCGTACCCGGGCACGAAGGTCACCTTCGAGGGCATCACCAACTACGAGCAGGACGTCACCACGCGCCTGTCCTCGGGCAACGTCGGCGACGTGCTCGCGCTGCCCACCACGGTGGCGCCGAACCAGTACGCCTCGTTCTTCGAGCCCCTCGGCAAGACGGCCGACCTCTCGAAGACGTACCGGTTCATGACCGGGAAGTCCTACAACGGCACCGCCTACGGCATCCCGACCTTCGGCAACACGATGGGCTTCGTCTACAACAAGGCCGTCTGGAAGGCCGCGGGCGTCACCGCCCTGCCGACCACCCCGGCCGAGTTAATCGCCGACCTGCAGCAGATCAAGGCGAAGACCTCGGCGGTCCCGTACTACACGAACTACAAGGACCAGTGGCCCCTGTCGCAGTGGAACGGCGACCCCAGCGTCACGGGAGACAAGAACGAGAACAACGCCATCAACACGTTGAAGGACCCGTGGACGGGGACCAACTCGTACCTGGGCATCTCGGACGGCCTGCTCTTCGACGCCGTGCACGACGGCCTGACGGAGAAGGACCCGACCACCACCGCGTGGGAGGGCTCCAAGACCCTGATCGCCACCGGCAAGGTCGGCACGATGTACCTCGGCTCCTGGGCGATCCAGCAGATGCGCGACGCGGCGACGACCGCCGGCAAGAGCCCGGACGACATCGGCTACATGCCGTTCCCGTACCAGGTGGGCGGCAAGTTCGTGGCGACGATCGCGCCGGACTACTTCAGCGCGATCAACAAGAAGTCGACCAACAAGGCGACGGCGATGGCCTGGATCAAGTGGTTCACGCTGAAGTCGGACTACGCCGACAAGTCGGGCGCCATCGGCTCCGCCGTCGACAGCAAGAACCCGTCGACGCTGGCCGACTTCACCACGGCCGGGGTCCAGTACCTCGAGCAGGACCCGGCGCCGAAGGGCAAGGAGAACCTGCAGGCGACCCTGATGAAGACGTCGCAGATCGACCTGACCGGCGGCATCTACCGCCAGAAGCTGGTGGACGTCGCTCGCGGCGCCGCGTCCGGCTCCAAGGCGTCGTTCTTCGACAACCTCAACAAGGAGTGGGCGGCCGCCCAGTCGGGCAGCTGACCCCGGACGGCCGGGCTGCGGACGGATCCGCAGCCCGGCCGTTCATCCTGTCCTCCTCACGCCGGCCCTCGAGGGAGCACCCATGTCCGAGATCTCCGGAGACGCCGCCACCGGCGTCAAGTTCGAGAAGGTCCTCAGCCCGACCGTGGCCCGGGTCCGCCGCCGCCGCGGCCTGCGCGGCCCGAACGGCGAGTTCCGCATCACCCCGCTGCTGTTCATGGCGGTCCCGCTGGTCCTGCTGATCACGCTGACCTACTACCCGGTCGCGAACATGATCTGGTACTCGTTCACCGACTGGGACGGCATCTCGCTCGAGAAGAACTTCATCGGGCTGAAGAACTACGTCTCCCTGTTCACCGACCCGCGGTACTTCCAGGTCTTCTTCGTGAGCCTGTACTACTTCGCCGCCTCGTTCGTGCAGATGGCGCTCGCCCTGTACTTCGCGACGATCCTCAGCTTCTCCACCCGCTTCAAGAACCTGTTCAAGGGCGTCATCTTCTTCCCGTACCTGCTGAACGGCGTCGCGATCGCGCTGATGTTCCTGTTCTTCTTCCGCCCGGGCGGAACGCTCGACGCGACGCTCGCGGGGCTCGGGTTCGGACCCGCGTCCAGCCACCCGCTGTGGCTCGGGAACCCCGACTGGGTCAACGTCTCGATCGCCGCGACGTCCGTGTGGCGCTACACCGGACTGAACTTCGTGCTGTTCCTCGGCGCGATCCAGTCGATCCCGGACGAGATCTACGAGGCCGCCGACCTGGACGGCGCGAACTCGTGGCACAAGTTCCGCTTCCTGATCGTGCCGGGCATCAAGCGCATCATCAGCCTGTCGTTCATCCTCGCGATCGCCGGATCGCTGTCGGTGTTCGAGCTGCCGTACATCATGACCGGCGGCGCGAACGGCAGCGCGACCTTCGTGATCACCACCGTGCAGCAGGCGTTCGTCTTCCAGCGCGTCGGGTTCGCCTCGGCCATGGCCGTGGTGCTGCTGATCATCGTGCTGCTCGTCACCGTCGTGCAGCGGCGCCTCGTCCCCGACGACGACGTCGCCCTCAACTGATCGCCGCGAGAAGGAGCACCGCCATGACCGCAGCCCTCGAACCCCTCCCGCAGCGCCGCCGCCGCTCCGCCGGCGTCCTCGCCGTCACCAGGACGGTGGCCGCGCTCGGCAAGTACGCCTCGCTGATCGCCTTCTCGCTGGTCCTGCTGCTGCCGCTGATCGTGATCGTGTTCGCCAGCTTCAAGTCGGCGCGCGAGTACGCGACGACGTCCCCGCTCACGCCGCCGCAGAACTGGCTGAACTTCTCGAACTTCGGCACCGCCTGGGTCGGCGGCGACATGCTCGTCGGCTTCGCGAACACCGCGCTGATCCTCAGCGTGTCGATCGTGATCACGATCCTGCTCGGCACGATGACGGCGTACGCGCTCGACCGGTTCGACTTCCGGTTCAAGAAGCTGGTCTTCGCGCTGTTCCTGGTCGCGACGCTGGTGCCCGCCGTGACGACGCAGGTCGCGACGTACCAGATCATCAACGGCCTCGGGCTCGTCGACACCTACCCGGGTGCGATCCTGCTGTTCTCCGGCACCGACATCGTGTCGGTGTACATCTTCATCCAGTTCATGCAGTCGATCCCGAAGAGCCTGGACGAGGCCGCGATGCTCGAGGGCGCGAGCCGCTGGGGCATCTACTGGCGCATCATCCTGCCGCTGCTGCAGCCCGCGATCGCGACGGTGATCATCATCAAGGGCATCGCGATCTACAACGAGTTCTACATCCCGCTGCTGTACCTGCCCTCGCCGGAGCACAACGTGATCTCGACGGCGCTGTTCAAGTTCATCGGCCCCTACAGCGCCTCCCAGCAGATCATCGCCGCCGGCGTGCTGATCGTCATCCTGCCGACGATCGCGGTCTTCCTGGGGCTGCAGCGCTTCATCTACAACGGCATCACCCGCGGCGCCACGAAGTAGCCCGGATCCGCGATGAGCCGGGAACGGCCGTTCCCGGCTCATCGCGCTGCCGCGCGCCTCCGCCGCACCCCGACCTCGAACGAAGGAGCACCACGTGACCGTCGACCCGACCACGAGCCGGACCCTGCACGACGGCTGGACGGTGGAGCCGGTGTACGGCCCCGTCCCGGTCGCCGTCCGCGACGCGGGGGCGGTGCCCGCGACCGTGCCCGGCACCGTGCACACCGACCTGCTGGCCGCCTCCCTGATCGCGGACCCGTACCTCGGCACCGGCGAGAGGCTGCAGGAGTGGATCGGCAGCACGTCGTGGCGCTACGCCACCACGTTCACGGCGCCGGCGAGCGACGCCGAGCGCGTCGACCTCGTGTTCGAGGGCCTCGACACGGTCGCGACCGTGCGGCTGAACGGCGAGGTCGTGCTCGAGAGCCGCAACCAGCACCGCGGCTTCCGGGTGCCCGTCGCCGAGCGGCTGCAGCCGGGCGAGAACCGGCTCGAGGTGCTGTTCTCCGCGCCCGTGCCGGAGGCGGACCGCGCCTCGCTCGAGCTCGAGTACCGCCCCCACGTGAACCACCACCCCTACAACGCGCTGCGGAAGATGGCCTGCAGCTACGGCTGGGACTGGGGGCTGGACACGGCGACGAGCGGCATCTGGCGTCCGGTCCGGCTGGAGACCTGGTCGGTCGCGCGCATCGCGGACTCCATCGTCTCCGCCACCGCCGAGGGGACGGACGGCGTGGTCGACGTGCGGGTCGTCGTCGAGGCGACCGGGACCGCCCCCCTCGTCGTGGCCGCGTCCGTCGGCGGCGCGGAGGCTCGCGCCGAGGTCGTCGACGGCGAGGCGCGGCTGCGGCTCACCGTGGCGGACGTCGAGCGGTGGTGGCCGCGGGGCCACGGCGAGCAGACCCGGTACGACCTCGCGGTGACGCTGACGACGGGCGACTCCGTGCTCGACGAGCGCGCGCACCGCATCGGCTTCCGCACCGTGCGCGCCGACACGACCCCCGACGACGCGGGCACCCCCTTCACCGTCGTGGTGAACGACCGGCCGGTCTACATCAAGGGCGTCAACTGGATCCCGGACGACGCGTTCCCCTCCCGCGTCGGCGAGGAGCGCTACCGGCAGCGCCTGACGCAGGCGGCGGACGCGAACGTGAACCTGATCCGCGTCTGGGGCGGCGGCATCTTCGAGAGCGACGACTTCTACGCCCTCGCCGACGAGCTGGGGCTGCTGGTCTGGCAGGACTTCCTGCTCGCCTGCGCGGCGTACGCGGAGGAGGAGCCGATGTTCTCGGAGATCTCCGCGGAGGCGCGCGAGAACGTCGTCCGGCTCGGCACGCACCCGTCGCTCGCGATCCTGAACGGCAACAACGAGAACGTGTGGGGCTTCGTCGAGTGGGGCTGGGAGACCCGGCTCGAGGGCCGCACCTGGGGCGCCGGCTACTACTACGACGTCTTCCCGAAGCTGGTGGCCGAGCTCGCTCCGCACGTGGTCTACACGCCGGGCAGCCCGTTCTCCCCCGACCGCTCCCTGCACCCGAACGACGAGCGGAACGGGACCATGCACCTCTGGGAGCAGTGGAACCGCCTCGACTACCCGACCTACCGCGACGTGCGGCCCCGCTTCGTGGCGGAGTTCGGCTGGCAGGGCCCGCCGACCTGGTCGACGCTCACCGAGGCGCTGCCCGACGAGCCGCTGACCCCCGAGTCGCCGTCGATGCTCGTGCACCAGAAGGCGATGGAGGGGAACGTCAAGCTGACCGACGGGCTCGTGCCGCACCTGCCGCTGCCGAACACGATGCCGGAGTGGCACTGGGCGATGAGCCTGAACCAGGCCGTCGCGGTCCGCACCGCGCTGGAGTGGTTCCGGTCCCTGCACCCGCACAACGCGGGCGCGATCGTCTGGCAGCTGAACGACTGCTGGCCGGTCGTGTCGTGGGCGGCCGTCGACGGCTACGGGCGGAAGAAGCCGCTGTGGTACGGGATGCGCAGCGCGTTCGCCGACCGGCTGGTGACCGTGCAGCCCGTCGACGGCGGCCTCGAGGTCGCGGTGGCGAACGACACGGACGCGGCCTGGACCGGCGCGCTCGCGCTGACCCGGCGCGGGTTCGACGGCGCGGTGCTCGCC
>NZ_CAXTOQ010000039.1:14730-24953 GCF_964245895.1 uncultured Amnibacterium sp.
GAGGAGAACGTGGCCGCCGCGTCGGTCGAGCTCGACGTCGCGCCTCGGACGACCGTGCGCGTCCCGGTGGACGCCGCGGTCGCCGCCGCGGGCGACCCGGGCAGCGAGCTCGTGGTCGCCGGGGCCGGCGGGCTGCGAGGCCTGTGGTTCTTCGCCGAGGCGCGGAACTCCGCGCTCGCCCCCGCCGACCTGGAGACGGAGGCGCGCCGCGTCGACGGCGGCGTCGAGGTCGTCGTCACGGCCCGCGGCCTGGTCCGCGAGCTGGCGCTGCTCGCCGACGTCGCCGCGCCGGACGCGGAGGTCGACGACATGCTCGTCACCCTGCTGCCCGGCGAGCGCGCCGTCTTCACCGTCCGCACCGCGTCGGACGTCGACCCGTCGCGGTTCCTCTCCCCCGACGTCCTCCGCAGCGCCAACGCGCTGCTGAACACCAGGAAGGCAGCGGTGACCGCATGAGCGACACCACGACCACGCCCGATCTCGCCGTGCTCGACGAGCACGTCTCCGCGATGACCTGGGGCTGGACCGGCGTGCGCGGCACCTGGGCCACCCCCGAGGCGGAGCGCTCCCTCGACGCGATGCAGCCCCTCAACCTGAACTGGGTCACCATCGCGTTCGCGACGCTGCAGGACACCGTCGTCTCGACCGACATCCCGTGGCGGGAGGCGCCCACGCCGACCGACGACGAGGTGCGCTGGTCGATCCGCGCGGTGCACGACCGCGGCTGGAAGGCGATCCTGAAACCGACCGTCAACGTGCGCGACGGGCTGTGGCGGGGCTACATCGGCTTCTTCGACTGGGACGTGCCCGGCGAGGCGCACTGGGGCGACTGGTTCGCCTCCTACACCGAGTACCTCGTCCACTTCGCTGAGATCGCGGAGCAGGAGGGCGCGGAGATGCTCTGCATCGGCTGCGAGATGGTGCGGGCCGACCCCCGCGCCGACGAGTGGCGGGCGCTCGTCGCCGCGGTGCGGAAGGTGTACTCCGGGATCGTCACCTACAACTGCGACAAGTACCAGGAGGACCACGTCACCTGGTGGGACGCGGTCGACGTGATCTCGGCCAGCGGCTACTACCCGACCGGGCAGTGGCAGGCGCAGCTGGACCGCATCGAGCCGGTCGTCGCGCAGCACGGCAAGCCGTTCCTCTTCATCGAGGCCGGCTGCCCCAGCCGCGACACCTCCCCGCAGCGCCCCAACGACTGGACGCTGCAGGGCGCCCCCTCCGGCGAGGCGCAGGCGGCGTACCTGTCGGAGATGTTCGAGGCGTGCCGCGGCCGCGACTGGGTGGGCGGCTTCGCGCTGTGGGACTGGCCGGTGCACCTGTACCCGCTGGACGAGGCCGCGACGAACACCGACTACTGCATGTACGGCAAGCCCGGGCAGCAGGTCGTCGCCGACTACTACGCCTCGCGCGCCCGATGACGACGGCCCTCGGAGGCCTGCCGCCGTACGTCTACGGCACCACCCGGCTCGGCGACGAGTCGCTGCCACGGGAGCAGCGCCTCGCCATGGCGCGGACCGTGCTGGACGCGGGGCTGTGGATCCACACCTCCGACCAGTACGGCGACGCGCTGCAGGTGCTCGGCGAAGCGATCGCCGAGCGGGAGGAGGCGCCGGCCACGATCGTGAAGATCGGCGGCGGCACCGCCGACGACGTGCGGTCGACGATCCTCGCGAACATCGGCCCGCTGGGCGTCGACGGCGTCGCGCTCGGGCAGCTGAGCCCGGTGTCCGGGCTCGAGCGGTCGCTCGCGGAGGGTGACGCCCGCGTGCTCGACGGCCTGCGGCAGCTGAAGTCGGAGGGTCTGGTCGGGCGGTTCGTGCTCGAGATCTTCCCGTGGACGAGCGAGGCGCCCCTCGCAGCGCTCGAGGCGGGGCACCTCGACGACCTGGTCGACGGCTTCATCCTGTACATCAACCCGCTGCAGCGGTTCGCGTCGAACCCGCTGTGGGACGCGCTGCAGGACCGCGGCAGCGCGCTGATCTCCATGCGCACGGTCGCCGGGAACGACGTGCGCGCGCTGCGCGACGTGCCCGGTGCCGCCTGGCGGTCCTACCTGCGCGAGCGCGCCGCCGAGATCGCCCCGATCTTCGGGCGCTCCGGCGTCGGCGACTGGGCGGAGTTCTGCGTGCGCTTCGCGCTCGGGCTGCCGGGCGTGCGCTCGACGGTCGGGTCCACCTCCCGCCGCGAGCACCTCGACGCCTACCTGCGGCTCACCCGCGCCGCGGTCCCGCCGCTGCCGCAGGATGTCGTCGACGAGATCCTGGCGCTGCACCGCCGCTGGTCCGACGAGACCGACGTGCACGCCGAGCCCTGGACCATGTGAGGACCGGCCCCATGACCATCGGACTGTTCGAGGACCACGGCGACATCGGCGAGGTCGGCGTGCCCGGCGACGCCGCGTTCGACGGCGACCGCTACCGGGTGACCGGCAGCGGCAGCAACATGTGGTTCGCCCAGGACGCGTTCCATCTCGTCTGGACCCGGGTGTCGGGCGACGTCGCGCTCGCGGCGACCGTCGACTTCGAGGGGGAGGGCGCGGACCCGCACCGCAAGGCGGTGCTGGTCGTGCGGGCGGGGATGGAGGCGGACGCGGCGTACGCGGACGTCGCGCTGCACGGGGACGGGCTGACGAGCCTGCAGTTCCGCACCGCCGCTGGTGCGACGACCCACGAGGTGCAGTCGAACCGGGCCTCCCCGTCGCGGATCGAGCTCCGCCGGCGCGGCCGCACGGTCAGCGCGCTGGTCGACGGCGAGCCCGCCGGCGGGGCCGTGCTGCTGGACCTGCCGGACGAGTACTGGATCGGGCTCGGCGTCTGCTCGCACGTGCACGACGTCGCGGAGACGGCGGTGTTCTCGGACGTGGTGCTCACGCCGCTCGAGGACGGCCCGACCACGCTGTTCAGCACGATCGAGACGATCGACGTCGCGAGCACCGACCGCCGCACGGTCGCCGCGCTCGACCGCTGGGTCGAGGCGCCGAACTGGACGGCCGACGACCGGCTGATCGTGAACGGCGAGGGACGGCTGTACAGCGTGCCGGTGTCCGGCGGCGCGCTCAGCCCGATCGGCACCGGGTCCGCGGTGGCGTGCAACAACGATCACGGCTTGTCCCCGGACGGCACGAGGATCGCGATCAGCGACCAGTCCGGCGCCGACGGGCTGTCCGTGATCTCCACGGTGCCGGTCGGCGGCGGCGAGCCGGTCCGGATCACGGATGGCGCCCCGTCCTACTGGCACGGCTGGTCCCCGGACGGCACGACGCTCGCGTACTGCGCGCAGCGCGACGGCGCCTACGGCGTGTTCACGATCCCGGCGGACGGCGGGGAGGAGCGGCGGCTGACGACCGCGGTGCACCTGGACGACGGCCCGGACTACTCCCCCGACGGCGAGTGGATCTACTTCAACTCGGACCGGACCGGGCTGATGCAGATCCACCGGGTGCGCCCCGACGGCACGGACCTCGAGCGCGTCGTCACGAGCGGGACCGGCGACTGGTTCCCGCACGTCTCCCCCGACGGCCGGTGGATGGTGCACCTGGCCTACGCGCCGGAGGTCGACGGCCACCCGCGCGACCAGGAGGTCGCCCTGGTGCTCACCGACCGCGAGGACGGCTCGAGCCGGACGATCGCGGAGCTGTTCGGCGGCCAGGGGACCATCAACGTGCCCTCCTGGTCCCCGGACAGCACCGCCTTCGCGTTCGTCAGCTACGCCTACCTCTGAGCAGGTCTCGTTCTGAAGGCGTTTCGGCGGTGACGCCGGAACGCCTTCAGAACGAACGGGTCGAGGCCGCGGTCGCCAGCAGGAACATCGCCTGCGCCTCGGGCGACGTCCCCTGCCGGTCGAACCGCGGCGCACCGCACACGCCGCGGACGAGGCCGCGGTCGTCGACCGCGTCGCGCGCCTCCGCGACGAGCCGCTCGCCGACCCCGCGGTAGGAGGCGGGCAGCCAGCCGTCCGCGACGCCGGCGAGGATCCCGTACGCCAGCATCTGCCGCACGTTCCCCTCCGCGAACGTCGAGGGGTCGTCGAGCACGTCGTGGAAGCCGCCGGCGTGCGCGGCGGCGGCGAGCGCGGCGTCGATCACGACGCGGGCGTGCCCGGGGCCCTCCGCCGCGAACCACGGGTCGCCCGCGCCACCCGAGCGCATCGCCCGCGCGATCCCGGCCACCACCCACCCGTTGCCCGTGCCCCAGTGCTCGGGATGCGTGACGCGGTGCTCGTCCTCGCTCCAGCGCCACCCCCACAGGCCGGCCGACGCGTCGAACAGCCGGTCGCGGTGGCCCTCGAACTGCAGGCGCGCGGCCTCCGGCTGCCCGACCAGGTGCAGCAGCGGCACCACCATGTACACGCTGTCGACCCACATCTCGCGGGTGCCCTCGATGTGGAAGAGGGTGCCGTCGTCCGCGCAGGGCGCCTCCCGCAGCAGCCAGGCGAGCTGCCGGTCGAGCGCGGCCCCGAACGGCCCGGCCGGCTCCGCGCGGGCGGCGAGGGCGACCGCCTCCCCGCAGGCCCCGCTGTTGACGATGCCGACGTCGTCGACCTCCCCCAGCTTGCCGGCGGGGGTCTGGCGGACCACGGCGTCGTGCGCGAGCAGCAGCGCGTCCTCCACGAGGCCGAGGTCGAGCAGGGCGTGGCTGGCGACCCCCTGCTCCCAGGACTGTCGCTGCATGCCGAGCAGCGCCCGCAGGACCGCGCGCTGCTGCGCGTCGAGCGGCATCGCGAGACCCGCGGAGGCGTCCGTCGCGGCGGTCACGGTGCTTGTCGCACGTCGGTACGCATGGGGCCATCCTGCCCGTCGAGCCGGTCGTTGGAACCCCGCGCTCCGCCACCGCATCCGCGAGTTCGCCGACAGTGTTCGCGACTCGCGGTTGACCTACGTTGTCATCGTGCCTCCGGTCGAGCACGATGCCCGTGGATTCGAGGAGGAACCACCATGGGATCAGAGAACATGTCCGGTGTCCGCGGCGTCGACCGGCGCACGCTGCTGCTCGGGGCGGGGACCGGCGTGACCGCTGCGGCCGCTGCGGGGCTGGTGGCCGCATCGCCGGCCGAGGCGTCCGAGCACGTGCCGCACCACTACGGCAGGGCCCGCGCTCCGTTCGGGCGCAGGGACGGGTTCGTCACCGTGCGGGGCGGCGGCTTCCGGCTGGACGGGAAGCCGTGGCGCTTCGGCGGGACGAACTGCTACTACCTGCACGAGAAGTCGCACTACATGATCGACTCGATGCTGAACGACGCGGCGCAGATGCAGCTGCAGGTCGTGCGGGCGTGGGCGTTCAACGACAGCGACGACCCGGCGAAGGCCACCACGGCCCTGCAGACCGCGCCCGGGGTGTACCCGGAGGCGAACTACGACTCGCTCGACTACGCGGTCGCGAAGGCCGGCGAGCTCGGCCTGAAGCTCGTGCTGCCGCTCGTGAACAACTGGCCCGACTACGGCGGGATGCCGCAGTACGTGAAGTGGGTCCTCGGCCTGCCGGACGACTCCTACGCGGACGCCGTCAACCACGACCGCTTCTACACCGACGCGAGGATCCGCAAGGTGTTCCTCGCCTACGTGGACCACGTGCTGAACCGGCGCAACCGGTACACCGGCCTGCGGTACCGGGACGACCCGACGATCATGACGTGGGAGCTGGCGAACGAGCCGCGCAACCGGTCGGACAAGACCGGCGCGGCGGTCAAGGCCTGGGCCGACGCGGTCAGCAAGCACATCAAGCGCGCCGCGCCGAAGCAGCTGGTCGCGGTCGGCGACGAGGGGATGGGGCTCGACGCGGCGTCCTCCGATTACGGGTACAGCACCTACGAGGGCGACCGGTGGAAGGAGCTGACCGCGCTGCCCGCGATCGACTACGGCACCTTCCACTCCTACCCGCAGGGCTGGGGCAAGGCCGACCCGGTGGCCTGGGGCACCGGGTGGATCACCGCGCACGCGGCGGCGGCCAAGGCGCTCGGCAAGCCGATCGTGCTGGAGGAGTTCGGACTCGTCACCCAGACGGTGAACGGCATCGACCCCAAGGGCGTGACGCCGGCTTCGCGCGACGCCGCGTACGGCGCGTGGCTGGACACCGCGCAGTCGTCCGGCGTCGCCGGGACCCAGTTCTGGATCCTCACCGCCCGGCAGGACGACGGCACGCTGTACCCCGACTACGACGGCTACCGCGTGGTCTACCCGTCCTCGACCGCGGCGATCATGACGGCGCACGCGCAGAGCATCGCGGCGGCGGTCTGACGCCTTCAGGGGCGGGTGCGGCGACCTCGGTCCCCGCACCCGCCCCTCCCCGGCTCAGCCCCGGTCCGCGCCCAGCGTGCCGCCGAGGAACCCCGCCAGCCACCGGCCGCTGTCCTTCGGGGTGCGCCGCTGGGTGGCGTAGTCGACGTGCACGATCCCGAAGCGGCGGCTGTACCCCCAGGCCCACTCGAAGTTGTCGAGCAGGGTCCAGATGAAGTACCCCCGCAGCGGCAGCCCCTCCCGCACCGCATCGGCGCAGGCGACGAGGTGCTGCTCGAGGTACGCCCGCCGGTCCTCGTCGTGCACCACGCCGTCCGGCCCCACGGCGTCCTCGTACGCGGCGCCGTTCTCGGTGATGTACGTCGGCAGCCCCGGCGAGCGCGCCTCCACCATCCGCAGCACGTCGACGAGCCCGTCGGGGTGCACCTCCCAGCCCATGTGCGTGCGCGGGGCGCCGGTGTCGACCATCTCGACGGACTCGCTGCCGGGGTGCGGGCTGCGCCCGCTCGTCGCGACACCGGCCCTGGTGGTGTGGCGGCTGTAGTAGTTGACGCCCAGGAAGTCGATCGGCGCCGACACCGCCGCCAGGTCCTCCGCGCCCGCGTGCTCGGCGAACCAGTCGCGCTGGCCGAGGTCGTCGAGCACGTCCGCCGGGTACTCGCCGCGCAGCACCGGGTCCAGGAAGAACCGGTTCGACAGCCCGTCGATGCGGCGGGCCGCGTCGACGTCGGCGGGGTCCTCGGACGCCGGGACGACCGAGTACAGGTTCAGCGTGATGCCGACGACCGCGTCCGGCGCCGCCGCCCGCATCAGCGGGACCGCCTTGCCGTGCGCGAGCAGGAGGTGGTGCGCGGCCCGGGCGGCGTCTGTCCCGACCTGCAGGCCGGGCGCGTGCTCCCCGCCGGCGTAGCTGAGGAAGGAGGAGCACCAGGGCTCGTTCAGCGTGATCCAGTGCTGCACCACGTCCCCGAGGCCCGCGACGGTCATCCGCGCGTACGCCGCGAACCGGTCGGCGGTGTCCCGGTTCAGCCAGCCGCCCCGGTCCTGCAGGGTCTGCGGCAGGTCCCAGTGGTACAGCGTCGCGTACGGCGTGATCCCCTTCGCCACCAGGGCGAGCGCGAGCTCGCGGTAGAAGGCGAGCCCGGCCGGGTTCAGCGGCCCGGTGCCGTCCGGCTGGATGCGCGGCCAGGAGATGGAGAAGCGGTACGCGTCGACGCCGAGCGAGGCCATCAGCTCGATGTCCTCGTGGAGGCGGTGGTAGTGGTCGTCCGCGACGTCGCCGGTGCTGCCGTCGGCGATCGCCCCGGGCACGCGGGCGAAGGCGTCCCAGATGCTCTCGCCCCGGCCGTCCTCCCGGGTGGCCCCCTCCACCTGGTAGGCGGCGGTGGCGGTGCCGATCACGAAGTCGGCGGGAAGGTCCTCGCGCCGCACGCTCACGCCTCCTTCGCGGGGGCGAGCCAGTCGCCGTCGCCGTTCTCGGAGAGCGCGATCAGGATGTCGTCCCGCTTGATGCCGAGCGCCGCGAGGCGATCGACGACCAGGACGGCGCCGCGCTGCTTGACCTCCGGGCTGTACCCGGTGAAGGCCAGGATCTGCACGAGGACGAGGTCGCTGCGGTCGGCGTCCGGGAAGGTGCGGCTGTAGAGGAGATCGCCCTCGTCGTGCACGGTGATGACGTGGAAGAGGTCGTCGGCCGGCATCTGCCAGCCCTCGACGAGGCCGCTGTGGATGGCGGCGCTCAGCTCCGCCCGCCTGGGGCGCAGGTGCTCGTGGATGTCCACTCGGACGAGGGGCATGGTGGTTCCTTCCTGATCGTGCGGGTCAGCGGGCGCCGGCGTCGAGCCAGTGCTGCGGGGAGGGGAGCATCGCCTCGAGCTCGTCCCAGAACACCTCCGGCAGGTCGGCGGTGCTCGCGGCGAGGGTCGGGGCGATGCGCTGCTGCTTGCTGATGCCCACGACGGTGGTGTGGATGCGCGGCTCGCGCGTCGAGAAGCGGATCGCGGCCGTGCCGAGGTCCGTGCCGTGCGTGCGGCACACGTCGTGCATGCGGTCGACGGCATGGAGCACCGCGCGCGGCGCGGTCCGGTATCCGTACCGATCGCTCGTGCGGCGGGTCCCGGTGAGGATCCCGCCGCCGAGGACCGCGGCGTTCATCACCCCGAGGCCGCGTGCGGCGGCCTCCTCGATCAGGGGTCCGGCGCTGCGATCGACCAGCGTCCACCGGTTGTGCACGAGCAGCACCTCGAACACCCCGAGGTCGAGGTACCGCCGAAGCTGGTGGACGTCGCCGCCGGCGAGCCCGATGTGCGCCACCTGCCCGCGCTCGCGGGCGTCGACGAGCGCGTCGACCGCGCCGCCCGGCGCGGTCATCGTCGCGAAGTCGTGGAACTCCGGGTCATGCAGGTGCACGAGCGGCAGGGTCTCCAGGCCGAGCCGTGCCCGGCTCTCCTCGAGGGAGCGCCGGACCCGGTCCCCGCTGTAGTCGCCGTCCCGCGCGTCGACCTTGGTGACGACGAGCGCGTCGGCGGGCAGGCCGTCCTCCTCGCGCAGGGCGCGGCCGATGCGCTGCTCGCTGCGGCCCTCCGAGTAGCCGTTGGCTGTGTCGATGGTGCGGATGCCGCTGCGCAGGACGGCGCGCACGAGGTCGACGGCGTCCTGCTCGCCGACCTCGTAGCCGAAGCTCTCCGGCATGCTGCCGAGGGGGGCGCCGCCGAGGGTGAGCGCGCTGACGGCCAGGCCGGTCCCGCCGAGGGCGCGCAGCGGGGCCGGGCCCGTCACGCGGTGACCGCGTGCACGAGGCCGTCGGGGTCGGCGACGACGTCGAGCCCGCCGATCGTGCCCACCGCCGCTGCGCCGGCCGGCGCAGCGGCGCCGGCGAACTCGACGGCGGCGAAGCCGGGCGCCGCCGTCTGCGGCGCCCGGCGGGTCTTCTCCGCGCCGGCGAAGGTGAAGATCTCGAGCGACGCGTCCCCGTCTCGCAGGAAGTCGATCTCGTACCCGCGCGGGTCGTTCGGCTGGTGGATGCCGGCCATGCGGACGAAGCCGAGCCCGCCGAAGTACGCCTCGGTCGCCGCGAGGTCGCGCACCGTCTCCGCGACGTGGTCGAAGCGGGGGCGGTCGGGGTCCCCGAGGGCCCAGTCGGCCTCGACCGCGGCGCGGTCGTACACCTCGTGGTACTGCAGGGCCCCCTCCACGAGCTCGAGGACGGTGCCGTCCGGGTCGAGGAAGAACGTGATGTCCACGTCGCCCTCCGCGTGCAGCGGGTCGAGCTGGAACGGGACGCCGGCCGCCTTCAGCGCGGCCACCCGCGGGGCGAGATCGGCGACCTTGAAGCCGACGTGGCGGAAACCGGCCTGCAGGTCGTCGGGCACGAAGGTGCTCTCGTCCCGCTCGGGGAGCAGGACGAGGCGGAGGGTCGCGGTGACCGCGTCGAGCGTCGCGGCCCGGTCGGTGCGCTCCTGCAGCCGCAGGTCGAGGAAGCGCGAGTAGAAGTCGATCGAGCGGTCCAGGTCGGTGACGTTGATCAGGACGGAGCGGATGGGCACAGGGGTCTCCTTCGGCAGCACGATCGTGCTGCGCTCGTAGTGGTCGGCTGGGTCGGGTGGCGGAGCGCTCAGGCGGTCGCCGGTTCGCGGGCCGCGGGCGCCGGCCGCGTGTGGGGGGTCAGGACGTGCTGCAGCGCGAGGCTCGCGGCGCCGACGGCGGCGGCGTCGAACTCGGGGTCCGACAGCTCGACGACGACGGCGTGCACGTCGCGGCTCCGCGCCGCGCGGGCGACCGCGTCGCGGATCGCCCGCAGGTACAGCTCGCCCGCCGCGGCGAAGCCGGGGCCGGCCAGATGGATCCGGTCGAGGTCGAGCAGGTTCACGACGGACAGCACGGCGACGGCGAGCAGGTCGGCCGATCGCTCGATCGCGGCGCGGCAGACGGGCTCCCCGCGCATCGCGGCCGCCGCGACGGCGTCGAAGTCGTGCCGGAGGTGGAC
>NZ_CAXTOQ010000040.1:0-3909 GCF_964245895.1 uncultured Amnibacterium sp.
GGACATGCTCGAGGAGGCGGTGCAGATCATCCGCGCGCTGCACACCGGCGAGCTGACGACGTGGGACGGCGACTGGTTCCGCGTCGACTCCGCCCGCATCTGGGACGCGCCGGACGGCGGGGTGCCGATCGGGATCGCCGTGGGCGGCGAGCACGCCGTCGAGCGGTTCGCCCCGCTCGGCGACCACCTGATCGCGACCGACCCGCTGCCGGAGCTGCTGCAGGGCTGGGACGCCGCGAAGGGCGGCACGGCGTCGCGCAAGATCGGCCAGATCCCGGTCTGCTGGGCGCCCTCGAAGGAGCAGGCGATCGACCTCGCGCACGAGCAGTTCCGCTGGTTCGGCGGCGGCTGGGGCGTCAACGCCGACCTGCCGACGCCGAAGGGCTTCCACGACGCGTCCCAGTTCGTCCGCAAGGAGGACGTCGCCGACTCGATCGCGTGCGGCCCGGACCTCGACGAGCTGGTGGAGGGCGTGCGGCCGCTGTGGGAGGCGGGCTTCACCGACGTGGCGGTGGTCCAGGTGGGCGACGCCCTGCAACAGCGCTTCCTGGACGAGGTCGCCGGTCCGCTGCTCGAGCGGCTGCGTGCGGCGGCGCCCCAGGGCTGAGCCCGACCGTGGATCGGGACGCGGGGCGGCGATCAAGAACCCCTCCGCGTCCTGATCCGCGCCCCGCATCCTGCGGCGAGGCCGCGATCCGGACCGATCAGCCCTGGCCGCGGCCGGTCTCCTCCTGCAGGCGCTCGATCGTCTCGGACGCCTCCGCCTTGCTGATGTCCGCGGGGATCTGCTCCCCCGCCTGGCGCGCCAGCGTGTCGATGTAGCTCTTCTGCGCGCCGGTCGCCGGCTCGTCGCCGGTGACCCAGTCGCTCGGATCCTTCTCGGTCGAGCTCTTCTCGGGCCCGCCCAGCATCTCGGTCTTGTCGTCGCTCATGCGGCGACAGTAGAACACGTGTCCGACAGAACGCCGACGGTCATCGGATGTACAGCGGGCTGTCGTCGAGCCCCGCCAGCAGGGCGGCCACGTCGTCGTAGACGGCGACCGCTCCGGCGTCCCGTAGCTCCGAGGCGCCGTAGCCGCCGGAGAGCACGCCGATGCAGCGCACGCCGGCCCGGACGGACGACTCGGCGTCCCACGCAGCGTCGCCGACCATGATCGCGTCGTCCGCGGAGACGCCCGCCTTGTCGAGCGCGACGCGCACGACGTCGGGCGCGGGCTTCGCCGTCTCGACGTCCTCGGCGGTGGTGATCGCGAAGACCGAGTCGCCGGGGTCGAGCGCCCGGATGATCATGTCGAGCTCCTCCTGCGGCGCCGACGTCGCGAGCACCACCTGGAAGCCGCGGCCCGCCAGCGTCCCGAGCAGCTCCTGCGCGCCGGCGAAGCGGCGCATCCGCTCCTGGTCGGCCGCGTAGTGGGCCGAGTGCCGCTCCTTCGCCTCGTCCCCGAGCCGCTCCGCGTCGTCGCCCAGCAGCGTGTCGAGCAGCTTCGCGGAGTCCATGCCGATGGCGCGGTGCACCCGCCAGGCGTCGACCGGGTGCCCCACGTCGGCGCAGGCGCGCAGCCAGGCGTCGACGTGCAGGTAGTTCGTATCGACGAGCGTGCCGTCGATGTCGAGGAGGACGGCCGTGCAGGTGGGTCCGGGCATCCGGGGAGTCGATCAGCCCAGGATGGGAGCGTGCCCCTCGCTCTCCTCGTGCTGGCCGACAGCCACCTGCCGAACCGCGCCAAGCGCCTGCCGGATCCCGTGCTGGAGGCGCTCGGCACCACCGACGGCGTGGTGCACGCGGGCGACTGGGTCGACGAGGCGACGCTCGACCTCCTGCTCGACCGCTCCCCGATGGTGCTGGGCGTCGCCGGCAACAACGACGGGCCCGGGCTGCACGCCCGGCTGCCGGAGGTGGCGCGGGCGCGGCTCGACGGCGTCCGGCTCGCGGTGGTCCACGAGACGGGCGCATCCGTCGGTCGCGAGCGCCGGATGGACGACGCGTTCCCGGACGCCGACGTGCTCGTGTTCGGGCACAGCCACATCCCGTGGGACACGACGACGCCGGCAGGGCTGCGGCTGCTGAACCCGGGTTCACCCACCGACCGGCGCAGGCAGCCGCGGTGCACCTACGGCGTGCTGACGCTCGACTCCGGCGCGGTCTCCTGGACGCTGCTCGGCGTCTGACCGTCCCACCAGCGCAGCACCCGCAGCGCGCGCAGGGTGATCCAGCGGCTGGGGTACCCCTCCTGCTCCTCGTCGAGGTCGAGCAGCACCGGGCCCATGTGGTGCTGCTCGAGGTTCCACAGCCCGCTGGGGAGCCGCTTCCCGCGGACGAGGTCGACCGCCTCGCCGCAGCGCGGATCCTTCTCCGGTCGCGCGAGCCGGAAGTGCTCGAGCGCGCGCAGCACGTCGTAGTACCACCGCGTCGGGAACGACGGCATCGAGAACCGCGGATCGATCACCGCCCCGCTCGAGCGCCGTCGGAGCAGCCGACGCTCGAGCAGGTACTCCTCCCCTGCCAGCCGGGCGTCGCGGACCGCGGTGTCGGCGCCGCCCGCCGCCTCCCACGCGCGCAGGCCCTCCAGCACGCAGATCGTCGAGTGGAAGGAGGAGGGGGTCTCCGGACCCTGCGCCCAGCAGTTCCACCCGCCGTCCGCGAGGTGCCGGTCGAGGAGCGCCTGCAGCACCCGGTCGCCGCCCGCGCCGAAGTACGCCGCGCTCGCGAGGACCGTGCCGTTCACGCAGGGCTCCGTCTCGCCGTCGAAGTACGGCCGGTCGCCCTTGTCCCAGAGCACGTGCTCCCGCACCCGGTCGATCGCGCGGCGCACCGCGGGCGATGCCGGGTCGGCCCCGAGATCCCGCAGCGTCTCGAGCACGAAGTGCGTGCCGGTCCAGGCGTCGAAGAACGGCCGCTCCTCGTCGGCCCAGCCGGGGCGGTAGACGCCGCCGTCCCACAGCCCGTCCTCGGCCTGCTCGGCGAGGAGGCGCGCACCCCAGCCCTCCTCGGCCACCTTCGCGCGTTCCGCGGCGACCTCCTCCGCCGGCGCGTCGGTCAGGTCCCGAAGGGCCTGCCAGCGCACCGAGGGGTCGCCGTCGAGCAGGTGGCCGGGCACCGCGTCCATGCCCGGACGCTAGACCACCTTTCGTTCCGTAGGTCTGGCCGACCGACGAAACGACAGGCGGCGGCGTCCCGCTCAGGCGGTGACGAAGTCGATCAGCTGCTCGACGCGGCCGAGCAGCGCCGGCTCGAGGTGGCCGAAGTGGTCGACGCGGGAGAGGATCCGCTGCCACGCCCGCGCGATGTCGGCCTGGTCCTCGTGCGGCCAGCCGAGCGCCTGGCAGATGCCGTGCTTCCACTCGATGCCGCGCGGGATCGCCGGCCACGCCTTCAGGCCGACCCGCTCGGGCTTCACGGCCTGCCAGATGTCGATGTAGGGGTGGCCGACCACGAGCACGTCGTCGCCCCACGGCTTCACCGCGGCCTCCGTGAGCCGGGTCTCCTTGCTGCCCTTCACCAGGTGGTCGACGAGCACGCCGACCTTGCGGTCCGGCTCCGGCTTGAACACGTGCAGGACCTCCTCCAGGTGGTCGACGCCCTGCAGGTACTCGACGGCGACGCCCTCGATGCGCAGGTCGTGGCCCCAGACCTTCTCGACGAGGTCCGCGTCGTGCCGGCCCTCGACGAAGATGCGGCTGCCGCGCGCGACGCGGGCCTTGGCGCCCTCGACCGCGAAGGAGCCGGAGGCGGAGCGCAGCGGGCCGCTCCGCTTCGGCTGCACCTTCGGCACCCGCAGCGCGACGGCCTTCCCGTCGATCAGGAAGCCGGGGCCGATCGGGAAGACCCGGACCTTGCCCCGCCGGTCCTCGAGCCGCACCATCCTGCCCTCGACGCCGATCACCGCGCCGACGAAGCCGCTCGCGACC
>NZ_CAXTOQ010000040.1:3919-24654 GCF_964245895.1 uncultured Amnibacterium sp.
GACATGCGCGAGCGTCCGGTCGACGGTGCAAGCGCCTACGCCATCCTGGAGCCGCCGGCCGAGGACGAGGCGGAGGAAAGCGAGTACCACCCGGTCGTCATCGCCGAAACGACGAAGCCGCTCGCGACCTCCTCCACGACGGGGTCGCGCAGCGCCTCGACGACCTCCGGCGGCGGCGCCTTCTTCTTCCAGCCGCCGTCGGCGAGCACGTCCGTCCCGTACCGGTCCTGGTTCACGGCGTCGACGGTAGGCGGGCGCTCAAGGAAGGCCGGGCAGGCTGACCGGCATGGCGCATGTGGGCACGTCGGGCTGGTCGTACGACCACTGGGAGGGGCTGCTGTACCCGGAGGGCTTCGACTCCCTGCAGCGGCTGCACGCCTACGCGGCCTCGTTCCAGACGGCGGAGGTGCACGCGGACTTCCAGCACCAGCCGCCCCACGCGGCGTTCACCGCGTGGCAGCACGACACCCCGGACGGCTTCCGGCTGTCGCTGTTCGACGCGAGCGGGCCCGTGCGGGGCGGCGGGCTGTCCGCCCCGGACGTGTGGGCGGAGCGGATCGCGACCGCGTGGCAGGACCTCGGCCCGCGGCAGGGAATGGTGCTGGTGCACCTGCACCCGGAGGTGGCGCGCGACGAGGCGCACCTCGACGCGCTGCTCACGGAGCTGCCGGACGAGGTGTCGGTCGCGGTCGAGCTGCGGCACGACTCCTGGCACACGGAGGCGACGTTCCGGCTGCTCGAGCGCCACGGGGCCGCGTACTGCGTGATGAGCGGCGCCGGGCTGCCGACCGTGCTGCGACCGACGGCGCGGCGGATCTACCTCCGCCTGCACGGTCCCGATCACGGCACGCATGCGGCCGGGTCCTACTACGACGACGACCTGCAGCGCTGGGCCGAGCGCATCGCCGGGTGGGAGGTCGACGGGCACGAGGTGTTCGCCTACTTCGGGAACGACATCGAGGGGTACGCGGTGCGCAACGCCGCGAAGCTGGTCGAGCTGCTGGCGTGACCGCCTAGCGTCGCCGCATGGCGACCATCCTCATCACCGGCGCGGCGGGCTCCATCGGCACCGCGGTCACGCCGCTGCTGCGGGCCGCCGGGCACCGGCTGCGGCTGCTGGACGTGACGCCGCCCTCGGCGTCGGGCCCCGCGGACGAGGTGCTGCTCGCGTCGGCGACCGACGACGCCGCGATGCACGCGGCCGCCGCCGGTACCGACCTCGTGGTGCATCTCGCGAGCCATGCCGCCGAACGGACGTGGCGGCAGATCGTCGACCTCAACGTGGAGTCCGCCCGTGTCGCGCTCGACGCCGCGAGGGACGCGGGATCCGCGATCCTGCTCGCGAGCTCCGTGCACGCCGCCGGCTTCGTCCCCTCCGACGAGGCCGGCGATGGCATGCCGCGAGCGCGCCCAGACACCTACTACGGCTTCTCGAAGGTCGTGTCGGAGGCGCTCGGCGACCTCTACGCCGACCGGTTCGGGATGCGGATCGTGAACGCCCGGATCATGACGTTCGGGGACCGCCCGCACACGGCCCGCTCCCGCTCGACGTGGCTGTCCGCCGCCGACTTCGCCCGCGTGGTCGAGGCGGCGCTCACCGCACCGGTCGGCAACGCGATCGTCTGGGGGGTCTCCGCGAACACCCGGCGGACCGTGTCGCTCGAGCCCGGACGCGCGATCGGGTACGAGCCCCAGGACGACGCGGAGGCGCACGTCCACGCCCTCGCCGCGGAGCTGGGGCTCGCCTCCCCCGACGACATCCCGCCGGTCGGCTCGGACCCGCTCGGAGGGATCTTCGTCGACCTCCCGCTCGGCGGACCCGGCCCCTGACCCCTCGCGGATCCGCAGTTCCTCCGTGACACGCCGTCCGACGGCGCGAACACGCGGCGTGTCGGCCGGGAACTGCGGATCCGCGAGAGATCTGCGGATCGGCGAACATCACTCCTCGCCGATGTCCTCGTTCCAGACGTCGGGGTTGGCGGCGATCCACTCGCCCATCATCGCGATCAGGGCCGCGTCGTTCAGCACCGTGACGTGGGCGCCGTGCTCGGCGATCCAGTCCTGCCCGCCGAGGAAGCTGCGGTCCTCCCCCACGATCACGCGGCCGATGCCGAACTGCCGGACGAGGCCCGAGCAGTACCAGCAGGGCGAGAGCGTCGTGGCCATCGTCGTGCGCCGGTACGACCGCTGCCGCCCGGCCGCGCGGAACGCGTCCGTCTCGCCGTGGACGGAGGCGTCACCGTGCTGCAGGCGGCGGTTGCGGCCGGCCCCGAGCAGCCGATCGTCGCCGTCGAACAGCGCGGCGCCGATGGGGATACCGCCTTCCGCCAGTCCGATGCGCGCCTGCTCCGCCGCGACGGCCAGCTTCTCCCCGTCGGTGACGTATCGGACGTCGTCGGTCATGTCAGGGACGCCGCATCGACGTGGGCGGGCTCCTCGGCACCGGACGGGTCGAGCGGCGCACCCCGACCGGGCCGGAAGACCGGCACGAGGGCGACGTAGATCGCGACGGCCAGCACGAACCCGACGAGGGGCGTGAGGTCGCCGATGCCGTAGTCCGCGACGAATCCGCCCGCGAACCGCTCGGTCGGCGCGACCAGCAGGCCCGTGTACAGGGTCTGGTTGGCGAACAGCCAGATCGACAGCACCATGGCGACGACCAGCGCGATGAGCCCGGGCCGGTTGACGTACCGGGCGTCGTCGGCGAGGAAGGGCGCGATCCGGGTGCCGCGGCGGTACAGCCGGTCGGCGAGCACCACGCCGAGCCAGGGCGCGATCCAGTACGCGATGACGAGCAGGAAGTTCTCGTACGAGCCGGAGGGGTCCGCGCTCGCGGCGAGCGCGACGAAGAAGCCGACCACGCCGAACGCCCCGGCGACGATCGCGCGCCGCAGCGTCAGCGGGATCCGGATGCCGACCGCGAGGAAGCTCATCGCGCCCGAGTAGATGTTCAGCGCGTTCGCGGAGATCGCGCCGAAGAAGATCGCCAGCAGCGTGAGGTCGCCGACGACCACGGGCATGATCGCCGCCGACGTGAACAGGTCGGTCGGGTTCGCGTCGCCGAACTGCAGCGCGGTCGCGGCGGCGGCGCCCGCAGCCATCAGCAGCGTGCAGGACACGAAGTTCCCGATGCCCGCTGCGAGCCCGATCTTCAGCCTCGACGTGGTCGGCGCGAGGTAGCGGGTGTAGTCCGCCGCGTAGGGGTTCCAGCCTGCCGCGTAGCCGAACGCCGCCGCCATCGCGACGGAGAAGCCGCCGACGCCGGCGCTGAATCCGGCCGGGCCGCCGTTCGCGCCTCCCGCGAGGTCTCCCGACAGCAGGGCGAAGATCGCCGCGACCAAGAAGATCACGCCGAGGACGACGGTCGCGTAGCGCTCGAAGGCCTGCACGAAGTTGTGCCCGACGATCGCGACACCCACCTGGATCACGACGATGATGACCAGCGCCAGCCAGATCGGCATGCCCGTGAGGGTCGCGAGCGCGAACGCCCCGCTGACGGAGTTGGTGGCGAACCAGCCGAGCCCGGCCATCACCGTGTTCAGGCCGGCCGGCAGGATGTTCCCCCGGGTGCCGAAGGCCACGCGGCCGAGCACCATCTGCGCGACGCCGTCGCGAGGTCCCCAGGTGGAGAGGATCCCCTGGCTCAGCGCGCCGAGCGCGTTGCCGAGGACCAGCGCGAGCATCGCCTGCGGGAAGCCGAGTCCGAAGAACGCGACGGCGATCACGCCGACGAACACGGTCGCGAACTCGAGGTTCGGCGCCGTCCAGGTGGCCAGCAGCTGCCACGGCGAGCCGTGGCGCCGCTCCAGCGGGATCGCCTCGATCCCTCCCGGCTCGACGAAGGACTGCTTCGCTGGCGCTTCCACCGTGGTCACGGTCGGCAGGCTAGGACCGCGCGACGGTTCCGGACGGATTCGTAACGAGGCCGAAACGATCGCGGCGGGCTCAGCCCTGCGCCCGCTCGGCGAGGGGCTGCCACCGCTCCCACGTCGCGATCCGCCCGGCGTAGTCCGCCTTCGCGATCCCGAGCGGCGCCCGCCCGAAGAAGACCCGCAGCGGGGGCTCCTCCGCATCGACGATCTCGAGGATCGGGCCGCGCGTCGCCTCCGGGTGGCCCGGTTCGGCGAAGCGGGCGGCGCGCTGCTCGGCCACCTGCTGCCGAAGGTCCGCGTAGGCGGGCAGCTCGGCCGAGCGCTGCGCCGACGGGCCCGCCCAGTCGGTCGAGAACCCGCCCGGCTCGATGAGCGTGACGCTGATGCCGAAGCCCGCGACCTCCTGAGCGAGGGACTGCGAGAGGCCCTCGAGCGCCCACTTCGACGCGTGGTACGCGCCGACGAGCGGGAAGGCGCTGATCCCGCCGATCGACGAGACCTGGATGATGTGGCCGCTGCCCTGCGCCCGCATCGCGGGCAGCACCGCCTGGGTCACCCAGACGGCCCCGAACAGGTTCGTCTCCAGCTGCGCGCGCAGCTCCGCCTCCGAGACCTCCTCGACGAAGCCGAAGTGGCCGTAGCCGGCGTTGTTGATCGCGACGTCGATGCGGCCGAAGGTCTCGAGCGCCTTCGCCACCGCGGCCTCGACCGCCGCCTTGTCGGTGACGTCGAGCGGCAGCGGCAGGATCGCGTCGCCGTACCGCTCGACGAGGTCGTCGAGCGCGTCGACGCTGCGCGCCGTCGCCGCGACGCGATCGCCTCGGTCGAGCGCGGCGATGGCCCACTCCCGGCCGAAGCCGCGGGACGTGCCGGTGATGAACCAGACCTTCGATGTCACGCCCGCCATCGTGCGCCCGCGCTGCTGGACGATCCCGGAGGGGCGCTGCCATGCTCGGGCGGTGGCCGAGCGCTCCCCCGACGTGGACGCGTACATCGCCGCCCTCCCCGCGTCCGCCGCGGCGCGCCTCCTGGCGATCCGGGAGGCGCTGCACGCGGCCGTGCCCGACGGCGTCGAGACCATCCGGTACGACATGCCCGCGATCCTGCTCGGCGGGCGGTACGCCATCCACTTCGCGGGGTGGAAGGCGCACGCCGGCCTCTACCCGGTGCCACCGCTCGGGAATCCGCTGGAGGCGGAGGTGGCGCCGCTGCGCAGCGGGAAGGACTCGGTCGTCCTGCGGTACCGGGACCCGGTGCCGGCCGAGCTGGTGACGCGGATCGCGGCCCGGATCCTCGAGCTGCGGCGGGGCTGATCGGTCAGCGCAGCGCGGGCGGGGTGCGGATGCCGAACTCGCGGCGCAGCAGCGAGCGCGCGGCCTGGTAGCCGCCCATCCCGTGCACCCCGGGTCCTGGCGCCGCAGCGCCCGAGCAGAGGTAGACGCCCGCGCCGACGTGCCACGGGTCCGGGCTCGGCACCGGGCGGGCCACCAGCTGGCGCAGGGTCACCGCACCGGCGGCGATGTCGCCGCCGCCGAGGTTCGGGTTCCAGGCCGCGACGTCGACGGGGCTGCGCGCGCTCGACGCCAGCACGACGTCGCGGAAGCCGGGCGCGAGACGCTCGATCGCGGCCGTGATCATCGCGGTCGGGTCGGTCCGGGAGCCGCGCGGGAGGTGCGTGTAGGTCCAGAGCACGTGGCTGCCCGCCGGCGCGCGGCTCGGGTCGAGCACCGTCGGCTGCGCGACGAGCACGTACGGCCGGTCGGGCACGCGGCCGGCCGCGACGTCCGCCTCCGCGGCCGCGATCTCGGCACGGGTGCCGCCCAGGTGGAGGGTGACGGCGCCGCGCGCGTCCTCGTTCGTCCACGGCACCGGGCCGGACAGGGCGAAGTGGACGACGCCGACGCCGTCGCCGGTGCGGAAGGTCCGCAGCCAGGCGCGGACCGGGCCGGGCAGCCGGTCGCCGGCGATCCGGAGGAGGGCGGGCACGCCGGTGTCGAGCACGACGGCGCGGGCGGCAGGCAGGTCGGCCGGCCCGGCGATGTCGCGACCGGTCTCGATGCGGCCGCCGTGGGCGAGCAGGTCGGCGGCGAGCGCGTCCGCGATCGCTCCCGTGCCGCCGACCGGGATCGGCCAGCCGCCCGCGTGCCCCGTCGTCGCGAGCACCAGGCCGGCCGCCGCGGAGGCGATCGCCGGCATCGGCCGGATGGTGTGCGCGGCGACGCCCGCCAGCAGGGCCGGCGCGTCCCGGCCGCGCCAGCGCGCGTCCCAGAGCGGCGTGCCCTGCTCGAGCGCGCGGAGTCCGAGCCGCAGCAGCGTGCCCGGGTCCGCGCTCGGGCGCAGGACCGCGCCGCCGGCGATCCTGGCGACCTCCTCCACCCGGGCGACGAGCGGGCCGAGCAGCCGCGTCCACGCGGGCCCGTCCCCGCCGAGTCCCACGGCCGTGCGGTGCAGGTCCCGCCACGCGACTGCGGCGGTCCCGTTGTCGAACGGGTGCACCCACGAGCGCTCCGGGGTCAAGAACGGGATCCGGTCGGTCAGCCCGAAGCGGCGGAAGAACGGCGACGCGACGGCCATCGGGTGCACCGCGGCACCGAGGTCGTGGCGGAAGCCGGGCAGCGTCGCCGCCGCCGTGCGGGCGGCGCCGCCGACCGCGTCCCGCTCGACGACGAGCACGTCGAGGCCCGCGCGGGCCAGGGTCACGGCGGCGGCGAGCCCGTTCGGCCCCGCGCCGACGACGAGCACGTCCGGATCGCTCACGCCACCCCTCCCGCCCCGCTCGCCCGCTCAGCGGCCAGGGAGCAGGATGCCACCATGGCCGAGATCGCGACCGAGCACGACGCGTCGAACCACCGCTACGTGGCGGTGCTCGACGGCACCCCCATCGGCGAGGTCGTCTACCGGGACGGCGAGGACGGGCGCGTCTTCACGCACAGCGAGATCGTGCCTGAGCACGAGCACCACGGGTACGGCACGCAGCTGGTCCGCGCCGCGCTCGACGACACCCGGGCGGCAGGGTTGAAGCCGATCGGGCGGTGCTCCATGGTGCGCAACTTCCTGGCCGAGCACCCCGACTACTCGCGGGTCCCCCCGCGCTGACGGCCCGATCCCGCGCCGTACCCTGGGACCGATGCAGCCGCTGACCGAGAAAGCGATCCGGGAGTCGTTCGTCAACACGACGAGGGGCGACGCGGAACGGGTGCCGATGCCCGGGCTGCACGAGATGGTCTGGGACGAGCGCGAGTACCTCGGCTGGCACGACGCGAAGGCGCCGCAGCGCGCCTACCTCACCGTCTGGCAGGGCGACCGGCCCGTCTCGTTCGTGCTGCGCGCGGCCGAGCGGCGGATCCGCGGCGGCATCAGCGCCATGTGCTCGCTGTGCCACAGCGCGCAGCCCGGCGCCCAGGTGCGGCTGTTCGCGGCACCTCGCAGCGGCGAGGCCGGGCGGAAGGGCGACACCGTCGGCACGTACATCTGCGCGGACCTCGGCTGCTCCGCGATCATCCGCATCGCACCCCCTCCCGCGCCCATGCAGCTGCCGCCGGAGGAGATCGTGCAGCGCCGCATCGCGGGCCTGCGGGAGCGCCTCGACTCCTTCACCCAGACCGTGCTGGCCGGCTGACCCGAGCACGACAGCAGGAAGAATCCACTCCAGCAGGAAGAATCGGGCGAGATCTTCCTGCGCAACGGCATTCTTCCTGCCCAAGCGCTCGGGAATTCCTGCTTTCGTGCTCGCTCGCTGACCCGAGCACGACAGCAGGAAGAATCCACTTCAGCAGGAAGAATCGGCCGAGATCTTCCTGTTCAACGGCATTCTTCCTGCCCAAGCGCTCGGAAGTTCCTGCTGTCGTGCTCGGAGGAGGGCGCGCGCGTCAGGCGGGGGCCAGGAAGCCCTCCACGAGCAGCTCCCGCAGGACCGGGAGCACGGCGGCCCGGGTGTCCGCGGGGTCCGCGTCGAGGATCCGCGCGACCGCGTCGGCGATGCGGCCGACCGGCAGCTCGCCGTCGCACGCTCCCACCACCGCGGCGGTCACGGTGTCGACCCGGCGGGTCCGGGCGAAGCCGGTGCCCTGCCGCAGCTCGATCACCGTCGGGTCCGCCTCCCCCGGCCAGTAGTGCCGGTGCTCCGTCACGTCCGCGGCCACCTGCAGCACCACCGCCGCGAGCGCGTCGTCCGGGAGGGACCGCTGCAGGTCGTGCGCCGCCAGGCCCGCCGCGATCGCCTCGCCGACGCCGCTGCCGACCGGCCCGTCGAGGTGCTCGAAGCGGCGGAGGGTCGCCGTCCCCTCCGGCGCGCGGAGCGTGAGGTAGCCGGCGCCGATCCCGGTCACGCCGCGGTCGGCGAAGTCGTCCAGCCAGGCCCGGACGAGCGAGCGGTACCGGGCGGTGCCGGGCTGCGCGCCGCCGTCGCGGACCCACGTCTCGGCGTACTGCGCGGGATCGAGGAGGTCGCGCTCGACGACCCACACGTCGAGCCCGTCCGCCCAGCCCAGCACGCGCTCCCGGGCGGCGACCAGATCGCCGCGGACCTCCCAGTTGCCGAGCAGCTGCGCCACGCCGCCCGCCGCGAGGTGCGCCCCTGCGCCGCGCACGACCGCCTCCACGAGGCCGTCGCCGGGCAGGCCGCCGTCCCGGTAGGTGTACTCGGGCACGCCGGGAGCGCGCGGGGTGATGACGAACGGCGGGTTCGACACGATGCGGTCGAACCGCTCAGCCGCGACCGGCTCATACAGGGAGCCGAGGCGCAGGTCGAGGCGCACGCCGTTCAGCGCGGCGTTCAGCCGGGCGAACCCGAGCGCGCGCTGCGACACGTCGGTCGCCACGACGCGCGTCGCCGACCGCGCGACGATCAGCGCCTGGATGCCGCTGCCCGTGCCGAGGTCGAGCACCGCGCCGTCGCCGGTCGGCACGAGGATCTGCGCGAGCGTCGTGGAGGCCGCGCCTGCGCCCAGCACGTGGTGCTCCGGCAGCTCCGTGCCCAGCGCCGTCTCGCCCGGGTCGGAGGCGATCCACCAGGCGGCGACACCGGACCCGTCCGCCAGCGCGTAGGGCCGCAGGTCGACGTCCGGCAGCACCAGGTCGCCGTCGAGGCGCACCAGCCCGAGCCGCTCGGCTCCCTCGGCACCGGTGCGCGGCAGCGCGCGGTCCACCTCCGCCCGGCTGCGCGGGGTGCCGAGCACGAGCAGCGCGCCGAGCAGCCCGGCGGCGGAGAACGGTCTTCGCCGCAGCTCCGCGAGCGCGGGCTCGGGGTCGTCGCGGCCGAGCGCCTCCGCGGCGACGGCGCCCCACGCCGCCTCCAGCCCCTCGACCGTGTAGCGGGCGGCGTCGAGGTCGGCGGCGAGCCCCGCGAGCAGGTCGTCGTCGGGGCGGATCGTCACGTGACGATTCCACCACGTCCTCGAATGGCGGCGGATGCCCTGATCGGAGAGGGTTTCGGCGGGATGCGCGGCACGCCCGCTACGGCGTGCGCGCCACGCATCCCGCGGCACGGCGGACGTGTCGAACCGTCCGCACGAGGCACCAGCGGGCGTGGAGTGAAGAGTGGACGTCTCCGCGGTGCCTGCGATGAGCGTACGCGGACGCCGCCGCGCGGGTCGACCGTGTCCTGCGCCCTGTCCAGGGGGTGCACGGTCACGATTCACTACGAATGGTCCGCGGACCGCCCGCGTGTCGGAGCGGCGTGCGCGGCGCTTGCAGAATGACGGGGTGCCTCTCCGCCGCCCGCAGCGTCGTGCGGGCGGGATCGTGGCCGCCCTGCTCGTCGCCGCGACCCTGAGCGGCTGCGCGGCCG
Organism: uncultured Amnibacterium sp.; assembly: GCF_964245895.1. Lineage (GTDB taxonomy): Bacteria > Actinomycetota > Actinomycetes > Actinomycetales > Microbacteriaceae > Amnibacterium. The sequence goes on from NZ_CAXTOQ010000040.1 coordinate 13,580, forward strand.
GGACCGTCGCCGGCGCGACCCCCTCCCCTGTGCAGAAGACGGTCGACCCGGTCGACCCCGCCGCGCTGCGGGCGCAGGGCGCGCGGATCGTCGACGACGACGCCTCGTCCTCGCTGGTGGTCGCGCCGAAGCGGCCGAACGGCGCGCTCGTCGTCTTCCTGCACGGCTGGGGTCAGACGCGCTGGTCCCTGCTCTCCCGCAAGGAGGAGGCGGGCGTCGCGACCGCGCTCACCGACACCGGGTTCACCCTGCTCTCGGCCGACGCCGGCGGGAAGGCGTGGGGCGACCCGGCGAGCCTGCAGGACTACACGACCCTGATCAGCAGGGCACGGCGCACGTACGACCTGCGCGACGTCTTCCTGATGGGCGAGTCGATGGGCGGCCTCGCGACGATGCAGCTGGCCCGCACCCTGCCCGACGTGCGGGCCGTCACGGCCTGGTTCCCGGTGTGCGACCTCAGCACCATGCACGAGGAGCGCTTCCAGCAGACCATCGGCGACGCCTGGCGCGGCCGCAGCCGGGCCCCCGTCGCCCCCGTCGAGGTGGGCGACGCCCCGATGCTGGTCTGGGCCTCGGCGTCGGACACCGTGGTCGACGCGGCGACGAACGCGGCCGTCTGCGTGGCGCGCGCCCGGGCCGCGGGTGCGGACGTGACGTACTACCGGACCACCGGCGGGCACGGCGACCCGTCGAACTACCAGCCGGCGACGATCGTGCAGTTCTTCGAACGCCACCGCAGCCCCGGCGCCTGAGCCGCGCGCCCGGACGGCCTCAGAGCGCGCGGAGGAACCGCCGCGGCGCCTCGAGGAAGTCGCGCCACAGCCGCACGAGGTCGGTGTCGTCCCACGGGGTGGCCCGCAGCCCCCACTCGCCGACCTCGAGCACGGTCGCTCCGGGCAGCGCGGCCAGCAGCGGCGAGTGGGTGGACAGGATCACCTGGTTCCGGTCGTCCTCCAGCAGGTCGGTGAGGTGCGACAGCAGCGCCATGCAGCCCGTGACGGACAGCGCGCTCTCCGGCTCGTCGAGCAACCAGAGCCCCGCGTTCCGGAACCGGCTGCGGATCAGCGCCAGGAACGACTCGCCGTGGCTCAGCTCGTGGAACCGCGGCTCGGGAGGCGCGCTCGGGGGCCGCGGGTTCTGCTCCAGGTAGGTGTACAGGCCGTGCATCGTCTCGGCGCGGAGGAAGTAGCCGAACCGCGGGGCGCCGCCGTTCCGCACGATCGACAGGTGCTCGTGCAGGGGCGACTCGCTCGGCCGGGTAACACGCATGGTGTTCGGCGAACCGCCCTCCGGCGACAGCCCGGACGCGATCGCGATCGCCTCCACCAGCGTCGACTTGCCGGAGCCGTTCTCCCCGAGCAGCACCGTCGCGCGCCCGAGGTCCAATCCGTCCGCGAGCAGCTGCGCGACCGCGGGGATCGTCGCCGGCCAGGCGGCCGGATCGAGCGGCGACCTCGTGCGCGCCTCGACTCGGCGGATCGGGAACCGGGCGAATGCGGTCACGGCAGGATCGTCGCACGGCGTCGGAGGGACCCCGGCCGGCTCGGAGCGACGCCCCGTCCCTCGTTCGACGGAGCGCGACGTCGAATCGGGGACGGATCGTCCATCGAGCTGCTCAGCGACGCCGAGCGGTCAGGCGGAGGCGCGCTCCAGCACCAGCTCGCGCACGCGGGCAGCGTCGGCCTGGCCGCGCATCGCCTGCATCACGGCGCCGATGACCGCGCCGGCGGCCTGCACCTTGCCGTCGCGGATCTTCTGCAGCACGTCCGGCTGCGCGGCCAGCGCGGTGTCGATCGCCGCGATCAGCGCGGAGTCGTCGGACACCACCTTCAGGCCGCGCGCCGCGACGACCTGCTCGGGGCTGCCCTCGCCCGCGACGACGCCCTCGAGCACCTGCCGGGCGAGCCGGTCGGTGAGGTCGCCGTTCTCGACGAGCGCGATCAGCTCGCTGACGTGCAGCGGCGACACGAGCGTGCCGGCGTCGACGCCGCGGCTGTTCGCGATGCGGAGGATCTCCCCCAGCCACCACTTGCGCGCCTGCGCGGGCGCGGCGCCCTTCGTGATCGTCTCCTCGAGCTCGGCGAGCACGCCCGCGTTCAGGATGTCGCGGAACTCGGTGTCCGTGAAGCCGTAGTCGGCCTGCAGGCGGCGGCGGAACGCGGCCGGCGACTCCGGCAGCGCGGCCCGCAGCTCCTCGATCAGCGCGAGCGACGGCTCGATCGGCAGCAGGTCGGGCTCGGGGAAGTACCGGTAGTCGTCCGCGTCGGACTTCGGCCGGCCGGCGCTCGTGGTGCCGGTGTCCTCGTGCCAGTGCCGGGTCTCCTGGACGATCGAGCCGCCCGCGGCGAGGATCGCGGCCTGCCGCTGGATCTCGTACCGGACCGCGCGCTCGACCGAGCGCAGGCTGTTCACGTTCTTCGTCTCGGTACGGGTGCCGAGCCGCTCCTGCCCACGCGGGCGAAGGGAGACGTTGGCGTCGCACCGCAGGTTGCCGCGCTCCATCCGCGCCTCCGAGATGCCGAGCGACTTGACGATGTCGCGGATCGTCGCGACGTACGCCTTCGCGATCTCGGGCGCCCGGTGCTCGGCGCCGAAGATCGGCTTCGTCACGATCTCGACCAGCGGCACGCCGGCCCGGTTGTAGTCCACGAGCGAGTGGTCGGCGCCCTGGATCCGGCCGGTGGTGCCGACGTGCGTCAGCTTGCCGGCGTCCTCCTCCATGTGCGCGCGCTCGATGGGGACGGTCCAGACGGTGCCGTCCTCGAGCTCCACCTCGACGGAGCCCTCGAAGGCGATCGGCTCGTCGAACTGGCTGATCTGGTAGTTCTTCCCGAGGTCCGGGGAGAAGGAGTTCTTCCGCGCGAACCGGCTGGACGGCGCGAGCGAGCAGCCGAGCGCCAGGCCGAGCAAGAGCGAGGACCGGACCGCCTGCGCGTTCACCGTCGGCAGCGCGCCGGGCAGGCCCATGTCGACCGGCGCGACGAGCGTGTTCGGCACGGAGGGGTCCGCGCCGGGCGCCGCCGGGTTCGGCGCGGGCGAGAACATCTTCGTCGCGGTCGAGAGCTCGACGTGCACCTCGAAGCCGAGGACCGGCTCGTAGCGCTCGAGCGCGTCCTCGAAGGACAGCAGGACGTCGGCCATCAGAGGGTCCCCCCGTCGGGTTCGGTGCCGAACCCCGGAACGGGCACCGGCCGGCCGAGGCGCGGCGCGCGGGACAGCAGCGGGGCGCCCCACTCCGCCTCCAGCAGCGCCTCCACGGTGCCGCCGACGCGGTACAGGCGGGCGTCCTCGCGGGCGGGCGCCATGATCTGCAGCCCGGTCGGCAGGCCGTCCTCGGGCGCGAGCCCCATCGGCAGGCCCATCCCCGGCACGCCGGCGAGGTTCGCCGGGATCGTCGTCACGTCGTTCAAGTACATCGCGAGCGGGTCGTCCAGCTGCTCGCCGAGCGGGAACGCCGTCGTGGGTGCCGACGGCGAGACGAGCACGTCGGCCTGCTCGAACGCGGCGGCGAAGTCGCGCTGCACGAGGGTGCGCACCTGCTGCGCGCTGCCGTAGTACGCGTCGTAGTAGCCGGCCGACAGCGCGTAGGTGCCGAGGATGACGCGGCGCTTCACCTCGGCGCCGAACCCGCGCTCGCGGGAGAGCGCCATCACCTGCTCGGTCGTCGATCGGCCCGGGTCGACGCGCAGGCCGAAGCGGACGGAGTCGTACTTCGCGAGGTTGCTCGACGCCTCCGCGGGCATGATCAGGTAGTAGGCGCTGATCGCGTACTCGAAGTGCGGCGCCTCGACCTCGACGACCTCGGCCCCGGCTGCGGCCATCCGCTCGAGCACCTCCGCGAACCGCTGCCGGACGCCGGACTGGAAGCCCTCGCCGTTCAGCTGGCGGACGACGCCGACGCGGATGCCCGCGAGCGACCCCTCCGCCGCACCGAGGCGGGCCGCCGCCGCCATCGACGGCCAGGTGTCGGTGAGGCTCGTCGCGTCGCGCGGGTCGTGCCCGCCGATCACGTCGTGGATCAGGCCCGCGTCGAGCACGGTGCGGCTGACGGGCCCGACCTGGTCGAGGCTGGAGGCGAGGGCGATGGCGCCGAAGCGGCTGACCCCGCCGTAGGTCGGCTTGACGCCGACCGAGCCGGTCACGGCCGCGGGCTGGCGGATGGAGCCGCCGGTGTCCGAGCCGAGGGCGACGGGCGCCTCGAACGCGGCGACCGCCGCCGCGGAACCGCCGCCGGACCCGCCCGGGATGCGGGCGAGGTCCCACGGGTTGTGCGTCGGGCCGTACGCGGAGTGCTCGGTCGACGAGCCCATCGCGAACTCGTCCATGTTCGTCTTGCCGATGGGCACGAGGCCCGCGGCCCGGAGGCGCTCGACGACGGTGGCGTCGTACGGCGGCACCCAGCCCTCGAGGATGCGCGACCCCGCCGTCGAGGGCATGTCGAGCGTGCAGAGCACGTCCTTGATCGCGATCGGGACGCCGGCGAGCAGGCCGGGCGCCTCCCCCGCGGCGCGGAGGCGGTCGATCTCGGCCGCGCGGGCCAGCGCGGCGTCCCCGGCGACGTGGAGGAACGCGTGCACGTCCGGCTCGACCTCGGCGATGCGATCGAGGTGGGCGCGGGTCGCCTCGACGCTCGAGACGTCGCCGGCGGCGAGGCGCTCGGCGAGCTGCGCGGCGGTCCAGCGGGTGAGGTCGCTCATCACTGCTCCTCGCCGAGGATGGCGGGCACGCGGAAGCGGCCGTCGGCCTGGTCGGGCGCCCCGGAGAGCACCTGCGCCTGCGTCAGGACCTCGCCGACGACGTCGGGGCGCAGCACGTTCACGAGCGGCAGCGGGTGGCTGGTCGCGGGCACGTCGGGCGTGACGACCTCCTGCACCTTCCGCACCGAGTCCACGATCTGGTTCAGCTCGCCGGCGAGGTGCTCGATCTCACCCGGCTCGAGGGCGACGCGGGCGAGGCCCGCGAGGTGCTGGACGTCGGCGACCGTGATCACCGGGGGCGCGTCGGGCATGGATTCGAGTCTATTCGGCCGGGCGGCACCGCTCCTCCGGCTCAATCCACGCACGGATGCCTGCGATACCCGCGCCAAGTTCATCCCACACTCCGGGGATCGCCTCGACTAACGTCGCGACATGACAGATGAGCCCGAGTACGGCGCACCGATCTGGGGCGGGCGATCGCTGGCGGCGCCCGCGTCGCCGGGAGGCACAGATGCCCAGAAGCGGCGACTGATCGAATTCCTGGAACACGTCGACGGACGTATCAACGCGGACTGGCTCGGCACACCGGAAGAACTCACCCGTGCGACATACCAGCTCGGGAAACTCGGCCTCACCGCACAGACGAACGATGGTCTAGTGCTCAGCGCCGCTGGTCGCGCATGGCTAGAGACACAAGACGACGCGACCTTGTTCGACCACCTCCATGGCGCCGTCGCCTTCTTCGGCGAGATCCTCGCGGATCTCGCTCAGCAGCGCTCGACCGTGTCTGAACTGCTGAGTCGCGCGAACAAGTCATACCAGTTGCCGTGGAGATCGCCAGACCAGATCCGTCGACGACTCGCCTGGCTTCGCGTCCTGGATCTGATCGAGGAAGGTCCCGACCGTCGCTGGTTGATCACGAACTCCGGCAAGACTGCGATCGCGCGAATTCACGTTCTCGAGCCCGAGGAACTTCAACGAGCCATGGAGGATCTCCACGTCGCGACGATCGAAGCTGCACCGCCGCTACTGAAAAGCGCCCTCGAAGATCCGCGCGCGACAAACCGTCAAATCGCGCTCGGATACCTTCCGAAGAATCCAGTGGCCGCCATTCAACTGCTGGTGCGACTCGCGACGCCGAAGATTGCTCGGGTCGAGTTGCTTGAGATGCTCAGTTCCAAGTTGAGCCTGACCGCTTCCTCCGCGAACTCGTTCATGCAGACTGCAAGGACGCTCGGCGTTTACGAGTACGTCACTCGCGATGACGTTTCGCCAACGCCGATCGGGGCCGAATTTGCATCTTTCGCGAGTGCCATCAATTTGGCTCGCCTAATGCACGTGACCTTCTTGCAGTTCGGAGAAGTCTTGCCCCTTCTGGGGAGTACGCCGATGCAAGCGGGCGAGATCCATCGAAAGCTCTTCGCCGCGACCCCGTCCGCCCCGAGTCGCGATCGAACGACGCTTGTACTTCGTCGACTCGCGGATGCGCGCGCCGTCACCCAAGTCGGCCCCTTCCAATATGCGATCTCACCGATCGGTCGTGCTCTCGCCGTCGAACTGCCGATGAAGGCGGAGGATTTCGGAACGTCAGTCCGGGACGATGTCGATGAGGAATCCGCCAGGCCGACGGTAGAGCAGATCGGGATTGAGCTCACCGAGAGCGCGACCGATTCTGCCCATCCAGAGAGATTCGAGCTTTCGGTTGCCAACGCGATTTCTGTGCTCGGAGTGAGCGCACGGCACATCGGAGGGCCCGGCCGCACGGACGTTCTTGTGAGAATTCAGTCCAATCTGACGGAGCTTGGTCGACTGATCGTGGACGCTAAGACCTCCGCGTCTGGCAGCCTGCGCGAGGATGCCGTTGTTCTTGACACCTTGAAGGAGCACGCCGAGCGCGAAGGCGCCGGTTACATCGTTGTCGTTGCTCCCGGCTACGAGCACGCTGGACGACTCCCGTCGCGCGCTGCGGCGGCAGGAATTGCGCTGCTCACCGCCGAGGAGCTCGCGCAGATACTTCGAGACCACCACGAGGTGCCCTACAGGCCGGACCAGGTTCTGACGCTCCTGTCACCCGACCGAGATCAATCTCAACCGTCAGCCCGCGAGGATGACCTGCGGAAGTTGGAGACAATTCGCCTCGTACTCGGTGAACTGACGACGGAACTCGACCAAGCCAATGCACAGCCCATCACTCCGCGCGATATCTACCGACTGCTGCGGCGAGATAGTGACGTGAGCGAAAGTGAGGTGGCAGAAGCGCTCGACTTCCTCTCGAATCCCTGGATCCGAACGGTGGCTGGCGATGCGAGGCGCGGCTACACGCTTCCGGCGAGCCGTCCGACGTCAGCGCTTGCGATCGCGGCGATCGCGAGGGCGGTCAAGGGCGAGATCGCCGATCACGACTGACCTCGTCCGTCGATGTAGGGCATTCCGGGGATGCCTCGCTCGCTGCCAGCACACACCGCCGTCAGCGCGACTCGAGGGCGTGGCGCTGCGCCGCCCGGAGCGCGCCGACGGTGTCTCCGATCGGCAGCAGGTTGTCGGGATGCGTGTGCTTCACGCCGAACGACTGGATGATCCGCGGCTCCCCCGCGGTCAGCCGCAAGCGCGCCTCGATCGCGAGGCGGCGGACGACCTGCACCGATGTCGCGCCGCGGACGCCGAGGTTGTAGGAGGTCAGGTCCAGGCCGGCCGCGATCCCCGCTGCGGTGACGCGGCCCACGCCGCCGAGCGAGGTCTCGTCGCCGGTGCCGGCCGTCAGCGAGTCGCCGGCGAAGCAGACGCGGATGTCGCGGGACGGGATGACGGAGTCCTTCACGAATGACGGAAGGATTCGCCGGATCCGTCCGTCATTCGGTCGGATCTCCGCCGTTCGGCTCGGTGACCGCGTCCGGGCCGTCCTCGAGGAGGCGGCGGAAGCCCTCCGCGTCCAGCTGCGGGGTGCCGAGCGCCTCGGCCTTCGTCAGCTTGCTCGCCCCGGGGCTCGCGCCGACGACCACGAAGGACGTCCGCTTCGAGACGCTGCCGACGGACTTCCCGCCGCCGGCGAGGATCGCCTCCTCCGCCTCCTCGCGGGTGAACCCCTCGACGGTGCCGGTGACGACGATCGACAGCCCGGCGAGCGGGCCGGCCGGCGCCTTCTCGATCGCCTGCGGGCCGGGATGGCCCGGGATCTCGAGCCGGACGCCCGCGGCGGTCCAGCGGTCGACGATCTCCGCGTGCCAGTCGACCGCGAACCAGTCGATGAGCGCGTCCGCGATGATCGGCCCGACGCCGTCGACCGCCGCGAGCTCGTCGCGGGCGGCCGCCCGGATCGCGGTCATGGACCCGAAGTGGGCGGCGAGGGCCCTCGCGGCGACGGGACCGACGTGCCGGATGGACAGGCCGACCAGGTAGCGCCAGAGGTCCCTGGTCTTCGCGATCTCGAGGTTGGCCAGCAGGTCGACCGCCTGCTTCGACGGCACCCGGGCGCCGGGCTCGAGCGACGCGCCGGCCTCCTTCGCAGCGCGGCGCTCGTCCGCGTTCGGGTTGCGCTCGAACGGCGCCAGCAGCTTCGCCGTCCCGTCCTCGTTCAGGCGGGGCATACCGGTCTCGGGGTCGCGCGGCACGACCCGGATCGGCAGCAGGTCGGCCATCGTCAGGTCGAACAGGCCCGCCTCCGTGACGAGCGGCGGCGCCGCCGGCACCGACGGCTGGGTGAGCGCCGCGGCGGTCACCTCGCCGAGCGCCTCGATGTCGAGGGACCCGCGGGAGCCGATGTGCTCGACCCGCCCGCGCACCTGCGCGGGGCAGCTGCGGGCGTTCGGGCAGCGGAGATCGACGTCGCCCTCCTTCGCCGGCCGCAGCTCGGTGCCGCACTCGGGGCAGTGCGTCGGCATCACGAACGCGCGCTCGGTGCCGTCCCGCAGCTCGACCACCGGGCCGAGCACCTCCGGGATCACGTCACCCGCCTTGCGCAGCACGACGGTGTCGCCGATCAGCACGCCCTTCTGGATCACGACGTCCTGGTTGTGCAGGGTCGCCTGCCGCACCTCCGAGCCCGCGACGAGCGCCTTCGCCATCACCGCGAACGGCGTCGCGCGCCCGGTGCGGCCGATGGAGACGACGATGTCGAGCAGCTTCGTGTGCACCTCCTCGGGCGGGTACTTGAACGCGGTCGCCCAGCGCGGCGAGTGGCTCGTCGCCCCCAGCGCGACGTGCAGGTCGAGGTCGTCGACCTTGATCACGATGCCGTCGATCTGGTGCTCGACGGAGGCGCGCTCCGCCCGGTACTTCTCGATGAAGCCCCACACCTCGTCGACGGTGCCGAGCACGCGGTAGTGGCTCGAGGTGGGCAGCCCCCACTCGGCGAGCAGCGCGTACACCTCGCTCTGCGACGTGACGGGGGTGGATCGCTCGATCTGCTCGACCGGCCAGGCTCCGATGCCGTGCACGAGCATCCGCAGCCCGCGGATCCGCGCCTCCATCAGCGCCAGCTTCTCGGGGCTCTTGCCCTCCGCCTTCTGCCGGAGGGAGCCGGAGGCGGCGTTCCTGGGGTTCGCGAACAGGCGCTCCCCCGCCGCAGCCTGCCGCGCGTTCAGGGCGTCGAAGTTCGCGACCGGGAAGAAGATCTCGCCGCGCACCTCCACGAGATCCGGATGGCCGGTGCCGGACAGCCGCATCGGGATCGTGCCCATGGTGCGGACGTTCGGGGTCACGTCCTCGCCGGTGACGCCGTCGCCGCGGGTCGCGGCCGAGGTGAGCGCCCCGCGCTCGTAGCGCAGGTTGATGGCGAGGCCGTCGATCTTCAGCTCGCTGAGCCATCGCACCGGCGCGTCCGGGGCGGCCTTCGCGGCGTCGCGCTGCACCTTCTCCGCCCACGCCTCCAGCTCCGGTCGGCTGAAGACGTTGTCGAGCGAGAGCATCGGCTCCCGGTGCACGACGGGCGCGAACAGCGTCGTCTCCGCAGCGCCGCCGACGGTCTGCGTCGGGCTGTCGGGCCGCAGCAGCTCGGGGTGGTCCCGCTCGAGCGCCTGCAGGTGCTGGACCAGCGCGTCGTACTCCTGGTCGGAGGCGGTCGACTGGTCGCCTTCGTAGTACTGCCGCCGCAGCTCGTTGATGCGCTCGGTCAGCCCCGCGACCGCGCGCTCGGCTCCGGCGGTCGATCCCGGCGTGCCGGCGTCGTCGGGGGCGGTGATCGTCTCGCTCATGCCGCGAGTGTAGAAGCGCCCACCGACACCGGGTGGAACGGAAAGGGCCCTCGGATCAGGCGACCGTGTGCGGCACCCGCGGACGTGCGCGCCGCCGGGAGGGGCGGTCAGGCGGCGGGTGCAACCGGGACGGTGCGGTCCACCGTGACCTGGCCCAGCACGCGCGTGCCGTCGTAGAGCACCGCGCTCTGGCCGGTGGCGAGTCCGAGGATCGGCTCGTCGGGCCGCACGACCAGCTCACCGCCCTCGAACGCCGCGGTGGCGGGCACGGGCTCCGCGTGCGCGCGCACCTGGACGTCGCAGCGGAACGTCCCAGCGACCGGACGCGGCCCCGCCCACGACGTCCGCGCCCCCGCGAGCGCGCCGACCGCCAGCGCCTCCCGCGGCCCGACCACGACGGTGTTGGTGGCGGGCTTCACCTCGAGCACGAAGCGCGGGCGGCCGTCGGGCGCCGGGCGGGTCAGCGAGAGCCCCCGCCGCTGACCGACCGTGTAGGCGAGCGCGCCGTCGTGGCTGCCGACCTCGGCCCCGGAGCGATCGACCACCGGCCCCGCGGCGCTGCCGAGCCGGTCCGCGAGCCAACCGCGGGTGTCGCCGTCGGGGATGAAGCAGATGTCGTGGCTGTCCGGCTTCGCGGCGACGCGGAAGCCGCGCGCCGCCGCCTCCGACCTGACGACCGCCTTCGACGGCGTCTCGCCCAGCGGGAACATCGCGTGCGCCAGCTGGTCCGCGGTGAGCACGCCGAGCACGTAGGACTGGTCCTTCGCCTCGTCGGAGGCGCGGTGCAGCTCGCGCGCGCCCGTCGCGTCGGTGCGGACGACGGCGTAGTGGCCGGTGCAGACCGCTTCGAAGCCGAGCGACACCGCCCGGTCGAGCAGCGCCGCGAACTTGATCCGCTCGTTGCAGCGGAGGCACGGGTTCGGCGTACGGCCGGCGGCGTACTCCGCGACGAAGTCGTCGACGACCTCCTCCGCGAACCGCGCGCTGAAGTCCCACACGTAGAAGGGGATGCCGATCCGGTCGGCGACCCGCCGGGCGTCCATCGCGTCCTCGATGGTGCAGCAGCCGCGGGCGCCGGTGCGGAGCGTGCCCGCGTTCCGGTTCAGCGCGAGGTGCACGCCGGTGACGTCGTGACCCGCGTCGACCGCACGCGCCGCAGCGACGGCGGAGTCGACCCCGCCGCTCATCG